>DRHS01000229.1 GCA_011053095.1 Bacteroides sp.
GAAGAATAGCTTATCCGGATGATTTTTCTTATGCTCCTTTAAATGATCAATTGCCCTGTCTGCAATTTCAATGGTACCATAGTATCCGGAGCCCCTTTCAACTGCCGGCAGCTTTTTATCGTCTTTATAATGGGTTTTTGGACTGAAAAAACGGGCCTGATCTCCTAAATAATAAGAGCGGTCAAAACCACTCTCCACAGGCATTCCGTCAATATGCCATTTCCCGGAATGGTATGAAATGTAACCGGCATCTTTTAAAGACCGGGGGATCAATCCTGCCCATTCGGGTCGTTCTCCTCCGCCCCCTCCTTTAATTCCAGGTGCATTGTCCCGGCCAATCTGCTGGGGATAATATCCGGTTAAAAGTGAAGCCCTGGTAGGCCAGCAACGACCACAATTATAGAATTGTGTAAAACGCAATCCATCGGAGGCCAACTGGTCCAGATTGGGGGTTTTTATCTCACCCCCGAAGCATCCCAGATCCGAAAATCCCAGATCATCGGCGAGAATTACCATTACATTTGGGGGCTTTACTTCTTTCACAGTACAGCCGGCTAATAAAAATGACGCAAATACTAATGCTGATAAACTTTTCGATAAGACCTTCATAAAATTATCTGTAATAATTTCCATAATATGATTAGATTTTTCCATGTTTAAGGCAAAGATCAATGAACTTCAGTACTCTTTCCGGACTGACATCATTTTGAATAATATGTGCAGGTGATATCATGTAGCCTCCCCCTTCTCCGAGAACTGATATCTTTTCTATGATATCCTTCTCCAGGTCTTCATCGGACCCGTTTGGCAGGAGATCCTGCTGGTCAATGGCTCCCCAGAAAGAGAATAGGTGTCCGAACCCATCTTTCATGTCCCTCGGCAAATGTCCGGGTACATCCGGTTGAACAGGGTTGAAAACTTCAAAACCCATCTCATGAATATCCTGAAGCAGCTCAGATACAGCCCCGTCACAATGCAGGATGGGTATGATATCAGGCTTTTTGGCCTTAAACCTTTCATTCATATCCTTATAGATCGGTTTCAACTGCGTCCGGAATGTTTCCGGGTCCATGATCAGGCTTTGCTGGGTACCAAAATCATCCCCATACCAGATGGCATCCACACCCTTGTCAATTAGTCTCATTCCAATTTCAGTCTGGAATTCTGCACAGGCCTTAAACAAGGGAATGACATATTCTGCCTGCATCATCATATCGATAAGCAGCTTTTCCATTCCCACTAGTTGATGTCCCAGTGAAAATACGGTAACCTCAATGTCCCCGATTACCAGGTAATCATCATGGTATTTATTGACCAGAGCTTCTGCATCCCGGTAACGGCCAGGTGCATCAGGGTCAGGAAAACTAAAATTATCAATATCCGCTTTGGTTTGGGCATGAGCCAGGGGGTAATCCACCACTTCCACATATATATCTCCCTGGCGCATTTTCATCTGATACTCATTCAGCCAGTGTGCATTCTCATCCGGGATGATTTCAAAATCATCTGCCACTGAGGCGCCTGTAACCACCACATCGCTGCCCATGGCTGTCCGCAATTCATTAGCACTGATCCGGTAGGTAACGTCCTCATAGAGGTTCTCTGTGTAGTCTGCCGGAATACCCAGATTCTTACTGAAGTGGTCCGTTAATTGCCGGCACATCTCAAATTGAATTGGAACCCGGTCGGCCTTACCAGAAATTCTTCCGAATGTTTTCAGTACGCGTTCTCTCGGATTCATTTTTTAAGGTTTTGTAAGTACATCCTCCAATATAAGGAGCTTAGTGCCATCAATCAATGTACAATACGGGGAAAGATTTGCACAATTTGATTGTAGCAGAAAGGCAGTCCCCAAGTGAAAATTATGATGATTTATATTCTTTTGGCGAGATCCCATAAAACGATTTGAAAGAGGCGGTAAAATTTGAGGGTGTATTGAAACCTACCTGATAGGCCACTTCTGAAATCGTAAGCCGATTCTCTTCAAGCAATACGGCGGCTGCTTTCAAGCGCACCTCTTTCATATAATCCTTGGGTGTATTACCAGTCAGATCTTTAAACCGCCTGTACAAATGAACCCTGCTCATACCCAACTCTGCACTGAGCTCAGTCACATTGTACTCACTGTTGCCAGTATTCATCTCTGTTTTGTAATAAACCCTTTCAAGAAATTCTCTGTCAAAGGGTTTGATTCCTGCAATCCTGGGTTTTTGGGGAATCCCGTCTCCAAAATGTGCTCTTAGCTTTTCTCTTGATTCGATCAGGTTTCGTATGCGTGCCAAAAGATTCTGGGGGTGAAACGGCTTTTCAAGATACTCATCCGCGCCCTTCTCATATCCATCCAATTTACTTTCAAGGTCACTCTTTGCTGAAAGGAGGATAACCGGAATATGCTCCGTCTTGGGGTCCTTTTTAATTTGAAGGCACATTTCCACCCCATCCATTTCTGGCATTATAATGTCCGAAAGGACCAGGTCCGGCACTTCTGATTTTGCCTTTTTCAGTCCAGCAAGACCATTTTCTGCCTCTTCAACTCTGTAGAAGTTCCACAGTAATTTTTTGATGTGAGTTCTGAGTTCATGGTGATCCTCCACAATGAGAACAAGCGGCGCATCCTCAGGAAGATCCGGAGCAGCCGTATCTTCAAGAACATCAAGCATTTCCTGCCCCAAAGCAATCTTCATATCATCGATCATGTCTACCTGCCCTTCAATGCCTTGCATGTCAGCTGCCGGCAGCAATATGGTAAACACAGAGCCTTTACCGGGCGAACTGTCAACAGAAATACTTCCATGGTGCAACTCCACAATTTTCCTGCAAATGTATAGACCGATACCCGAGCCTGTACTTGAAACAGACATCTGAGAAGACTGTTCAACTTGATGAAATTTCTCGAAAATACGTTCTAAGTCCTTCTCTTCGATCCCCACTCCTGTATCAGCCACTTCAATGGAGACAGTCCCTTCATCAGGCCCTTTTGAAATGCGTAATGTAATTTCCGAAAGCTCTTCTGTGAAGTTTACTGCGTTGTCAACCAGGTTATATAAAACCCGTTCAATCTTATCCCTGTCGAACTCAAATACACAAGCGGAAAGGCTGGTTTTCAATTCAATGTGCTTGTTCTCCCTGATCACATGCGATTGAAATGATAAAACCGTATCCCTGGCCAGCTCGATAATATCAAACCTGCCTGTCTTAAGGTCCAGAACATCCTGTTCAGCCTTACGAAAATCAATCAAAATTTTGATCATCTGGAGCAACCTGTTCGAATTTTGCTGTATTATCCGAAGCTTCTGCCGGGTTTCATTGCTTCCTTTAAAATTTTGGATAATCTCTTCAAGGGGGGAAATGATTAGGCTAAGGGGAATCTTGAATTCATGGGAGATATTGGTGAATAACTGGAGCTTCATATTGGAAAGCTTCATCTGCTGGGCTTTCTCAAATTGCTGCATGCTGAGTTGCTGCTTCATTTTGATTCGTTGCCTGAAAAGGTTATATACCAGGTATACAACCACAATCAACGCAATGCCATAAATAACAAAAGCCCACCAGCTCAAATAGGAAGGCGGGAGGATTCTGATATCAAGACTGTCACCTTCCTCGTTCCATATGCCATCATTGTTTGAACCTTTTACCCGCAAGGTATAGTTTCCATAATCCAGGTTGGTAAATGAAATTCTTCTCCTGGACCCCAATTCATTCCACCCCGAATTGTCAATTCCTTCGAGCATGTATTTGTACTGGTTTTTTCCGCTGGAGATATAATTCAGCGAGACAAATTCAAACCCGATTTCGTTCTGGGAATACTTCAAAGTAATCTTATCAGTCAGATTGATTGGCCTGCTCAGGGGAGATTGGGGATCCCTGACACTGACCTTTTTGTTTCCAATGAAAAGTGACTCAATATATACAGGCGGGACTACGGAGTTGTCCCGGAATTGGCCGGGATTAAAGTAGGTCAATCCATTTGTTCCTCCAAGGTAGATGATATTGTCATCACCCTGAAAAGAGGAGTTGTAGTTAAACTCGTCAGCCACCAGTCCATCTCTCCAGAAATAGTGCCTGTAATTACCGGTAGACTCCTCAAAGCGAAGAAGGCCCTGCGTTGTAGCCAGCCAGAGTTTGCCGACATGGTCTTCCTCGATAGACGTTATCTCATGGTTTTTCAGATCCTCGGATATGGTATATATGGTAGTCAGGTCATCGGGAGTCAATTTTATCAATCCGTGAAATTCTGTACCAAACCAAAGGTTCTCCCGGGAATCCTTAAAGATGGTGATGAAATTTGCACCTCTGACTCTTTGATCAGCAATCTCTTCAAAATTATAAGGGCGAATGTTACCATTAATATCCATCCGCCACAAACCATCCAGGTGGGTGGCAATCCACATATTTCCCTTTCCATCCCTCTCAAGGTCCAGAATATTAAATCCGCTCAGCTGATTCTGCTCTGGAAATGGCAGGAAACTTTTTGTACGAAGATCAAACAGATTGAGGCCCCTTAAGTTGGTGCCGATCCAAAGGAGTGAATCTGATTGAAATAACAAACTTGTTATGGTTAAGGATTCTCTAACCTCGCCATCAGGAATAGTAAGTGTATACACATGATTTTGCTTCCCCTTCAGGTCAACATAGGTTAATAGTCCGGACGTACTCCCGATCCAGATGCTCTCATCAGGTCCGCTAGTCACGACCCTTATACGCTCTTTTGTAAGGGATTTCAGCAATGGGAAAGTATCGTCCATGTCCTTCTGCAGTTCCTGGTTCTCATCAAATACAAGCACACCCTTATCCCATGTTCCCAGCCACAAGTTTTTATTTTTGTCCCGGGTAATGGTAGTGATATTCCGGCTTAATAAATCTAGCTGCTGATTAATGCGTGAGTTTTTATGGAAGTCGTTTGATGTGTTCATAAGAACATTCATCCCGGAGGCATAGGTGCCAAACCACAGATTCCCCTGTGAATCTTCTAGTCCACAGGTAACAAAATTGTTGGAAAGGCTGTATCCCGCATTGGGATCGTGCATATGATGGGTTAAGGAATTCTCAATGATGTCATACTGGTACAGGCCATCGGCACCTATCCATATGTTGTTATAGGATTCATTGATAATGAAACTGATATTTTGAGAGATCCCTGTTTGATCCTTATCCAGTAATCTTTCAAGCCTAACATTTTGATCAGGGGAAAATCTGAACAATCCCTGATCTGTTCCAAGCCAGAATGTTTGATTATTGTATACAAACATTTCATTCACTATGTTGATACCATGCCTCCTGCACTCTTCAAGCAGCAGAACCGGGCTGAAATCGCCCTTTTGGGTATTGTACCTGTACAAACCCAATCCTTCCATATTTACAAAGGTCTCTTCACCCCTCTGAACAATACCAAGTGTAATTCTCTCTACCGATTCGTCGGCGGACGAAAAAAATTCGGTGGCCTTGTCTTCCAGCTTATCGTACTTAAACAAACCGGCACTGGTTCCTACCCAAATATACCCCTGAGAATCCTGGGATATGTCGGTGATGTTGTCCTGCGCAAATGAAATCCTTTGCATGTTATCATGCTCCCTGTTGTATAAATGAAGACCACCAACCCTTCCCCCTATCCATAAGTCATGCTCGCGGTCCTCAAATAAACTGGTGATCTGATGGTAACGGAGTGAAGTACTGTCATAGGCAATACTGCTATATACTTCAAAGTCGTATCCATTGTATCTGCACAGTCCCCGTTTGGTACCTACCCATATATATCCCATGAAGTCTTGTTCAATGGCTTCGATACGCAGATTGGAAAGTCCATCTTCCAAGGTAATATGCTCAAATTCGATGACCTTCGACTGAGAAAAGGACTTCTCAAATGAGCAGGAGACGGTCAGAATAAGCAGGAGGACAGCTCTGATTACATAATCACTCTTCATATTACCAAAAGTAACATTTTACGGTCTTGAAACTGATGCGGTATGCTCTTGCAGCATCAAATTGTAACATTTTTACCTGCAATGGTAACAAATTAATAAATACGGATCAATTCGTCCAACATGAAACAATCATTCCATACAATGAGGTATTCCACTATGTCATAATTTTATCTCATGAATTTTCACATATATTTAACACATTGAAAAAAACCGCAGCCACATTTAATATAGCAACTCTCGTAAGTATCACAACACTCTTCAGTATCGCAACACTTTTCATGGTATCTGCATCGTGTTCATTTAAAAGAGCTGAGGATTCTCAAAACTCCTCCGTAAGCGACACGGAAGATGACTATACTGTGGCAGCCTACTATTTTCCAAATTATCATCCCGATGCACGTAACATCAGGCGCTATGGCCCTGGCTGGACGGAATGGGACCTTGTTAAGGAGGCCAGGCCCAGGTTCGATGGTCACCAGCAACCCAAGGTACCGGAATGGGGATATACAGACGAATCGGATCCATATCAAATGGAGCAAAAAATCAGCGCAGCTGCTGAACACGGTCTGGATGCTTTTGTTTTTGACTGGTACTATTATGACGACGGCCCATTCCTGGAAGATGCCATTGAAGAGGGGTTTTTCAATGCCGACAACAACGATGAGATTGACTTTAGTTTAATGTGGGCCAATCACGACTGGGTGGAAATTTTTCCGGCTGATTCAGCAAACCTCATGGATGCAGACGGTCCTGACATTCTCTATCCGGGTAAAATCTCCCTGAACACCTGGGATAAAATGTGCGATTATCTGATCAAGACCTATTTCACACATCCCTGTTATTGGGAGATTGACGGAGCTCCCTATTTTTCTATATATGATATATCGAAATTCATGGAAATTTTCGGGAGTCTGGAAGCAACTGAAAAGGGAGTAGATCAGTTTCGCCAGAAGGTAATAGCGGCCGGTTTTAAAGATTTACACCTGAATGCGGTGGTCTGGGGACAAACCATCCTGCCATCGGAAAAGATTATTCCTGAAGAAGAAATTGAGAAATTATTAACTGGTATTGGATTTACATCAACCACATCCTACGTCTGGATTCATCATGTAACCCCTGAGTTCCCAACACATTCATACAACGATGTGAAGACGAAATACTTTGCCTACGCAGACAAATTTTCCAAAGAGATGAGCCTTCCCTATTTTCCCAATATCACCATGGGATGGGACAGCAGTCCACGAACAAACCAGGAAGAATCTTTCAGGAAACTGGAATATCCATACATGGGGATAATTACAGACAATACCCCGGCAAATTTCGAACAGGCACTTGTGGATATGAAGAACTATCTGGACGTACATCCAAAATCACAGAATATTTTCATTATTAATTGTTGGAATGAATGGACAGAAGGAAGCTATCTGGAGCCAGACACAATAAATCATATGGCATACCTGGAGGCGATCGACAAAATTTTCAATCAGAAACAGATTATAGGACAAATGCAAAAGAAAATTAATTGAAAATGTTGCGTATGGTTGACAGAGATATGGGTGAGGGACAAGGTTGGTAATCAGACAGGATGATACAGAGTTCCGACGGAATGATACTTAATTTGGGATTTAAATTTGGATTCATACTAATTTTACTGCAAATTGAAAGCATTATAATCACAACAAACATTATGTTACATAGTTCACTTAAATATTAATTATTATTTTTTCACTAAAAAACGCAGCTATGAAAAAAAGAAAGCTACTATTTCTATTAACCGTGTTTCTGGGGCTATGCCTTACGGTAAATTCCCAGGCACCCAGACTCATCTTCTCTGAGTGGGCAGCCCCCGGGGGATGGGGTCACAATTATTTTGAGCTGACCAACAGGGGAGACTCTACCCTCGACCTGAGGGATTTTTCATCCGGGCACTATGGTTGGTGGCAGGATATTCGTCTCGCTTCTAACGCCAATTATACTCTTCGCTTTTCAGAACTGCTGGATTCATCCGATGCCCAGATTGAGGCGGGTGAATCCTTTGTGATTTCCCTGACCTACGAGGGAGTGAACGATATCGGCGAACAGCTTGGAACACCTGAACTGAATGTTGTATCGGATCTGCTGATCTATATTACGGAAGCCGGCAACGAGGATCTTGAACCAGGAGAAGACAGCGTCAGTGCCTCCTATAACTGGTTTAGGCCTGCTATGGCAGGTGGCGAATGTAAAGTACTATGGTACCAGGACTCCGTTATATGCGATGCCATCAATAACTGGATAGATGCTGCAACCGGGAAGGTATTCCGAGTGGGCGGGGCGCAATCCTTTGATGTCGCCGGTGTGCCGGATGCCGTACTAACTCAGGCTTTTATCCGGAAATCCAACATTACCCAGGGGGACACAACCTTGTACGACTGGGAAATCTCGGCTGGATATGACCGGGACGAATCTGAGTGGATACCGGTACCCTATGATCTTACCAACAGCTGGAACCCGGTGGTCTTCAGCTCGGTCGGAAACCATCCCGAAATCAACGGTTCATTTGATATCCAGATGACCTCGGAAACGGTCACCATTGATATGGAGGCCGGAACCATCACGGTTCCCTGGGGGACCAGAAAAGGGACCTGGGGTGTGATAAGAAGCCGTTCCCAGGGCATATTTGATGAAATTACCTGGGGTGAGGGCATGGCCTGGAACTATAAGGAACAGGGAGATACCTCCACCACTACCTGCCAGACCGGTGACACCCTGAATGTGTATGCTTTTGGTACCGGTCTTGTTCATAAAGCGTTCAGAATCATTTCCGGGGAGGCCGTAGCAAGCAATGCACTGGCACTTCCAAAAAGGGCCTTTGACTCTGAATTCTCTAACACCTGGCTTTGGTATCCTGGGGAAGAAATCTGGCCCCCCCAAAATGATGGACAGCTATACCAGCCCTACGAGATCACGGAAAATGTACCGGGAATGGATACCATCAGGTACCTGCCCTTTGCAGCCAGGACCGATTCACTTTTTGCGTATATTGAGATGGCACCCAATGCAACTTACGAGTTTGACTGGGTCGACGAGGTGGAAAGAGTTGATCTTATGGACGGTGATATTCTACGGATTACTGCAGGAGATGGAACAACCGTTAAGGACTACTATCTTTCTGTCGAAGATGTGGCAGAGAGTACCAATGCCAGCCTGTCTGCCATAACCTGGCCGGATATCCCTGAGGATCTTGGATGGATGGGATGGATGGGAGACACCATCCCGGGATTCAATAGCGCGTTGCTCAGCTACACTGTTACTCTCCCATTTGGCATAAGCAACATACCGGCACTTTCCTACATCAAGGAAAACCTGAATTCATCGGTAAAGGTTGACAGGGCCACGTCACTTACGGGATCAATAGAGGGCAGGACCACCACCATTACGGTGACTTCACAGGATACCACCCAGGAAGACGGTACCGTAAATATGTACAAAATCACCTTTGAGGCGGAGTTACTTGAAGAGAACATCCAGCCCTACCACGCCACTCCAATCATCAGTGAGGTTTTGTATCGACAAAATGGTCGGTCATCCTTTATTGAGATTGCCAATGTAGGCAACCAGCCCATTAACATGGAGAATTATATGATTATGGTTCCTTTAGCAGACGGAACTCCGGATGCAACTATTCAATTGGGTACGGATGCTGATTCCGCGACCTGGACAAACCGGTACTCTAAATACATTCCGGGCTACAAATTCGGAACAATGGAAGAGTGGATAGCCGGAAAGAACGCGAAATTAATTCCGGACCTCGATATTGAAACTAACCTGGACCCGGGAAAAACCTTCATTATGGGCATGTTGCACCCGAGCATGCTCACTGATCCCACGAATAACGTCCAGGAAAGCCAGGTGAATGTCCACTGGAGCACGACATTTGAGAATCATATGGGAGAATTGAGCCAACCCTTTCCCGCAGGCTTCCGTTCAACCGTTGCATTTACGCAAAGTAACAACGCCATTATGCTTTTTAAGGTCGTAGGTGACTCCATTTATGAAGGAGATAAAGCTATCCATGACATTGAAGATTTTGACCTGGTCGATCTCTTCGGCTCCTATACAGCTGCTCAGTGGGATGTTGGGAGTGGTGATGTTGGAAGTAATAATGTTAACTACCGGAAGAGATCTTATGCCTGGAGTCCCAACCTGGATGAGTGGATTGACGGAGTTGAAGGAAAAGGGCATTGGGAAAACTACTGGCGCGGCCGGCCCGGTGAGGGTGCGCGTACCGCGGTTCAAATGAAAGAAGATATCGGCAACTACACCCATGATCCGATTAGCGTCTACATGTCCACCGTAAGTTCTACAGCATATATTGTGGATCCCGGTTTTGAGGGAGATCTCGGTATTGTTGGCGTGGTGACCGGATCGACGGTTGAACAAGTCTTCAACAATATTGGCAAGGCCGATACCGGGCAGGTCCTGTCCGTGATCAGCACAGGCACGGGGCTTGAACTGGACTCCGCAGATATTGTTGCGAACGGGGATACCCTGATGGTAGTTTCGGCAGACCAGGTGAATACCACCAAATATGTTCTTGAGGTTGCAGCAGGCGGACTGGATAACAACGCTGTTCTGACTGCAAAGGACGGTTCGGGTCTGACTATAGCCCATGTTGGTGAAACGGGTACCATCGAAGGTGTTACCACGGGAACAACCATCTCCGATGTACTCGATATGGTGAACAAACCAGCGTCTGCAATCCTGAATGTCATCGACGCGGACAGCAACCTTGTTCCCCTGCAAATCCTGAATCCCGATACATTGAAGGTAGCGACCCGGGTAACCGGGGGGATCTATTTTGAATCGATTGCACAGGACCAGAAAACCATCATTACATATGAACTGGTACTGGACATCTCAGCCAGTGATGCATGGGTAAGCTCCAATATCTTTGATATCGCTCAGGATAACCTGGTAATTTCTCTTGTACCCGAAGGAGTTTCGGTGCAAATATTCCTGGCAAATCTTATCCCAAGCGGAAATGCCACTATAGAGGTATTAACCAGGGACGAGAAGAATCGTGACTCAGGATATGTGGTCAAGGATGACATCCTGAGGGTTACCTCGGAAGACGCCAGCGTATCCGTGGATTACAGAATCAGGTTCCAGGGAACTCCAGCGAGTACAGCAGCCTATGTCACTTCGGAGGTCTATACAGTAAATGAGGTTCTGCTTGAGATCAGCGAAGTCCCTCAAGCTACCCAGGTGGATGCCTTCCTTGCGAACCTGAAACCGGTGGTTGGATCTGTGATGAAGCTTGTGGACGCTTCAGGCAATCCCAAGACGGAGGGATCTGTGGTTTCAGGTGACCAGGTGGTGGTTACTGCCGAAGACGGTGAAACCAAATCCTCCTATTCACTTGATGTCATGGTCTCTGTCAGAGATTTGGTAATCGACCGGATAAATGTCTACCCGAACCCGGCAAATGATGTACTGTATCTGAGCGGGGTACCGGCTGGCAGCACCATCCATATGACCAGCATTACCGGCCGGAAAGTGGGAGCCTACAAATCTGATACTGAGCTATTCGAACTGTCCATTGAAGATCTGGCCAAGGGATATTACCTCCTTAGCGTGATGGATAAGGATCAGAATACGAAAGTCTTCAGATTTGTGAAGCAGTAATTTTATATAATAATCTAAAGTTACACTCGTTTAGATTAGAATAAGTCTTGCTATGTATCAAATCAGGGCGGCCAAGTCCGCCCTGATTTGATACTTAATTAGTAAATCCAGCCATTACTGAATTTTGCCAAAAACCCAATGGAAGTATTAAGTTTGAACAGTAGAAATTGTTATTTGAATATTCGATGAGGTCTTTTGCAAATATCATGCTAATCAGGTATGTTTTCAGCCTTTCTGTTCTGTCCTTTCTGTTCTCCGGTTGTGCAAAGCTGGAGGATCAGGATAAATACCAGAATCCGGATTGGTTGAAAGGAAAGCTCTTTACCCAGATAAGCGCAAATGAGAACCTGTCTGTCTTTGCTTCATTGCTTGAATACACCGGATACGATACGGTGTTGGATCTGACAGGCAGTTTTACGGTGTTTGCACCGGACAACCAGGCCTTTGAAACCTGGCTCAGTGCGCATCCCGAATTTGGGGGGGATATCTCAAACCTGCCTCTTAAAGAAGCTGAGGCCATGGTCCAGTATCATATTCTTCAGAACCGATGGAGTAGAAAGCAACTTCAGTCACTTGATATTCAGGGCTGGATCAACAGGGATGTCCCTGGGAGGGACAAGCCCTATGGATACAAACGCCAGACCATTTTCCAGAATCCGGATCAGAAATACTGGATAAATCAAACCGCAGGAAACATAATCACCATTGTCGACTCTACCCGGAGCAATGACTACAGGACTGTTTACAGTGCTTCCAGAAAATACATGCCGCTCTTCTTCACTGAATATTTCGAAATCAATGATCTGAATACCAGTGATTATGATTTTTATTTCAACCGCTCTTTTGACGGCAACGCAATTTTTATCGCCAATGCAAAATCCATGCAGGATGAGATCCCGGCAGAAAATGGATTCATCTATATTGTCGACCAGGTGATCAATCCTCCTCTGAACGCAGAAGAGTACATGGAAATTGACCATTCGGGGACTTCTAGCTCTGACTTCCTCGAAATGATCTACGGGTTGGGACCAAATTTCCGGTATAATGAGATTGCCACGCTTGATCAGCCGGAAGCCTTGGCCGGAGGGACTTTCGACTCACTATTCAACCTTTCCTACCCTCTGCTGCCTTTCAATGTCCATGAAGAACGGACAGGTTCCAATACAAACGATCCCAATTTGACGGTCCGATATCAGAACGGCTTGCTGGTTCCCACCAACCAGGCCCTGGATCAACTTATAGATGATGTAATAACGGGAGATCCGCACTGGCCTGTTTGGTCTGATGTTCCAAATGAAGTCCGCAGGATTATTGTGAAAGCGCACATGTCGGAAAGCCCAATCTACCGAACGAATATCCAGGAAGGTTTCCTGAATGGATCGGACGATAAAATAACCCTGGATGAGTCCGAAATCAGGGAGACATATTATGGCAGTAATGCTTCTATACTGCTGCTTGATGCTGCCATCGTCCCCAGGGCCTTTACAAGCATCACGGGTCCCGTATACCTGAGACCCGGGTTTGAAACAATGCTCTATGCCATAGAATATTCCCAGATCTTGCCAGGCCTTAAAAGGGCGGAAGAGAATTACGCGTTCTTTGTACCCTCAGACGAGTTTATGCAAGAGGATTCGTCGCTATTGCTGATCTGGGCCGACAGGGAGCATACCAGCTATTCTTTCAGGGTATTGGAGAACGAGGCTGTAAGGGGTGTTGGTCGAAGCGAGCTTACCCAAAGGATTATGAATCAGGTGGCAACGAGTACTTCCACCGGGATGGCAAGGCGTGAATTCATCGAGAACCTTGCCAATAATTTCCTGGTTTTTGACAACGAGCTGCAGACGGTCACCGGAGGAATGAAAAATACATGGGGGTACGGTGGAGATTCCGGGATCCACGTTGAGCCGGTCCTTTTCGAGGAACCCACGGACAACGGACAGGCCTATAGATTCGACGGATGGTTCACAACACCCAAGAGGACAATCTGGCAAGTCATATCGGGCTATTCCGGTTTCAGGCAGCTTATTGATGATGCCGGACTGAGTGATCCGAGGTACTTCCGCTTTAACTTCCTGAAAGAGGGCGAGTTTTATACGATCTTTATTCCCACGGATGAGGCGCTGGCTAATTCGGGAGCCGATACCATGTCCATACCCGATCTTCAACAGTTTATCAAAGGCCATTTTATTAGGGGTAAACGTATCTGGACGGATGGATCCGTACCGGGTGGAGACTTTGAAACCCTCCGGATTAATGAGGATGCCATTGAAATCGGAGACCGATTCTCCAGGCTTAGCATTGAAACCGGTTATGATTATATCCGGATACTGGACAAGGACCATAACCTTTATTACCATATTGAGGAAATTCCGGGCACCACCAATATTATGATTGCGACTCAGAAGGGGTCAGGGCCGCTCGATTACAAGATAACCGGGGTGGTCCATTCCATTGACACCGTATTGCATAAAGCACTGGAATCAAGATGAAACAAATACTGACCATATTAATCTTCCTGGGCCTGCTATCGCTGGACACCGAGCTGTCTGCACAGCAAAGTAAGGTCATCAGGGGAACAATAACGGATAGTGAGACCGGGGAGCGGATCATCGGAGCCACTGTAACCGAATACGACAAGGATAACAGGATTATCGGGGGGACCATATCGGACCCGAACGGGAACTATGTGCTGAATGCGAAAAATACCGGGAATGTTTTCCGGGTGAGTTTCATTGGTTACCAAATATTCGAATTCAATATAGATGGCCGGGAGACCATTTTGCTTGAACTGGTATCAGAATCCATTAAAATGGATGAAGTGGTAATTACTGCCTCCTCAAACCGAGACCCCCTGACGGGAATAGCAGAGCGGGATGTGACCGGATCAAGGGTCAAGGTGGATATGTTGGAATCCAAGCACATGGGAGTCGTATCCGCAGAGGAAGCCCTGCAGGGCCAGGTCGCCGGGGTAGATATCGTAGCCGTATCCGGGAATCCCGGAAGTGGTTCAGCAATCGTCATCAGGGGACTCACCTCCCTTTCCGGTGGCAGGCCACTCATAGTCGTGGACAATGTCCCCCAGGTTGTCCGAATCGACCAGTCATTTGATTTTGCTTCCGCCGACCAGGAGGATATCGGTGACCTGGTCAACATTGCACCCCAGGATATCAAATCAATCACGGTTTTGAAAGATGCCTCCAGCACAGCTGTGTGGGGATCAAAAGGAGCAAACGGAGTCCTGTTGATACAAACCCACAGGGGGCGACAGGGGAAGACCGTGTTCGAATACCAGGCCAAGTTTACCCTTACAAGGCAACCCTCTCCCATCCCCATGCTGAACGGTAACGAATACATCACCTTGCAGCTGGAAGAGCTGCACAATGAGAGGGGTTTATTTGACCTGCCAGATGAAATAGCATATGACAGAACTTACCCAGATTTTTATAATTACAGCGCCAATACAGACTGGGTGGATGCCATCAGCAGGGACGGATTTATCAATGATCATTATTTTAAACTTTCAGGCGGTGGCGAAAAAACAAGCTACTTTGCCTCGGTGAACTACCTGGATAGTAAGGGGACAACCATAAATACTTCCTTGAAAAGGATAACCTCCAGGATCAACCTGGACTATAATGTATCCACCAAGTTAAAATTCTCACTCAACTTTAACTATACCAACAGCTTCAAGGAAGACAACTTCGCCATCTCTGGCCGCAACATCCGGCGCATGGCTTATATTAAAGCACCCAATATGAGCATCTGGGAATATGACCAGTTTGGTATTCTGACAGGTGAATATTTCACCCCCATCAGAAGTTATCAGGGAGATGGCATTAACTTTTATAACCCAGTGGCTGTCGGAAACCTGAGTGTCAATGACAGGGAAGAGAACAGAGTAAATTACAGCTTCATTTTAAATTACAATATGTATTCCTGGCTTCGGTTCCAACAATTGATCTCATACCAGTATAACGGGGCAAAGGCAAAGCAATTTCTGCCCTACGATGCGATTGGGGTTGACTGGACGAATAATTTAAATAACCGGGCCATTGAGGGTAATTCGACCTCCAACCTGATATCTTCACGCTCCCAGCTATTCTTCCTGGCACGTTTCAGGAAGCCGACACACTCACTTTCGGGCGTTCTTACTGCGGAAATTGATATTGGAGGAGGGAACTGGGTATCGGAAACGATCGGACTCGGCCCCAGCGTATCACTTCGGGATGGTGCACTAAATGCTCGTATTCTCGGATTGAGCTCCAACAGATACGAAACCCGTGGTGTAGGTTTCCTGGGCAGTATCAATTACAAACTGCATGACAGGTATCTTGTAACTGCAAATGCCAGGGTGGACGGAAGCTCGAAGTTCGGTCTGAGTCAGCGCTGGGGACTATTCCCCAGTTTATCTGTTGGCTGGCGATACTCAAGCGAAGAATGGCTGGACAATTTAACGTGGCTGAGTGATGGCATGATCAGGGTAGCCTGGGGACAGACCGGTGCACAGCCGGGTGGGGCCTATGACCGTCATGCCATTTATGATGCACCCAGCCCGAACCAGTACATTAACAATCCTATCATAGTACCGCTTCAGGTGAAGCTTGATAACCTGAAGTGGGAAACGGTGAGCTCCTGGAACCTTGGTATTGATGTTGGACTGATGAGAGACCGTATAATCCTGACGGGTGAACTCTATACTAAAGTAACCCAAGATATTTTATGGAAGAACTATAAGATCCCCAACTCTGCCGGTTTTGACAATCAAGCAACAGACCAGCCGCGAAACACCTCATATATCAAATGGTATAACGGCGGCGCCGTGCAGAACCAGGGATGGGAGTTCTTTACCCAGATAGCTGCTATCAGACAGAACCAGATAAGCCTGAATTTCAATTTAAACATTGCCCAGAATTTCAACTCTTTTATGGAATTCCCGGAGAACTTTAACAATGAGAAAGATGCCAATATTTCTACCGGTAATTTTCCAATTAAAGCAAATCTGGGACAACCCATTGGTTCATTTTACGGCTTCAGGTCCCTGGGTGTATGGCCCTCTGATGAGGACGTGGTGGCCTTAAACAAGGATGGTGATGAGATGCTTGATATCTATGGCCAGCCCGTTCCGCTTTTCTACCCGCCGCTCAACTATGAATTTGTCGGTGGTGATGCCAAATACCAGGATATAAACCATGATGGGAAGATTGACCTGAACGATGTTGTTTACCTGGGAGATTCCAATCCAAAACTTATGGGGGGATTCGGAACATCCTTTACCTGGAAACAGTTCTTCGTTTCGACCCAGTTCCTTTTCCGTACAGGATTCCAGATCGTCAATATGATAGCCCTTGAAACGGAGGGAATGCGAGACAGGAACAACCAGAGTAAGGCCGTCCTTCACCGATGGACCTACCAGGGCCAGGATGAGCCGGGAATGCTGCCCCGGGCTTTTATGCAGCATCCTGCAAACAGTCTGGGCTCCGACCGTTACGTGGAGAACGGGGACTTCCTGCGACTGAACCACCTTACATTACGGTATGCGTTCAAGCGTGATCTGTGCCGGCGCCTGAGGATCAGGTCGCTCGATCTGGCGGTAACCATGCGAAAATTGTTGACAATTACAAACTATAGCGGCCAGGATCCTGAAATCGCACAGGTCTCAGACGATCCCTTCTGGATCGGTGTAGATCGGGCAAGGACTCCACCGCCCAAATCATTTATGCTCAGCCTGGCCATAGGATTTTAACAGTTGGATATGAAAAATGATGATGAACAGAACTAAACAAATCGTATTGCTTTCACTGATACTGGCCTTCAGCTCCTGTGAAAATTTCCTTGAGCTGATCCCGCCTGACGGCCTGGTAGGCGATGAGTACTGGAAGTCAAAGGAGGACGTGAAAGCTACACTCATGGGGGCCTATCAGAAATTTGCCAGCCTGGATGAGCAGCTGTTTATCCTGGGGGAAGTAAGGGGGGATATGATCATCCAGGATTCGCGGTCAAGCAACAATAATATAAGGAATATCATGAACGGGAATATCGACCCCGACAATACTTATTGCAGATGGACCGGTTATTATGCCGTTATTAATTTTTGCAACTATGTCCTGAAATATGCACCTATGGTCCGGGAAACAGATCCCACCTTCACCGAATACCAGATGAGAGGCTATGAGTCTGAAGCTCTTTTCCTCAGGAGCCTTGCCTACTTTTACCTGGTCAGGACCTTCCTGAACGTACCGCTGATCCTTGAACCATCTGAATCGGACGGAGTCGATTTTTTCCAACCCGCTTCCACGGAATTCACTGTCCTGGAGCAAATAAAAGCGGACCTCCAGGAAGCCAGGCTTTTCGTGACCGACAGCTATCCCACACCGGAAGAGAACAAAGGCAGGGCAACGAAGGCGGCGATCAATGCACTACTGGCTGATATTTACCTTTGGAACTTCGAATATGAGGAATGCATTGCTTATGTGGAAGCGGTGGAAGATGAAGGATTTGTACCTGTAACGCCTGCTTACTGGTATGACATTTTTTATCCCGGAAACTCTCTTGAGGGCATTTTTGAATTTCAATTCGACCAGGGATTGGACCAGAACAATAAAACCTATAATGCCACCTTTTATCTGGATCATTATAAAGGGAGTAGAAAAGCGCTGGACCTGCTCGGATCCGGCGATGAAGCCTTCCAGGCATTTGAGTTTATACGTGGACCCGGTTCTTTGAGAGAAGAGGATCAGAAAATCTGGAAGTACTGCGGTTCAGCAGGAGATTCCAAATCGCTCAGACCTGGCTCAGAAAGTTACAGCTGCAACTGGATCGTTTACCGTATGTCAGACCTGGCACTTATGAAAGCAGAAGCCTTATCGCAGATCGGGAGGTATGAGGAAGCACTCGCCATCGTGAATGATCTGAGACTAAAGCGACAGGTAGGTTCTGTATCCACAGGCTATAATGCCATAGCATTTGAAGATCTGATCATGGAAGAACGCATGATTGAACTTGCTTTTGAAGGAAAAAGATGGTTCGACATGCTTCGGATGGGAAGAAGGGATAATTATCGCAGAAAATCTGATTTTATCAATCTTGCCATTGAGAATGTCCCTGCAACCCAGAAGCTGGTACTTGCTGCGAAACTGAACAATCCATGGGGCTGGTACCTTCCGGTCCATTTTGATGAACTGGAAAGAAATAAGAATCTTGAACAAAATCCCTATTATGAAGAGTTTAGTACGGACTAAGCGGGTGACGGCGATTCCACTGATCCTGATAACCCTATTCTCATGTACACAGGAGTTGTCGGATACGGGCTTTTATGACGAGGAGGATCTGCTCTATTCAATTGCCGAATATATTGAAGCAAACCAGGATGAATACGGACAGTTCCTGGAGATCGCAAGGTCTGCCGGTTCATTTGATGCGCTCCATGCCTACAACCCCGGAGATTTCGATGGATTATTCACCCTGTTCCTTCCCACAAATGAGGGCGTTAACAGGTACATCACCCGCAACGACGATTATCCGGATTTTGAAGCACTCGTAAAAGATGCAAGTTTTTGCATGACACTGGTGCAGTACCACCTCGTAAACAGATCGATCCGCAGCAACGAGTTTCCCTACGGGGCGCTGCCCGATTCAACAGCTTCGGGTGATTACCTGACCATCACCATTGAGGTAACCGAAGATACTACCATTTACAAGGTTAATGACCTGGCCGCTGTTATCGATCGTAACATTGAAGTAAGCAATGGATATATCCATGTGGTGGATAATATGCTTGAGCCCATCTCCTTCAGCAGCTATGACTGGTTGGCAGATAATCCCTCCTTTTCGATCATGGCTTCCCTGTTTGAGACTACCGGTTTAAAAGATACAATGGGCCTTTTCCGTACATCCAGTACCGGTTTACAGGTGAAAAACACCTATACAGTACTGGCCGAGCCTGACAGCATTTATGCCAGCGCAGGTATCGAAAACCTCCAGGGGCTGATTGAGAAAATCGGGACCCCCGGGATGGAACCGGATGACCCGGATAATGCACTTTACCAGTTTGCCGCCTACCATATCCTGGAAGGGATCCACTATCTCGATAATATGCAGTCAAAGAACTATATCACCTACGCCCCGGCCCCCGTCTCCATCATCAGCGGATACGATATTCAGATCAACACCGGTGTGGATACTTTTCAAATGATCACCACAGCAACAGATACCACATACATTGATTATATCCTGCCCCTATACAACCATAGCAATACCAACACAAAGAACGGGGCCATCCACGCCATCGACCAGGTGATGGAATTATTCATTCCCGGGATTAAATCGGTCTTCTTTCAGTTTTGGGAGGAGCCTCAGATTAATTCTCTCAGGACAACACCTGGATCCTATCCCTTCGCAGATAAAGATTTATTTTATTTTATTTCCTGGGATGGACCGGAGGAGATAATTTATCGCAAATTACCCGATTCAGCAGAGCCTAAATCCGAGGATGATTATCTTTTTATAATCGGGGATTTTTCCATTAACTACGTGACCCCGAAAATACTTCCCGGTACCTATACTATGGGAATAAAGGCAGAGATCAATAACATTCGGAACGCTCAAATTGAGGTATACATTGACGGAAATAGGATCGGCAGCAATTACAACCTGACATTGGGAGAAGACGATAAGAAGCCGTTTGATAAATTTGATGTAGGTGTGGCAGAGTTTACAAGGTATGAGGAGCATACCGTCTCCATCCGGTCTCTTATTCCCGGCGAGTTTAAATGGGATTTTGTCTCCTTTATACCTTTATAATGACCAGTAAATGATGCATAAGCAAAGACTTCATATAATTATTCCTGTCCTGGTAATGTTTTCAGTAATCCTTGGATGTACGGATCCATGGGATAATTACTACCAGGCAGAAGATGCTCGGGTAAATATGAAGCTCTGGGATGCCGTAAGGCAGGAGCCCAGGTTTTCAGGCTTCGTTAATGCAGTTGAGGCCAGCTCGCTTGACAGCCTTTTCACTAAAGGTATTACCCACACACTTTTCATCCCCGGCAACGAGGCACTTTCAGAAATGCTCGACACGGCACTCAACCCTGAACAGGTTGTCTTATACCACATCTCCCCGACACTCTTCCTGCCAGGGATCGTACAGGAAAAAAGAAGGCTTCAGACCCTGAC
This sequence comes from Bacteroides sp., assembly GCA_011053095.1. Lineage (GTDB taxonomy): Bacteria > Bacteroidota > Bacteroidia > Bacteroidales > SM23-62 > SM23-62. The sequence goes on from DRHS01000229.1 coordinate 20,763, forward strand.
GGGTAAATACGTGCTGCTTGAGCTTAACGGTGATCAATTCACCCTGGATGGACTTCCGGTTCAGTATACGAGTCCGCTTTTCCTGGATGGTAAATATTATGAACTTTCCGGGGCCGCCTTCCCCCGTCCAAACCTGTACGAATTTACCGAGAGATACAGTCCCTTCATCAAAAAGTACATCGACACAAGAGATTCCGTGTTCCTTGACCTGGAGCAAAGCCTCCCAATAGGTTTCGATCCGGAAGGAAATACAATATACGATTCCGTATTCGGAAATGTAAACCTCTTCGAAATGGAGTATTTTCCTGTTTCTGAAGAGTTCCGTAGCAAAAATGCAACCTTCATCCTCTTTACCCAGGAACAGTATTCAGCAGCACTCGAACAGATGGCGTCGGTGATTGGCACCCCGGGTGGAGGCGCTAATATTTCGGAGAAATGGCAACTGGAGGAATTGATGCCGAAATTAATGAAAACAACCATGTTTGAAGGCATGCTGGAGTATTCTGACTTTATGAAAGGCCGGCTCGAAAGCATCACCGGTGACACAGTAGATATTAACTATATGAATATTGATCCGGATTCAAAATTTATCTGCAGCAACGGGCAGACCTATGTATACCGGGAGTTTTCCATTGATAGTTCATTTTACCTCGGAGGCATTCAGGTAGAGGGAGAATCATTGCTCGACACGCTGGGAATAGGTACCTGGACATGGAAAGACGGTGTCGTAACAACCGGAGTCAATGTGTCGCCCTTAGGTTTGGGATCAACGACTGCATCCAATGGCAGTGTTCTGCTTGCAGCCTTCCCACGGGGATTTACCGGAGAGTTTACGCTGGAATTCACGATAAAGAACATTCTCCCTATGCGATACCGGCTAATATGGAGCGCCAATTCCAGGCCTTCAGGCCTTGTTGCCATCTATGTAAACGATGAATATATAGGGGAATTCGATTCCAATAAATTCAGATCGACGGTCCAAAGTGTGACCGGAGAATTTTTCCGTCCCAATAACGGATTTAATAAGAAGGATTTCTGGGTTGAAAATCTCACAGAGTTCGGTGATGTGAACATCCGGTTTGAGTACCTCGGTCCGGGACGCGAGTTGAACAACGGGCTCAATATCGATTATATTAAACTTATACCTGCATTATAGTGTCAGTTTCAAAACTTCTACGCTGTTTCTCCTGTATCCTTCTGATGGCTTATCAGATTGACAGTTTCTCCCAGAATACAGTTGAAATTGCTGCATCTGACTCTCCAAAGATTCTAAGCGGACAGGTAAAGAGTATGAATGGTGACCCGGTCGCCGGGGTTACCATCAGTATCGAGGGAGCATTGGATGTGCCTGAAGTTTCGGACTCGGCGGGCCGCTTTACGCTTAAGGTGAATTCCCTGGAATCCTGGCTGCTGATCGTACCTCCGGATCAATACAAGGAAGCAAGGATCTATCTGAACAGAAGAAATACACTTTCGGTCTTTCTTACACCTGTTGATCTCGAGTCCATCCATGACCAGGTGCAGACTCCGTTTGGACCGGCCAAACAAAAAAATCTCATCCACCCGGTAGATATAATTGAACCCGGACAAATGGTCTATCGCCCGGACCAGAATATGGATCAACAAATTACCGGGCTTATGGCAGGCTTATTCAGCACCGGTCATTCCGGGATGCCAGGAAGCGGGGTCACCTCATACATCCGGGGCCTGACATCCATGCAAACCACCAATCAGCCATTATACGTACTGGATGGAGTACCCATAGAGGAGAGCGGCCTGCTCAACTACCACCTTGACGGGCATGCGTACAATCCCATGTCATCTATTGATCCCAATGACATATCCAGTATCAGCGTTTATAAGGATTATGCCACCGGATCATTGTATGGAATGAGGGGATCCAACGGGATTATCCTCATCGAGACCCTGAAACCAACCGAGCTGCGAACCACTATAGATGTAGGCCTGCGTACCGGTGTTGCTTTCGCCCCCCGGAATATTCCACAGCTGAATACTCTTCAATACCGCAGTCTTGCCAACGAGGTGCTGCTGTCTTCCGGCATGTATGAAGAGAGTTTCCCTGAAAACTTTCCCGGTCTGTATCTGGCTGCACCACAGGATGGATATTACAGGTATAATCATGACACTAAATGGCAGAATGAGGTCTTCAATAACGGCCTTCTATACGATGCATACCTCAGGGTAAAAGGAGGCGACCAGATCACGAGATACGGTTTGTCTGTGGGATATCTGAACCATGCCGGCACCATAAGGAACTCCAGTTTTGACCGTTTCAATATACGCCTGATCGGTACATTTACCATATTCAAATGGCTTCGCATTTATATAACGTCCAACCTGACCACCACCGGATCAAAACTGAAGGAATCATCCCGTATCCAACAAACGAGCCCTGTGTTGACATCCCTCCTTAAATCTCCCCTACTCAACCCTTTCGGTTATGATGATAACGGAGCTAAGCTGCAGGTATTCGATGACATTGAAGAGCTTGGGGTGAGCAACCCCGCCGTGGTCACAAATGACATACTGGCCGAACAACAGTCCACCCGGTTTATTGCATCCATCAGGGTGGAAGGCGATCTTGGTGAAAATCTGAAATGGAACAGCCTGGTCGGCCTGAACTACCTTGCATCCGAAGAGGATAACTTCATTCCCAACTTTGGAATGGAGTTGTTTTACGATGATGAAGTTTACAACCTGTCCAGATCGACGAGAAACCTGTATTTCTCACTCTATAATAATAATTACCTGAAATATTCAGTTCGGCCGGGTGCAAAAAATGACATAGATCTTACTACCGGCCTGAGTTTCAATATGAACCGATGGGAAGAGGACTGGGGCATATCAAAAAATTCGAATAAAAATGACGAATACACCTCACTTCAAAGCGGTACAACTTACCTCAGGGAATTAGGCGGATGGAATGGACGATGGAACCGGATGTCTCTGTATGGACATACAGCCTATACACGTTCAGACCGTTATCTGTTTCATGCCAGTATTACCAACGAGTTTTCAAGCAAGACGGGTCAGTATCCCGGCACCGGTTCTCAGGGGATCTACTACCTGAATGATTTTCCTGTGGGACTGTTCTACTCGGTTGGTGCGGCATGGAGAATATCCGGGGAAAGATTCCTGAAAGGTATTTCCTGGATCGAAGATGCCAAACTGAGGCTCACATGGGGAAGTGCGGGGAATGATGACATCGGCAGTGCAAATGCCCGCAGGTATTACACTTCGGTCCTGTTCAGGGAGGTAACCGGGATCATCCCCGGTAACCTGATCGACCAGTCCCTGCGCTTTGAGACGAGCTACCAGCTGAATCCGGGATTTGACCTATCCTTATGGGCGGGAAGAATCAGTCTTTCGGCAGATCTTTTTCGAACCAATACTGAAAACATGCTGGTTTATAAACCTGTCGAAGCTTATACCGGATTTACCTTCGCTGCTACCAATGATGGAGAACTCCTGAACCAGGGCTGGGAGCTGAGCGGAAACTTCAGGTTGATTTCCGGAGAAAGGATCAGCTGGGATGCGGGTTTCAATATCTCCTCCTCCCGGAATGAAGTCCTTGCCATAGCCAATGGCCAGCTTATCACACCTTTCAAAGGAGGTCAGTTTATTTCAAAAGTAGGTGCAGAACTGCAAAGCTTTTACGGCTATATATATGAGGGTGTTTACGAGAGCAGCGAAGCAGCAGCTGAGGCTGGCCTGCTTAATGAAGTGGGGATCCCTTTCATGGCGGGTGACGCCATCTTCAGGGATACAGACGGCTGGGATCCGGTTCTTAACGAACGCACCGGACAGCCGGATGGAAAGATCGATCAGTACGACCGGACCATCATAGGATCACCGGCGCCGGATCTCTTCGGGGGGATATACACCTCATTCCGCTGGAAAAGGTGGAGCATAGGCGCCTTATTGCAATTTGTTCATGGAAATGAAGTTTTCAACTACCTGAGATCGCAGAATGAAAAAATGTCGGACCTGTCCAATCAAAGCTCCCATACACTCAACAGATGGCAGTATGAAGGTCATCAGACAGATACCCCCCGCGCATTATGGGGAGATCCGGTAGGGAATACCGCCTTTTCCACCCGCTGGATTGAGGATGGCAGCTATATACGACTGAAGAACCTGAGGATCTCTTACCGGATAGAGAGCAAGATACTTTTTCTCAGGAATGCAGAAGTATTTGTATCTGCCAGCAATCTTTTGACAATATCTAATTACCTGGGATATGATCCCGAGTTCAGTTTTTCTTTTCACAACATGGAGCAGGGGATTGATTACGGAATGACACCGCACACACAGAAAGTGATGCTGGGTTTTAAAATGGGACTGTAAAAAATGAAATTGAGCTTAAAAATAGACCGTTTATCCTTCCGGGTTAGTATTTATGTTGTCATGATTGTTTTGGCCGGATTGGCTGTCTCCTGTGAATCCTTCTTCGATCCCCCGCAGGAAATGGTACTGGATTATGATGAAGCCTTCAATGACTGGAATGAATACCGCGCAGCCGGCCTGGGATTGTATAAACTGCAACAGGACCTTGTTGACCAGATAGTCATCCTTGGTGAATTACGGGGTGATCTTCTGGAAGTGACCGAAAATGCAGACCCCGAACTGCTGGAGGTTTACAATTTTAATGTCAATCCAAACAATAAATACGGTTCCCCTATTCCTTTTTACAGGCTTATCGGCGCATGCAACGGTCTGGCCAGTCAGCTCGAGACCGAACGTCCGGAGATACTGCTTCCGGATGCCGAGATCACTCCATATGTCAGGCTTTACGGAGAGGTGATCTGTATGCGTGCCTGGGCCTATTTTAATGCAGTCAGGATTTTCCAGGAAGTACCCTATATCTGGCCCGAACTGACATCTGTTGCATCCATCGAAGAATATGTAAACACTGGGTTCACGGTGATCGATACAGTCAAAATCATCTTCGGACCTGACGGGTACCACGACAACGACACCCTCTATATGGACACTGTTCAACTTGACCGGGCCTTTCTGGACATCAATGCAGTCATTGATACCTTTACAACGCAGATCAATGAACGCGTAAGGGAGGTCGGGGTAATACACTGGCTCGAAAACCGGGACAAGACCTGGGATTTAACCATATGGACCAATATCTCAAAGGCATGCCTGATGGGTCAGATGTTCCTGCATGAAGGAAACCTCTGGGAAGCACGGGAGTATTTTGACCAGGTCATCAAATTCAGTGGAAACGCTAATGTTACTTCTGGTGAAGTAAAGTATGGTCTTGACAACAGTTTTGGGGCAAATTATGACCGGGATGGCAATTTCGAATCTTCAAGATGGAAGAGTATTTTCACTGATCTTAACGACCGTGAGCATATCCTCACCGTCTGGTTCAGCAAATCCTTCCAGCAACAGAATAATTTACAGAACTTCTTTTCAATCGTTTCGCCCAACCGGTATATGTTAAAACCAACTCACCTGGCGATAAACAAATGGGAGACGATCTGGAAAGCATCTGAGATAGATGTAAACAATAACCTGGATTTAACCGTCATGGAAGAGGTTGGAATGCCTGGTGATTTTGGCAGGGGATACGGGGCCTCCTACGTATATGTCAAAAATGGGAATATCCTTGACTGGGAATCTGTCCAGGAAATGCTGGAATACAAAAGGCTTGGAGAGAACAGGCTCGTAAGGGATATTATGGAGGGGGTTGATACCGTTGTATACAAATACACCCTTGGCAGGAACGAGTTTGACCGGGATGCCTTTTTCCCAATCTACCGTGCGGCGGGCATTCACTTTTACTATGCAGAAATAACAGCCTGGGGGGTCTTCAAGCAGGGTGAAAACGATTACCGGGGCGAAACCACCACATGTCTGAGCATATTGAACAATGGCAACTTTCAAGGTGCCCTTCCGAGACAAGAAGGGATCAGGGGAAGGGTTGGATTTGGCCGCGGGTACGATGCCATTCAGCTGGGCAACATCATCTATACGAACGATCCCTATACAAATGAGATCACCGGTTATCTGGATTACACAGATAATCTTGATGCAAAAAGAAGATACCTGGAAGACCAGATGCTGGAGGAGAAAGCCAGGGAGATGGCCTTTGAGGGAGAACGTTTTTACGATTTGATCAGAATCGCCAGGAAACGAGGTGAGCCAGCTTATCTGGCTGACAGGGTAGCCGCCAAGTTCAGCGGGGCAAAGGCCGAACAGATAAGGCAACACCTGATGGACGAATACAACTGGTACATCCATCCCTGGTAGTCCCTCCGGGCAATCCTTGAAATATCTGTCTTCGGCCCTGACAAGCCAGAAACAAAATATAATGAAATAAAAATGATGAGGATGAAACAAGTGATAATTTTTTGTATGCTCATAGCTCTAATGAGTTGTCAACCAGGTAATCAAAATATTGCAAAACCAAATGTAATTTTCATTCTTACCGATCAATGGCGCGCTTCTGCCCTGGGTTATATGGGTAATGATATTGTTCAAACACCCCACATAGACCAACTAGCCGGATCAGGAATAAGCTTCAAAAATGCAGTGTCCGTCCTGCCGGTCTGTACTCCCTATCGAGCATCATTGATGACGGGACGCTATCCCACTTCGACGGGAATGTTCATCAATGACCTTTATCTGCCTTCGGAAGAATTATGTATGGCGGAAATATTCAACGAATCAGGATACAACACGGCCTATCTCGGAAAATGGCATCTTGATGGACATGGCAGAAGGAGTTATGTCTCACCTGAGCGGAGGCAGGGATGGATGTTATGGAAAGGTTCCGAAGCAGACCACCATTATCCGAAAGAGCATTATTACGATAATGATGACCCCGTCATGAAACATTGGAAGGGTTATTCAACCTATGCTATTGCTGATGAAGCCCGCCGTTATATGCAGGAGCATTCCGGTGACGAAAAGCCTTTCTGTCTGTTTGTTTCCATAGGTACCCCGCATTTCCCCCATCAGACAGCACCTGAAGAATACATGGAGATGTATGCCCCCGAAAAGTTAAAACTCCGGCCTAATGTCCCCGATGAGATGAGCGCTGATGCCTTAAAAGAACTTCAGGGATATTATGCCCATTGTACTGCAACCGATAAAGCCATTGGCGAGATAATAGGAGAGATCAGGACCCTGGGAATATTTGATAATTCAATCATTGTCTTTACCTCCGATCATGGAGAAATGATGGGATCCCATAACATTGGTCCAAAAATGAAACACGCCGCTTATAGCGAGTCATCAAGTATCCCTTTTCTGATCACCTACCCCGGAATCGGTGAACAGGCAGGCAAAGTGGCCGAAGCTGCCCTTACCACACCGGATATTTTGCCATCCCTGTTGTCGCTGTCTAATATTGACATACCCGAAACTATCGAAGGATATGATTTATCACATATTATGAAATCTCCTCAGCTTGAACCTGAGCGGGCAGCATTGTATATGAATGTTGCACCCTTTGGATCCATGTATGGAATCGATGAATACCGTGCAATCAGGACTGCAAGTTATACCTTCGTCAAAACCCCTGCCGGCCCTTCCATGCTTTTTGATAATAAGAAAGATCCTTTCCAGTTAAACAATCTGGTGAACGAAGTTGCATTCTCGGATATACAGTCAAATCTCGATAATGAGATGAAACAGGAATTAGCGCGAATTGGCGAAACCGAAATCAACCCCCGTGAATATTATCTTAAAAAGTTCGGTTATTATGGCAGGGAGCAGTTTCGGGAGGATTACCATATCCAGGAGCTGATGGATGTCGAAGTCGTCGTTAGTCCTGGTAATGCATTTAAAATCAAATAACATGTCTGCGAAAATATTTCTATTGCTGTTTTGTTTGCCCCTGGCCTTAAATGCCCAAATGCCGAGTGCGGCCAATGCCCAGGAAAAACAGAAATACGACATTGCTGCCTTTGTATGGCCTTCCTATCATCCGGATGACCGTGCCAGGATATTCTGGCCCGATGGTATTGGGGAATGGCAAACTGTAATGGCAAATGAAGCTAAATATGAAGGACATGAACAACCCAGGTATCCTTTATGGGGATACATCAACGAAGCGGATCCCTATGTAGCCGAAATGGAAATCAATGCAGCTGCAGACCACGGGGTGAATGTTTTCATTTTCGACTGGTACTGGTACGATGGTCTGCCCTACCTGGAAGGGCATCTGAACGATGGATTTCTGAAAGCCGGAAACACCGAAAGAATGAAATTCTACATCATGTGGGCAAATCACGATGTAACAATGACATGGGATAAAAGGAATGCTGGTAAAATAGACAGAAGTGTGAAAATCTGGCGTGGTGGGGTGGACAGGGAAGAGTTTGAAATTATTGTTCGCAGAATGATTGAAAAATATTTCCACTTGACAAACTATTACAAAGTTGAGGGTAAGCCGAGTTTTATGATCTATGATCTGCCAACTTTTATCAAAGGCCTTGGTGGAGCAAAAGAAGCAAAGGATGCACTAGATTGGTTCAGGAATGAGGTGAAAAAAGCAGGGTATCCCGGGCTTGATCTGCAATTAACCCTGCGCCGCAGCGGAAGGTCAATCACCGGTATTGCAGGCGATAATATCGGTACCCAGGAAAAGCTGGTGAAAGAAATGGATTTTGACGGTGTAACACATTACCAATATATTCATTATTTAAATATTGACAGGGACTACAATGAGATCAATACCGATGTTTATAAGGAGTGGGAAAAACTTGACGGGGAATTCCAGGTTCCATATTATCCTCATGTTTCTGTCGGATGGGACAACAACCCGCGGTTCGAGATGTTCCGTCCAGGAGTGGTAAAAAACAATACACCGGAGAATTTTGAAAAAGCCCTGATTGAAGCCAGGAAATTTGTGGATGCACACCCCGCACAGGCGCCATTGATTACCATCAATAGCTGGAACGAATGGACCGAAACCAGCTATTTGCAGCCCTGTACCCTTTATGGATACGGATACCTGGAAGCCATAAAAAGGGTTTTTGTTGATGGAGAATAAAAATTGAGGAAATTAACAAAGTTTGGAGTCAGTGAAATTTAAAATAGTAATAATAGGAATAGCCTGGGCATTCATATCCATCTCATGTCTGGCTCAAAACCGTCCAAATATTTTAGTTATTTTATCAGACGATATGAGCTGGCATCATCCCGGATTCAATGGCGGTACGGTCTCGACACCGAATCTGGACCGTTTGGCTGAGCAGGGTACTTCATTGAGCCAGTTTTATGTCCACTCTGTTTGCTCTCCTACGCGAGCTGCTTTCCTGACGGGCCGCTACCCCTTTCGGAACGGTATGGAGGAACGCTCCCACGGAAATGATGTGGCCGGCATGCTTACGGATGAGCGTACCATGGCAGATGCCCTTAAGGAAGCCGGATACTATACTGGTATCATTGGCAAATGGCACCTTGGGAACTGGTACAAGCAACATCTTCCCCTGCAAAGGGGTTTCGACTACCAATACGGGTTGTACGGGGCATTGATCTCCTATTATGGAAAAACGAGAGCTCGATTTTACGACTGGCACAGAAATGAGCAAACCTTACAACAGGATGGGTATTCAACAGACCTGATTGCGGATGAATTCGTAAAGGTTATGGAGTCTTATGAGAAGGAGAAACCCTTTTTTATGTATGTGCCATTTAATGCCGTCCATTCTCCCCTCGAAGCCCCGGAAGGGATTGTCCAAAAATATAAAGAGCTGATCCAGGGTTCTTCCGGTAATGTAACAACATATGAATTTAAGAACGGTGATGCCCTGAGGTTTGCCATGCTGGAATCAATGGACACCGCGAAAGGTAGAATGATAGATGCCCTTGAGAAAAAAGGCGTTCTTGAAAACACTTTGGTACTGTATTTTAACGATAACGGAGGGCCCCGTTATAATCCCCCGTATAGAGGAGGCAAAAAGGAAAATTATGAAGGCGGTGTGCGTGTTCCCTGCATTTTTTCCTGGCCGGGACATATTCCGGAGGGCAAAACCGTCGATGCTATGATCCATGTGACAGATTTGTATCCCACCCTGATCAATGTTTCAGGAGGCTCACTTAAACAGGATTTACCATTGGATGGAATGGACATGTGGGAAACCCTCGTAAAAGGGAAGAAATCGCCCCGCAAAGAAATCGTGCACAGCCTGCCGGCAGATTTTTCGGATACGGGTACCAAGTCGATCCGGCAGGGGCCTTATAAACTTGTTGGAGATGAATTGTACAATATCGACAAGGATCCTTACGAGACAGTTGATATTGCAAATGAAAAACAGGAAGTCATGGAAGCTCTACGACGTCGCATAGATGAACTTGTTGCCGAAAGACGGACACCAGAGGTCCATACGAAGATTACCGAAATAATCCCGGAGCCATTGTTGGTCTTCGGTGAGGAGGAAAATGCTAATGCTCCGGAATGGCTTGCCCCCTATCTTAAAACATTGATGAAATCAACAAAAAAATAAAATGATACGAATGAAAAAGCAACTGATTGTAACATTAATGAGTGTTCTGCTAGTCTCATGCACAGGAGAGGCACAAGACCCTCCCAATATTGTCCTGATCATGGCCGATGACCTGGGAGGAAGGGACCTGCCCGCCTATGGTAATCCATTTAACGAAGCACCAAACATTGATAAACTTGCATCCCAAGGAATTCAGTTCAGCAACGCCTATGCAGCCCCTGTATGTTCTCCCACAAGAGCCAGTATCCAATCGGGACAGTACCCTGCGAGGGTGGGGATCTTTGATTTTATTACCGGTCACTGGCGGCCATACGAGGAGGTTACAGTTCCGGTTCACAGGGTACAGCATTTGCCCGATGACATTTTCACCATTGGCGATGCCATGCAGGCGGCCGGCTACAAAACAGGTTATTTCGGTAAATGGCACCTGGGCAATGATGAAGAACATTTACCGGGTGCCCGTGGATACGACCAGGCGTACATGTATGCAGGCGGTGGTTTTTACGAACCTAATTTCGTGCCCCAATACAAATCACCTGAAAAAAAGCGGTTGAGTGATGTACTTACCGATATGGGGACCGACTTTATTAAAGAGAATAAGGAAGAACCTTTCTTTTTATTCATATCTCATTACGATGTGCATGTTCAGCTGGATGCCGACCGGGATTTGATTGATAAATACCTGGAAAAAGAAAAGGATCCGGATTATGCCTGCAATGCCGTATATGCAGCGATGATTGAGCATGTGGACAGGAGTGTTGGTGACATAATGAAGGCCATAGATGAAATGGGACTGGCAGATAATACAATATTTATATTCTTTTCGGATAACGGGGGTGTCGACAACCGCTATGATAATATACCCCTCCTGGGCGGCGAGAGTGTAGATGTTTACCCGGATGGACATCCATTGCGCTATATCGCTACTTCCAATGCCCCCCTGCGGGCAGGAAAAGGCACACTTTATGAAGGAGGCGTCCGTGTTCCCCTGATTGTAAGGTGGCCGGGGAAAGTAAAGCCGGCATCAAAGTCTGAGGCAATCGTGGCTAGCGTCGATTTTTATCCTACATTCCTTGAATTGGCAAAAGGAAAGAGCCCGGAAAACCAGGTGCTTGACGGGTTCTCAATGCTTCCTGCAATGACTGAGAATAAGTTTGATCCCGAGCGTGAGGTATTCAATCATTATCCTGTATATCATCACGAGCAACCCATGTCTGCAGTGCGGAAGGGGGATTGGAAGATCGTGGAAAACCTTGTCTCAGGCGAGTTTGACCTCTACAACTTAAAATACGATGTGAATGAAATGACCGACCTGAAATACAGCTATCCTGAAAAGCTGGAGGAAATGAAAACAGTCCTGAAAAAATGGCAACAGGACACCAGGGCTGCCATGCCTGTTCCAAATCCTGAATTTGACACTGATAAAAGATATGAGTGGGGAAAACACCCGGACAGGAGATAATAATAATAACACTTTCAAAACGAAAACAATGAAACAATTTCTGTCCGTATCAAAACTAATCCTGATTTCGATACTAATTGTCCAATGTTCTCCTTCTGATAAAAATCATCAATCCCTATTTGAAGAAGTTCAATCGGGTTTTATATCCCCCACCGACAGTAATACGCTATGGTGTTACTGGTACTGGATCGGCGACGATATATCGAAAGATGGAATTACAAAGGATCTGGAGGCCATGAAAGAGGCCGGTATCGGTGCCGCTTTTATTGGGAATATCAATCCTGCAGAAAAGGATGGAAACGTGCCTATGCTAAGTGAAGATTGGTGGAGCCACATGGTTCACGCGGTGAACGAAGGTAAACGCATCGGAGTGGATATCGGGTCTTTTAACTGCCCGGGCTGGAGTATGTCGGGTGGGCCATGGATTACTGCCGACAAGACCATGCGTCACCTTGTTTATTCTGAAACAGGCGTTTCTGGAGGAAAAAGGGTGGAGATCCGGTTGGATCAGCCAGAATCCGAGTTTCAGGATGTTTATGTGCTGGCATTCCCAAAGATCAGGCAGGAGGAACATTCTTTGAATAACTCCAATTCAAGCATTAAGACCACTCCACAGCTTAAAAATGCTGCCGGCTTACTTGACGGAAGCACTGAAACCGGGGTTACATTTAAAGAAAAGGAATACAGCATCCATATCCGTTCAAAGAATCCTATTTCAGCCAGAAGTATTAAGCTAATTCCTTCAGGATATAACATTATTGCAGATTGTGAATTGAAGGCCTCTGTTGACGGAAAGTTTATAAGCATCCGGGAATTCAAATTAGATCGTCGTGACTACCGAGGGCAGATCGGCCCAATACCACTTGGTCCCCTGGCAGTTTCAATTCCTGAAACCAGCTCGAATGAATTTCTGCTGATATTAAAGAATATCCAAACAATAGCTGCTCATGGCGCTACTCTGGAAACACCCACAGGTCTTTCCGGGATCATAATATCTGAAACAGCGGTTGTCGAAAACTATCTCGGCAAAACCCTGGGCAGAATGCATCCGACTCCGCAGCCGAACTGGAATTCTTATTCCTGGAAAACATTGCCGGAATGGACTGATAAACAGCTGGTTTTGGCCGGAGATGCAGTACTTGATATTTCCGGCAACATGGATGAATCCGGCAAACTCACCTGGGATGCTCCGGAAGGAGAATGGACGGTTATGCGCATCGGGATGACCCCAACAGGGGTAAAAAACCATCCTTCCGCTCCACAGGGACGTGGATATGAGGTGGATAAAGCAAACCGTGAATTGGTTCGTTTTCATTTTGAACAGTTCATTGGCGAATTTTTGAAACGTATTCCGGAGGAAAGCAAAAGTGCTTTCAAATATGTAATAGCAGATAGCTATGAAATGGGCTCTCAAAACTGGACCGACGGGTTCGAACAAAGCTTTGAGGAACGTTATGGTTATAATCCCAAAAAATACCTTCCTGTATTTTCAGGAAGGGTTGTGGGCAGTGTGGCTGAATCCGATCGGTTTTTGTGGGACCTGAGAAGGGCGGTAGCCGACGATGTTGCTAAAAAATACTGTGGAGGATTGCGCGAAATAGCCAATGAAAACGGCCTGAAACTCTGGCTGGAAAATTACGGACACTGGGGGTACCCATCGGAGTTCCTGATGTATGGCGGACAAAGCGATCTTATCGGTGGTGAATACTGGAACGAAGGTACCCTGGGAGATATTGAATGTAAAGCCGCTTCTTCGGCGGCACATATCTATGGCAAAAAAACTACTTCTGCTGAATGTTTTACTGCCAAAGACCGCACGTATGTGCGTCACCCGGCCATGCTGAAAAGACGCGGAGACTGGAGTCTTACTGAGGGCATTAATCATCATGTGCTTCATGTATATATCCATCAGCCGGACGACAACAGGATTCCCGGTGTGAACGCCTGGTTCAGCACTGAATTTAACCGCCATAATACCTGGTTTAAGCAGGGGAAAACCTATTTTGATTATTTAAGAAGAGCCCAGCACATGTTGCAACAGGGCAATTATGTGGCCGATGTTTGTTATTTTATCGGTGAAGATGCGCCCATAATGACCGGTGCTGCCATCCCTGAATTACCCGGAGGCTACTCGTTTGATTATATTAACGCTGAGGTAATCATCAACAGGCTGTCGGTGGAAGACGGCAAATTTGTTTTGCCCGACGGAATGAGCTACCGGATGATGGTATTGCCCCAACTGGAAACCATGCGACCTGAATTGATGGCTAAACTGGAACAGCTGGTTGCAGAGGGAGGAATTATTTACGGACAGGCGCCAAAATCCTCACCGAGCCTTCAAAACTATCCCCAGTGCGATGAACAGCTGAAGTCCCTTGCCGCAAAGTTATGGGCAGGAGACGAAAAGGTAAAAACCTATGGCAAAGGGGCCGTAGTAGATGGATTGCCTTTGCAGGAAACACTCGATTATTTCAGAATCGGGAAGGATGTAGATGTAAGTGATGAAGTTTTATGGACTCATCGTTCCCTGGATGGCATGGAGATCTATTTTCTCACCAATCAAAGCGGTGAGGAGATTGCTGTAAATCCTTCATTCAGGGTGGACGGGCTGAAACCGCAGTTATGGGATGCTGTTACCGGAGAAATGCAAATGATAAACGATTATACGATAGAAAATGGAAGAACCATCCTTCCTATGAAAATGGAACCGGACCGAAGCTGGTTTGTTGTATTCACCAATCAAACCAATGACTTGGTCGGGAAAGGCTACCCCTCAAATTCTCCTGAATACAAATTCGTTCAGTCCATCGATACCCCCTGGACAATTGATTTTGGAAAGGCAAAAACAGCACCCGGCAAGATAACAACCACAGAGTTAACTGACTGGACAAAAAGTAAAGATGAAAGGCTTAAATATTATTCAGGGACAGCCAACTATAGAACTGTATTCGATTACAAAAAGACCGATACCAAAGATGTTTTTATTGATTTGGGCAAGGTGGGTGTGATGGCAACCCTTACCCTGAATGGAAAAGAGGTCGGTACAACCTGGATGGATCCTCACCGCCTGAATGTTACGGAGGCCATTAAAGAGGGTGAAAACAAACTTGAGGTCAAGGTTGTAAACGTATGGAGAAACCGGATTACCGGAGATCAAAAACTGAATAAGGAGGAGCGTACAACCTGGTTGCTGGTGGACAATGTTACACCGGAAGAAGAATTGATCCCTTCGGGTTTGATGGGTAAAGTAAGCCTGCAAAACTGCCGGTCTGGTGCTGCAAGGCAGTAGCTGGATTCAGCTTGAAAGCAATACTGATGGCCAGGTGGAATTCTCCTGGGATCGCAAATTAAAAACGGAAGAGGCAAAGGTCTTACTTGGATGGAGTGGTAATCAAATAGGTAGTTTAATAAAAGACAAAACACATTCACAATTACAGACCCGAATTATAACGATGAAACAAAAGGTATTTCTTATTATACTGATGGTGGGAGCTTCTTTTAACCACACTGAACTCATTGCCAGAGAAGGATTTTCTGTAACGAAACTCAGATGTGAAAATTTATGGAATCCTAACATCATACAAAACCCTGATCCGCGATTTTCCTGGATTGTTGAATCGTCCTTACGTGGAGAGAGTCAAACGGCTGTTCAGATATTGATAGCCTCATCACCGGAGTTGCTGCCTGATGCTCCGGATATTTGGAATAGCGGAAAAGTTGAAAGCAATAATAATTTCCTCGATTACAGTGGGGGCGAATTACAATCTGCCAGCGACTATTACTGGACAGTTAAGGGATGGGACAACAATAATAAGCCCTCGTCCTGGAGTGAGGTATCCACTTTTGGAACCGGATTTTTCAATTCATCCGATTTAATTGCAAAGTGGATAAGCAGTGCAAATATGGAAGAACGGGCACCCTTGCTGCGAAAAGAATTCGAAGTGACAAAAAATATAAAGAAAGCAACTGCTTATGTCTCAGGAATTGGAGCTTACTATCTGCACATAAACGGGGATGCCATTGGTGATGAATTTATGAATCCGGGGCAGACGGAGTATGAGAAACGGATCACCTACTACGCCTATGATATTGCTCCTTATCTTTTGCAAGGGGGCAACTGTGTGGGATTTATAATCGGCGAGGGCTTCGGGGCATTCTCTAAAGTAAAGGAGGGCCGGTTTGCCAATAAAAATAAGAAAATGGGGCCATTCGAAAAACCCATGGCCTGGCTGCAAATGGAAATTGAGTATACTGATGGGACAAAGCGAACACTGATAAGCGATGAGACATGGACAGCAAAAAGCAGCCACATTACCTACAACCACTTCTTCGGGGGAGAAGATGTGGATGCCAGGCTGGTGACAGAGGGATGGTCTGAATTTGGTCTGGATGATAGCAATTGGCAGCCGGTGGAGATCACTGATGTGGCAGGACAACTGGAAGCGAACATGATGCCCCCCATGAGGCTAAAAGAGGTGTATAAACCAATAGTGAGTTTCAAGCCTGAAAAAGGAGTATATACCTACGATATAGGACAGAATATCGGGGGCATCTGGCGGGTTAGAGTAAAAGGGAAAGCCGGAACCACCATTAAAATACGAGGAGCTGAAAAAATAGCAGAAGAGGAGACAAAACGCAGACTTGCAAATTATGATAAATTGTCCTTTACGGACCAGCACGGTGGCGTTGGACTTTCATATACCGGAGATGTATTTTCAAATTATACCCTCTCGGGTAATGGGATTGAAAGCTACGAACCCTTATTCTTTTACAGCGGGTTCAGATATCTGCAGGTAGATGTGGAAAATCCGGATCATATTGAATCACTGGAGATAGAAGGAGTCGCAGTTTACTCGGATCTGGAGTCCGGTGGAAACTTTGAGTGTTCCGATGAGGTTTTCAACAGGCTGCATTCAATGACCGATCTGACAGTAAAGGGTATTATGCAAAGTGTACCCAATAGCAATCCTCACTCTGAAAAGTACGGATGGACAGGAGATATCCACCTCTTCTTTGATGCTGCAAACTACAGTTTATACATGTTGCCCTTATGGCAAAACTGGCTGAAAGATGTATCTGCTGTTCAGTCAATGATGGGACAGGGAGCTATCCCTCATCTGATACCCAATTATACAAAATATGGTCCAACTACCGCTACATGGGGAGCCGTATTACCCATCGCTGTATTGGATGGATACAGGTATTATGGAGATGAGAGAATGGTAGAGATTTTTTATGAAAATGTAAAAAGCTGGTGTGAATATTTGAAATCGACTTCGGATAACCTGGTCGTAAAAGGGAGATGGGGAGATCATGTCCAACCCGGAGTTGATGAAAGTGGAGGTGTAATAGACAGGGCTGCTACAGCTGAAATAGCAAGTCTTATCGCGACAGCATACTTTTTCAGGACAGCCGAAATTGTAGCGGAGTTGGCAGAAATAATAGATAATCAGGAGGATGTAAAAGTTTACAGGAAACTGTCGGAAGATATCCATCACAGATTTCAAATGGTTTTTTACAATGAATCACAAGGAATTTATGAAGAAAGCTACTCCGGGGACAAGGCTTATGATGTTTTTCAGGCTGCAAATTTTATTCCCCTGGATTTTAATCTTGTGGAGGAGAATAAAAGGAAATCCTTGCTGGATACTTTGGTGGAAAATATTAAAAAAGAGCACGATACGCATCTAATGACCGGAATCATGGGGAGTAAAGCCCTGCTCAGGGTCCTTATGAATAACGGGTATCATGATCTTTTATATGATATCATCCATCAGAAAAGTGCCCCCGGATGGGGATATTGGGTGGATGTGGGAGCCACCACTCTGTGGCAACGCTGGACTGCAAGTGACCATATGCATGCCATGTTTGGGGTGATTGATGAATATAATTTCAATGCCATACTGGGCATTGGTTCTCCAAACTATGGTGAATCAAGCGTAGGTTTCAGGCATACCTTCATTGAACCGCATATAACTGGCAAGGTAACCTGGGCAAAGGGACACCTGGTAACTCCACAGGGTCTAATTGGGGTAGACTGGCAAGTAGAGGGTAGTTCGCTTTCAGTAAAGGTAGATGTACCTGTAAACGCCACTGCAACACTTATCATTCCGGACAACTATCAAAATATAAGTGAATCAGGAAAAACAGTCTGGCATGAAGGTAAATTCAAGTCAGTAGACGGAGTGACCGATCTTCAGATCAAACAGGAGAAAGTGAATATTGAATTATCTTCCGGAAGCTATAAATTTTTATTGAGATAGTATTTTCCATGTGCAATATCGCCTATTGAAATGTTAATGGATTTACCAGAACAACATCCCGCTCGAATAATCAAGGAAATCAAACATACGGCCCTCGTGTACCCGGAGGAAATTTACCGGTACGGTCAGGGAGCATCTAACTTGTTTGCCATCCAACTCACCAGGTTTCCATTTACCGGGCAGGTTACTGACTGCCTCAGCAACCACCCTGTCAAGGGATGGTTCAATACCGCTTTCAATTAATACCCCTGAAATTTTACCATTTTCCATAACCACAAACCGGACCAGAACTGTGCCTAACAATTTGCCGGTATGTGAAATTTTATCCGTGATATATTGATAGAGGTAAGTATGAATTGCTCGTGTGCCTCCGGGATATACAGGGTCGGAATCTACTGAATAGAAGAGATTGTCTATGTATTTCTCCCCGTCAGGCAGCCAGTTCGTGTTTGAGATCAGTTGATTCTGCCGGTAATTTGATTCAGATTTCTTATTCCCCTTAGGGTGGTATTCGGTTACATTATTCTCAAGAACAAGTGGAATCTTGGAGGATGATTCACCTGTCCTGATTATTTTTCCCATGTAGTGATCTGTGAAAGTATAAATTGAGTCTGCAGACATTTCATAGATCCTGGTTATTTTTTCCTGCAGTACTTTGGAAACATAGCGGCGGATGCCGTATTTGTCTTCTGATCTGATTTTTACTTTATCAACTGAAACAGGTGACCAGCCTGTCTCCTTCATCCGGAAAGATTCAACCTGGAAAGAGAATTCATCTTTAATTATAATATCCAGTTTTGTCCGGGCCCCTGCTTCATTGTCCAACGGTTTGTTATTCGGACCGAAATAATAGGTTCCTGCTACCTGGGCAGTCGACAAACAGCAAAGATGCAGAAGCAAGATGAAAGCAATTATTTTCATGACATCCCAAAATTACATCACTTATGTATGTAAATCAAGTGCATAATTCATTATACTTAAATATCCAAAGTGATTTTTTACCGGATGATTATCCGGCGTATGAACAAAGGCTATTTAATTGTGGCCAATTTGGTTTAACTCCACTTTTTGGATATGAGTTATTGCTTTACAAAAAAGGAATAGTCTCCCGTGTCAAGAGGAGCAAAAACCTCAACCCCGTCGAAACCAGCCCCTTTAATTTTATTGAGCATGCCTTCTATTCCCAGGTGGTCAAGACCCCACCATGCACAAAATACCTTTAGCTCCATGATTTCTAAATCATTTAATTATTCATGATTACCTGGGAAAGATCAGGGGATTTTGAATATCATCATTCAATGGATCGCCCACCTTTAAACGTGAAATCTGTTCATCTGAGAGGATATTCTGCTCTCCGTTGAAAACACTTCCCTCGGGCATATATGCACAGGTCATTGCCCTGCGAAATCCCGGAGTCATATTGGCGTGTGCACCATGGATGCACAATCCGTTATGAAAGGAGCAGCTGCCTGCTTTCATGACCGCCGGAACGGAAGCTGATTGCCTGAACTCAGGATAGAAGTCGAATACAGCATCCATATTTTTAGTAATACCGGGATTTTCGAATGTTGTTTTCTTGTGAGAACCCCTGATAAAAAACAAACAACCATTTTCCAGTGTCACATCATCCAGTGCCACCCAGATGGAGAGCGCTTCTCTGTGACTAAATGACCAGAAGGGTGTATCCAGGTGCCAGCTGGTTGGGTTGGCCCAGGGCCTCTTGATGAGCGCCTGGTCATGCCAGATCCTGATACCTTCCTGCCCGGATAACCTTGCAGCCATTTGACCAATGCGTTCATCAAACATTAGTTTTTTAATCCTGTCATTGGTCTGCCACAGATTTATAAGCTGATCAAATACTTTTCCAAAGTATTCACCATCTTCATTGATGCCATCATCTTCACCGATGATTGTGTCCTTCCCCGAAAATTTCCTTCCGTTTCTGTCTTTAACAGCTATTTCTACTGCATCACGCCACTCCCCAAGTTCATCCGAGGATAGAAAATCTTCGATAATAACAAATCCATTTTCCTGATAAGAGTTAACCTGATCTTGAGTTATTTGATTATTCATAGTTTTTGATTCAATGGGTTGTCAAATTTAATCCTTCTGCAGATCAAATTTTGAATGTAATAATTACATTATTCTCACTTTCCCAATTTCCGGCTTTTGGCCATTATTTAACAATAAGGAAAGTATTCTCCTTCACCGGGGGTAGTATCCACACCCATATTGAGCTTTTATTTGTGTTTTTTGACCCATCTGAATCGCTTCAATCCTTATCTTTATTGATCTAACTATCAATAATTCTTACTACCTGTCAATCCACATGCAAACAGCAATCGTAACCGGCGCGACCAAAGGAACAGGCAAAGCCATCGCATTGAAGCTTTTAGAACTTCACTATAATCTTGTGATTGTAGGTCGAACTGCTCAACTTCTTGATCAATTAAAATCGGAGATTGAGGAAACGGGGGGGAGATGCCTTACTATTGAGGCCGATCTTGGCCTTAAAAAAGCTCCTGATGAAATTATCAGGGATGCCGTTTCACACTTTGGGCAAATTGATGTTCTGGTTAATAATGCTGGAATGTCATATTCAGGAGCCATCACCGAAACGGATATGGAAATCTGGAACAGGGTGCATTCGGTAAACGCCCGTGCTCCCTTTTTCTTATGCAAGGCAGCCATCCCTTATCTGAAAAAAAGCTTCAATCCGGTGATCATCAACATTGGTTCAGTGGTGGGTTTTAAAGGATATACCCATCAGTCCGCTTATGCTTCATCAAAACATGCACTGACAGGTTTTACCAAAGTATTGGCCAAGGAGGTTCAGGAAGATGGGATTAAGGTTCACTTGATTTCACCGGGAGGTGTTGATACTGATATGGCACGAGAAATGAGGCCGGATATAGATACCGAAGGGTTGATCCAACCCGATGAAATTGCAGAAATTGTTGAGTTTTTAGTTACCCGGAAAGGCAGGGGCACCATCGATCACTTTTATATCAGGCGTCAAAGTGGCCTGGCTTTTGACTAATACAAATATTTTTAATCCCGGGAACAGGACAGGCATGCCTGGTGGGAGCCAACCATCATTCAGTTCAATATTTACTTCTTTAAGTGTATCCCCATATGGTCGCCAACATCAGGCGGATTCTCGGATATTGGCATCAATGTGATTCCAGCCCATTAAAGAACAATAAATAGCTACTTCAAATGTTACAATACTACGTCGAAATGATACATGGGCATGAGTGACACGCATCAATCAACTATCTTGAGTTCCTTTACAGCCCTCATTTCACATTACAGGCTATGCAAGAGGACATTGACAAGTACAGGGAGAAGTTTTTGATGGGCTGGAATGAGCTTACCAAAAGCCAACAAGAGTTTCAGGCATTAGAGAATCCTGAAAAACTTGATGACCTCGTGCAACTATGGGTGGATCAGAGAGTGTCTATCATTAAACAAATCACATGCGATACATCGGTTAAGCATTAGTACATTTTTGTAAACCAATCAAATGAAAATCAAGACAATTGTTTCATTTATAGCCTGTGTATTTCTGTCAGTTTTCGGGATGTCCCAGGATCAACCAAACATCATTTTTATCCTGTCCGATGATATCTCGCCAAAGGAATATGCCCTGTATGGGGGAGCAATCTCATCCCCGGTATTGGAGAAGATGGCAGAAGAAGGTATGTACTTCCGGACAGCCTGGGCAACACCCCGGTGTATACCCACCCGGGGCATGTTGCTGACCGGTAAGTATCCCTTCCGGACAAAGGTATTTGAAAACCAGGTCAATCCCCGTGGTGCAGATGGCATGATCGATCCCGTGGGAGAACGGTATGAAAACACACTGGGAAGCTTAATGTCAGCCAATGGATACCAAACGGCCATGATAGGCAAAATCCAGACCGGCACCGTGCAGAGCTATGGTTTTCAGCGCTGGTGCCTTGTACACATGGACCAAATCTTTGATATGCGGCATTCGGATATGGATGTTGATGGCAGCAATGTAGTTCAGGAGAATGTACATAATACCGATTTTCTTTTTCAATACCTGCACGATTTTACGGAGGAAGAAAGGGAGGATCCCTGGTTTGTATACATGCCCCTGAATCTGCCACACTTTGTGCGCAATCCGGATTATCCGACTAAATGGGGCGCTCCATGGGTTCCGGTCCTGGATGAAAACTGGGAGAAAACCGGCGAACTGGTGCAAAATGATTTTGAAGCCTGTATCCGGTATATCGACTACAAGATCGGTGGATTCATTGATCACCTGGATTCAACCGGACAGCTCGAAAATACCATCATTATGTATGCCGGAGACAACGGATCGGGCACATATGGAAAATCCAATCCCGACTCCGAAAAAGGTCCCCGGATTCCCTTTGTAGTGTATGCGCCGGGCTACCTGGATTCGATAGGTGCCTGTGATGAATTGGTTGATTTTACAGATGTAATACCCACCTGTGTTGAACTGGCAGGCGGAACCTTGCCGGAAGCAGACATCTTTGACGGGCACAGCTTTGCCCCCCTGATCCTTGGTCAGCCGTTTACAGGCAGGGAGTGGATCTTTACCCAATGGTATGGCTGCCGGTGGCTTCGTACCAAACGTTGGCTGATCGATGGACGGGGCATGTTTTATGACTGTGGCGACAATCGCAATGAATGGGTGCCGGGGGCATATACGGATGTGACAATGTCGGCTGATGAACAGGTTATATCCGTAAGGAAAGACCTGGAACTTATCCTGAATACAATGCCGGCACCAGACTACGACGACCCGGAATTAGCCGCGCAGTGGGATAAGGAATGGATCTATGCGAAAAGATACGTGGAACCATATGTGCCTCCATATATCCAGAGGGTGGTTGCAACAAAAACCCACATCCCATATATAAGCGAGGTAATCGCAAACAGGGATTTCAAATTAGAAGTTTGGGCAACAGACGATAAAAACAGACCGGATGTCACAATGACTTCCTCTCCGGATCATGGAATAAGTGTAACACTGGCGCAGGTTGGCGGTACAGGAGTACTCTCATCAGCAAGCGGATTGACAAAAGAATTTGAAGTAAATACCGGGAAGTGCAGATGGACCGATCTGCAATATTCAAAAGCTGACGACGCCTTTCAAATTAAAACCAGCACCACGATATACGGCAATGCGTATTCTTTTACCATCGAAAAAATTACCGCCTCCCTTGAAAAGGATTATCTGGTCGGCTGGAATTTTAACGATGCCAATAATATTGCTGACCTGGGGATTGCTGAAAATCTGAACAGAAAAATAAATGGGAAATCTGCCGGGAATTTGAATGGAAATGACCAGTTCTCAATTATGGGAAATGATTTGATCCCTGCCACAGCCATAGGTTTCAAAGGATGGCAGGACCCGGTAGCAACCACTGACCAGTATTTTGAGTTTTCTTTTTCGACTCTTGAATACACAACTCTGTCGCTCTCCTCAACACAAAGGGGAGATTATTATAATGCCCCCAAAGATTTTAAAATCCAGTATAAGATTGGTACAGGCGGAACATATACAGACATTGGAGGCGGAGCATTTGATCTCTCATTTGATTGGTGGGGAGCATCACAAATAGAGGGATTATCCTTGCCTGCGGCCTGTGATAATCAGGATCTGGTCTACATAAGGTATTTGCAGACTTCTGACAGGGGTATTTTGAGCACTACGGTTGGAAACGGTACCCAGATTTATGTGGATGATATTTATGTTGCTGGTGTGAATTCCGAAATTCCCGGACCCGACCTTTCAGGTCTGCAGGCCGCCTTAATCAGTGCCAGGGAAAATATTGATTCTGTAACCGTTGGAAACGGGGCCGGTGAATATTCCCAGGATGTATTTGAAATTGCAATAAATGCGATAATTGATGGACAAAATGTGCAGGATACAGCAACCCTACAGTCCGTTGTGGATGCAACACTTATCAAATTAAATGAAGAAATGGCCAGGTTTATCCCCAATGCGACAGGAATTGAACATGCCGGTCAGCCTGACGTAAAAATCTATCCAAATCCCGTATCAAATACCTTATACATCAGTTCAGCTAATGCGGTTCGTTTCAGGATCATTAACACTGGCGGCAGGGTACTCATCAATAAGGATATAGAAAGCAATAAGATTGATGTCAGCGCGTTAGAAAGTGGCTGCTATTTCATTGAAATAAAAATGAATGACAATACAGTTGGAATGCTGAGATTTGTTAAATATATGGTGAATTAGAAAGGATGAAAAAAGTTTGGGGAGTCCAATATTTTCAGGGGGTACTTTATTATTGTATTAATTGGTATTCACTTACTAATAAGCCAGGAGACAAATTCAGTTTCTTTGTTAATTTTCTTATCATCCCAATAGTTAATTTTCTCTTTTTATTAAGGATTTCTGACACCCTACTTTTTCCTCCGATTTCCTTAATTAAATCAACTTGTTTTAGGTGCATCTCTTCCATTCTGATTTTTATTGCTTCAATTGGATCTGGTGCTTCTATTGGATAGTTCTTTCTTTCAAAATCATCAATTATGAGTCCGAGAATATCAGCTTCATCACTTTCTGGCGTACCAATAGGTGCATCAAATATTGCCTCAAGTCTATTCAATGCATCATAATAATCGGCTTCTGATTTAATAGGATTCACATTCATTTTTTTATTTATTAAATCTTTTCAGCATTGATTTTGTCATATTCTCTGTGAGTTCCGATAAACCGGATGAACATCCATTGTTTCTCAAAATTGAATTTTGCGACTAACCTATAATCATTTCCCTTAATATTGAATACAATCCTGCTATCTTTCAGTATACTCGCTTTTGAATATGTTTGTTTCACATCGTTGGGAGTTCTCCAATCTGAATTCATCGCTATGTCAAACCAGGTTTTCAGATATTGCTCCGATTCCGGATGCTTTTCCCAATAATTCCGAAGAGTGCTCTTCGCAAATATTCTCTGCATCAAAAGATATATTTATACAAAAATAATAATAAGTTCGCAAAATGGGAACTTTAATGAACTTAATTTTTGAAATACCATATTTGATAGTGAAACTTTCTTCTGTTCTCCTTAATGCATCAATCAACAGAATATCATACAATGGAATTATCAGCACGTATATTTAATGAGTATTTGTTGATGATAATTATCTTGGGGGGCACAATATTAGGCTTAATGGATTAAGCTTCCGATAATACTGTTTTTGGATGAGATACTGAGGCTAGTCACCCTTAATAGTATACAAAGATTAGTCTTTTCGGTTTTGTTTGTCACAGGATTTAGTATCCAGGGCATTTCCTCAGACAAGACCAACATTATTTTCATCCTTATAGACGATATGGGTTATATGGACAGCGAAACCTATGGCTCAGAGTACTATAAAACGCCCAACCTGACACGCCTGGCCAGCGAAGGCATGTTGTTTACAAACGGGTATGCGGCCAGCCCGCTTTGTTCTCCTACACGTGCAAGCATTATGTCCGGACAATTGCCGGCTCGATTGCGAATGACCGTGGCTATCACAAGTAAGACTAACAACGTAGCAGAACCTCAGGCTACCCAACCCCAGGCTTCCTGGAATTGCGGAGATGTGGAGAACCGCCACCATCTTCCATTGGATATTTATACCCTGGGAGAAGCGATGCGGGATAGCGGTTACCATACGGCACATATCGGCAAATGGCATCTGTATCAAAGCGGTCTTGGTAATGAATACGAACCATTCATCCTTATATGAAGTCTTGCTTTAACAAGTCAAAAAGACTTCTATTAAGGAAAAGTATTTGGTTTCCTTTTGGAACAGCCTTTAGTACGCCTATCCTTTCAAGTTCCCGTAAATATTTCATCGCCGTTCTCCTTTCATATAGTCCTTTATTAACAATAGAAGCAACCCTGCAGTAAGGCTGCTCAAAAATGGTTTCCACCAGATCCTTTGAATAAATAGAGGGCAACTCTGTTTTTATTCTTTCAATCGTATTTTCCAACAGCTCTTTAATCTTACTGATAAGGAGAGTTGTATGATTTGCAGTTTCTTCAATTCCATGCAGGACATAATAAATCCAATTCTCCCAAATGTCTGTATCTCTGATCTCTTTGAGTAACCTGTAGTAGTCCGTCTTCTCTTTAATAAGGTAGGAACTCAGATACAAAATTGGTAGGTCCAACAAGCTTTTCATGACCAGATAAAGAATATTGATAATCCTTCCTGTTCTTCCATTACCATCGTAAAAAGGATGGATGGATTCAAACTGATAGTGAATCACCGCCATTTTAATAAGGGGATCTAATCCATTATGATCTATATTGATGTAATCCTCAAGGTTCTTCAACAATCCACGTATAATATCTTCTCCTTCAGGTGGTGTATATACCACTTCACCGGTTACTGCATTTTTTAATTGTGTATCTGGCTGTACGCGGATACCAGCATTATTTCCGATTATAATTTGCTGTATACTGATAATATCGTTGGCAGTTAAGATTTTCCTTTTATTAATCAGTCTATAACCATACCATAATGCTTCCCTGTAATTCAAGACTTCCTTTATCTGTGAATTGAGACTTTTCTGTTGTGTCGCAAAAGCAATATATAACTCATCCTGTGTGGTTACGATATTTTCTATTTCCGAGCTATCCTTTGCCTCGCGTAATGTCAATGCATTGATAAGAATGGCCGGATTTGGAATAATTGAACACATTCCTTTCATTTCGGCCAAGGCAGCTCTGGACCGGGCCAATTTTCTCATGATATGTTTGGTTTCCAAATCATGTTTTGGAGGCAGCTTTGGTAGATTATTGTATGGGATCTCCGGATCAATCTTTGTCATAATCAGATAATTTTGTGCACAATACAACGAATCATGCACAAAGATATAACAGAATGTACATAAAACAAGGATCTGTGTACATAAATTATCGCAATGTACATGTAGTGTACATCCTTATAATGTATGTGCATTAAATGCTAATCCTTGTACATTGATTGGAGAATACAAACTGACAATAAATCATTCTTATAATGCTTCTATTACAGCTATATTAGGTTTTGTTTTAGAACACCTTTCAAGTTTTCAATCATTTGCTTATGCTTTGCGGGATTACCTTCCTGGAGTTTATTAATATTAATCAACTTCCATTGTATGGCAGGTAAATGTTTTAGAACTGGTATAGGGAATAATTCCCAGTCTGGTTCTCCACTTTCAAAACTTAAAAAGAATCGTTTATCTTCATCAGTAAGGCTTTCACCAATGGTTTTAATCAACAATGCTCTCGTTGCTACATAGTCCTCATACGAAAACTCAACTGTTGTCATACCTGCAAACTGATTGTCAAAAGCAGACCTCTGGTCTTTTAATATCGGTGAAAGTAATTCGCTAATTGGTTTATAATGGCTAATTAATCCAATTTTAAAGCCTTCCCAAATCTCATTCGTGAAGCCTTCATTTTCAAGCAACAACATTACATCAAAAACATCTCGTGGATGTTGCCTGTCGATGGCAGCACAGATTTTACCACCGTACAATTCAGCCATTGAAACCACATTGATGGCAGCAAATTTATCAAACTCATCCTGAACCGAATCAACCACCTGCATTAATTCAGTAGGAAATACATTACCTCTGGTTATTGTATTGACTTCTATTTTGATTTGTGCACCTTGGCCTTGGCAATTTAGCTTAACGTCAGTTCCTCCATTTAGAGGAACGGTGTTAATTGTGATACTCGGTACATTCTTTTCAATATCTGCCTTAATTCGTCCTAATCCATCCTGAATATTTTTTAGGGCCTCGGTTCTGGAATCAAGAGGCAGATAAGTTAAATCAACATCAACGGACAGCCGTGGCGTTTCCCTTATAAACAGGTTAATTGCAGTACCTCCTTTCAATGCAAATATTTCTTCTTTAGCTACATAAGGTAATACCTCTAATAATAAATCTACTTGTGCTTTATATGCTTGTAAAATCATAAATCTGCTAATTCTTTTGGGATTGATATTAAGTATTTAGAAACATGAACACCATTTTTCCCAAACATTCGGTTTCCTTTTCCTATATCTATCTGATTCGTTTCAAGAAATTGAAACCATTGATGCCCTGATTTTTCCGCCATATACAAAAACAGCCGTTTTACTTTGACTGAATTACACTCGACAAGTAGTTCATTCAGTAATTTTGGTCTTAGGTTAACTAATCCCTCAAATATATGATAACACTCGACTAAATCCATTTTTTGTGGAGCTAATAACAAACACTCAATTATAGCTCGTTCCGGAGAAGAAACTTTTATTGATATTTGATTAACCTTTAGTTCTTTTAAACCTATTTCAGGGGGAAGAAAAGAGCTTAAATGATGCTGTAATTCAAGCCCCCAACTATTGGACTTAAACCATTTAGGTAATTTTGTTTGCAAGGGAGTGAATAAATGCAACGATTCATTATTTAGCCTAAAATAATGGCTAAAACCTTGTAAGGACAGAGCGGATAAGCCTCCTACATGCACAATAGTTTTTGTCTGTTTTTGTATGCTGCTTAATGCACCTTGCCATTCTATATTGTCTCCCGGTTTTTTATAGGCACTTCTTCCAACGGATTCCAACCAACCACTTTTTAGATAGTATTTCTGTAAATTCCGGGATATGCCATAACCCTCCAACCAGTCAATTGTTGCCACACAACCTGGCTGTAACACCTTAAATAGAGTTTTTAAATTTGTTTCGTTTTTGGTAGTCATACTACACTTTTTGACACAAAAATAAAACTTTCTTGAAATAAAAAAGAAATTTAGCGTTTTAAATTTATTTCGAATAGGGTAGATAGACTACCTTTATTGTAGTAATTTTAAAATGTGACTTGCGTTCCTATCTTCGAAATAGTTTGAATATCTTAGTTTTTATAGTACAACTTTACCCCAGTCAAGTTTTTCTAGAAGCAGGAAAGCGCAGATTAGCAGGGGATATTATGCGGGAGCCGACAACCTTTCTTCTTGACCAAATAGCAATATTTTTAACCTTTCTTTTTAGCCATAAATTGATTACATTTACCTTGTATTATAGCAAAAAAACAAATTGAGACGGGATATTTATAAAATATTAATTGACTGGAAAGACTCAAACAACAGGCGTCCACTGCTGATCCGGGGAGCAAGGCAAACTGGAAAAACTTACATTGTAAGCGAGTTTGGAAATCACGAGTTCGAAAATTTTATCTATCTCAACTTCGAGCGAAATTCTGAGTATAAAGATATCTTCAAAACAATCATTCCGGTTGAAATAGTAGAAAAAATTGTTTTATACACTGCAAAAAGGATCGTGCCTGGCAAAACACTTCTATTTTTAGATGAAATTCAAGAATGCCCTGAAGCCATTGTTTCATTGCGTTATTTTTTCGAGGAAATGCCTGACTTGCATGTAATAGGTGCTGGTTCGCTTCTTGAGTTCGCTCTTAAATCTGAAAATTTCAAGATGCCGGTAGGCAGGATTCAATACCTTTATCTATATCCTCTTTCTTTTGGAGAATTCCTGGATGCATTGGGTGAATCAGAATTAAGGCACTACATTTTGGATTTTTCAAAATTGACCAATTTCCCCATTAATCTTCACGATAAGTTAAATGAATATGTAAGAAAATATCTTATTATAGGTGGCATGCCAGCCGTTGTGAAAGAATACCTTTCAACACGCGATATTATCGAGTGCCAAAGAATACAACGTTCGATTATTGACACCTATATTGATGATTTTGGCAAGTATTCTAAACAAGTGAAGCATATTTATCTCAGAAAAGTATTTAATGCTGTCCCGGGTATGGCAGGTCAGAGGTTTGTTTATGCTCATGTAGATAGAGATATAAAATCCAGGGAAATAAAGGGAGCACTTGAACTGCTTGAAACAGCAGGGGTTGTTATCCGGGTAAGACAAACCGGAGGCTCAGGTCTTCCACTATCTGCAGGTGTACATGAATCCATTTTCAAAGTACTGTTCCTTGATGTAGGCCTTTTTCATGCCGTAAGTGGTATTTATTCAGAAACTGCAAAAAAACAAGATTTCAATGCAATTTTTAAAGGTGCTGTTACGGAGCAATTTGCCGGACAAGAAATTTTAGCCAATCAATCGCCTTATACCAAAACTGAATTGTTTTATTGGGGCAGAAAAGCAAAAAGCAGTACTGCAGAAATAGATTATTTAATTGAAATAAATGCACAGGTTGTGCCCATAGAGGTTAAATCTGGTTCAACCGGAAGAATGAAAAGCCTGCATATGTTTATTGAGAAATATGGCTGCATCAAAGCTTTAAAAATCTCTCAGGCACAATTTGTTAGTGGAAATCCAATAATATCACTTCCCTTTTTTGCGATAGAAAGCTTTTTGAAAAAAAAATGAAACCATCTTAACTTTTTTGTGTTTAATAAGACCTAATGAGCTGTATGCATTTATGGCAAATTTGTGCCGCTACCAACAGAAAACCAAAATTCAAATACTGCTGAATTAACACAAAGCGACTCCTTCGGAGCACACCAATTACAAATTGGTGCGAGCGGGCATTTTAAGAAATTTACCACAAAATCCATCGGTGCGGATGATGTTTTCATTATTAATCTCGTTTCCAATTCACTGTCTAATTGCCTGTGGGAATGGTAAGTGGCAGATCAAGCCATGCCAGTCCAACGTTTCGCTTCATATGGCTGGTGCTGTTGCCCCCGGGCCCATCATAGAAAATGGCAAGACGCCGGCCCGTTTTGAGCACCGATGGTAAACCAATGCACTTCTGCGACCATTTACAATTTTGACCGTCGAGGAGTATGGCCTTATGTTCCGGATTCCATTTATTCAGATCCTTACTCCAGTAAACCCAGATGGCATCGGTATATTCCTTTCCCTCCTCAATACCAATATGGTTGGTAAACAGGAACCAGGTATTAATGCTTTCCTCGTAATAAAGCGAGGAATTCTCAATTTGCTCTTCTACAGGAACCATGGGCGTGGGATCAACACTCCATGAACCATCAAGATCATTGGTTCGGGCAATTCCCAGTGTACGTTGAACGTACTGGCTTTCAGGGATCCGTGTTGTGGAGCTGAAGAACTGGAGGTACTCATCGCCATTCTTAATAACATGTCCGGGGCTATCCGGGCTGGTATCGAGCATATCAAACCGGTTAAAAATATATTATATGCACTCGTATGCGGAACCTTTTTCCGGGCCAGTGATGAAAACGGGGAAATGTTTAAACCGGATGAACAATTCATTAAACATTTTAACAAAGGTATTGAGCATGTATTAACCGATATCTGTGGATTTGATAAAAATACGCATCCTGAATTGTTCGCCACAGCCCGGGAATGCTATTCTGACCTCTCAGAAAAGGGAAGCATTGGCAGGTAGTCCTTTATATAAACTTGCAGTTTAAAAACCATGCTGCATGGTTAGAATTACCTCTCCGGTTGAAACATAATAGGGTGCTTATGTAACATTTCCGGCATTATTGAAACCTGCCAGGTAGTCTTGTTAAGTTAACCTGTGTTAATTTTGCAATTATGAAAAATAGACTACAATATGGTATAGCTCTTATCATATGTCTTCTAGCATTGGCGGAAGCTAATGAGTCTCAGGCAAATATTGCTGCGGGCTCAGTTTCTTATTTAGATCCATTTCTTTTGGATCACGCTCCTGTTACGGTCATTAACGGGTATTTTGAACTTGCCTGTCCATCAGAACAGATTGTGAACAAAGAGGTCTTATATACGAATCCTGAGAATGAAAGGGACTGGGCCATTAGGGTGTATACAGTCCAGTGCAGGGATGGTACCGGGACCCGGATACGGTGAGCAATAATTCATTGAGTTACAAAATATACAACTTAAACAGCAAGTTACTCATCAATAAGAATATAGAAGACAATAACATTGACGTCAAAACGTTAGAAAGTGGCTGCTATTTCATTGAAATAAAAATGAATGACAATACAGTTGGAATGCTGAGATTTGTTAAATAAATGGTGAATTAAAAAGGATGAAAAAAATTAACAGTATACAAAGATTAGTCTTTTCGGTTTTGTTTGTCACAGGATTTAGTATCCAGGGCATTTCCTCAGACAAAACCAACATTATTTTCATCCTAATAGACGATATGGGTTATATGGACAGCGAAACCTATGGCTCAGAGTACTATAAAACGCCTAACCTGACACGCCTGGCAAACGAAGGAATGTTGTTTACAAACGGGTATGCTGCCAGCCCGCTTTGTTCTCCTACACGTGCAAGCATTATGTCGGGACAACTGCCGGCTCGATTGCGAATGACCGTGGCTATCACAAGTAAGACTAACAACGTGGCAGAACCTCAGGCTACGCAACCCCAGGCTTCCTGGAATTGCGGAGATGTGGAGAACCGCCACCATCTTCCATTGGATATTTATACCCTGGGAGAAGCGATGCGGGATAGCGGTTACCATACGGCACATATCGGCAAATGGCACCTGTATCAAAGCGGTCTGGGTGCTGAATATGAAGCCGGCAGCAGGGGATTTGATTTTGTCATAGGAGGGAATCATGCTCCCGGACCTCCGGATTATTACTCACCCTATAAGAATAATATTCCCAACCTCTCTCCCGGCCCGGAAGGTGAGTACCTGAATGAGCGCCTTGCACAGGAAGCCATCAACTGGATTACGACGGTGAAGGATTCCAAAAATCCGTTTTTCCTGAATTTCTGGCATTATGCAGTACATGGTCCCCTAATTCCAAAACTGGATCTCTTGCAAAAATACATTGACTCCCGCGATCCTGATGCAGACCAGCGCTGTCCGGAAATGGCAACCATGCTCGAAAGTATGGATACCAGTATCGGTATGCTGCTGGACTGGCTGGATCAGCCCGAAAATGCAGAACTGAAAGCCAATACAGTGATTATTCTTACTTCTGACAACGGAGGAGTTACTCATAATGTTACAGGAAATGGAGATTACTGGACATCCAACCGTCCGTTGCGCGGCGGGAAAGCCAATACTTACGAAGGCGGAGTGAAAGTACCGTGGATCGTCAGGTGGAATGATACGATTACTGCCGGTTCTGTTTGCCATACTTCAGTTCAAACCACGGATATTTATCCAACCGTATTGGATATCGCCGGCATCCCACCCAAACCAGGACAAATCCTGGATGGGCGCAGTATCCTTCCGCTATTCAAAGGTGAAATAATGGATGAGGTCCCCATTTTTACTGATTTTCCACACCGGTTTGGGATTATGTGTGCACCGAGTGTCGCAGTCAGGTTGGGGGACTGGAAACTCTTACGCTTCTATTGGGCGGGAGAGAGAGCAGAATCCCACTATTATGAGCTTTTTAATCTAGCGCATGATCCCGTGGAGGCTATCAACCTGAGAGATTACTATCCTGATAAGGTGCTTGAACTGGATGCATTAATTGATCTACACCTGGCAGATGTTGATGCCCTGATACCCATTGCCAACCCGAACTATACTGGCCCTTCACCCTTTGAGAGGGGAAATGATGTCATCAATACGGAGTTAGAGAAAAACACCATCTATTTTGAAAAGAGCGGAACAGATACCATTCAGTTGATTGACGAACAGGGACAAAAACGCAGATCTTTTGGCCTGGTATTGGAAGGCGAAAGCTGGGTAAGCGTAGAAAACACAACCGATGGGAAGGTCATTGTATCCTGGGATGCCGGGAAGAAACATGGAAGAGGCAGGGTGCTGTTTGGCTGGGCAGGGGGTGCCACAGTACGCGAAATCAATGGCTGGACAATGGAGCCTCTCGTACTGGAAATTAAAAAAGCTCTAAAACCGGGAGCGATGATCATGGATGGTGGCTTTGAGGAAACTTTTTCCAGTTACTGGTCAGAACATCATATCGGGACCACTGATGCCAACATTTCATACAGCTCATTGGCTGACTCAGTTAAGATAACGATGGAAGGTGATGCAGCGGCATGGAACAGCCATGGTTTTCTGAGTAAAAAAAAAAACATCCTGGAGTTTGGCGATACCGTACACCTTAGCTTTTACATAAAAGCATCCCTTGAAGGGGCACAGGTATATGCTACCATGAGCTGCGATACACAAACCATCGGTGGAATAGTGCTTGACAGCATGATTGCCGGGACTTTTGTTGATTTATCTACCCAATGGCAGCGTTATAATACTCAGATATATATAGGCGGTGAAAATGTTGATGTTGCCACGCGGAACAATTATCAGTTCAGGGTGTTTTTTCAAGATGCAGCTACCTATGTAATGGATGAAATTGAGGTGTATGCGAAAGAGAAACCTGATCCCTCAAAAACCAGTCTAATCGATAACGGAAATTTCACCTACATCAACAATTCCACCTGGGGCAATCATCTTGCCGGGGGAACAGCTGCTTTTTCCCGAACCCCTCAAAAAGAACAGGAAATTGTTGTAAGTGATGCCTCTGACCTATGGTATGGTGTGCAGTTACGAAACAAACGACTGACAAACCTGGGTGAGGGACCTGAAAAGGTTTATATCTCTTTTTCTGCCAGGTCAACAGTGGATGATGCTGTTATTTTGCCTGTGATGAACTCAGAGGCATATGATGCATTTTCTCAAACTTCAGTTTTGGGAGACACAATTAAAGTTGGGCAGGAATGGCAAAGATACAACACCCAGGTGCTGCTCGGTACAGACAGTATGGAAAACAGGGAGAACTGGCATTTTATAATGGCCTTCAGGACGGATGCCACATATACCATCGACAGTCTGGACGTGTATATTATGGAAAAGGAAGATCTGTACGTTTCAGCCCTGGGCAGCGGCAATACAATCCCTGCCGACGGAACCCATTTCTTCACCACTGGGACTACTGTTGAATTGGCCGCTACACCAACGGGAGAAGCCGCATTTGTAAGCTGGGTGGTAGAAGGCAACGAGGTGGAGGGAAATCCAATTCAGGTAATAATGGGGAACAGCCTGTCCGCCTACGCGCTGTTTTCCGATGGGAATAAAGCATATTTTGCAGAGGCTTCATCCCGGGCTTTTAACCAGGATGCACATCCCTCAAAAGCCAACGATGGGATTACAACTTCCTGGACGGGATGGGTGGATAAAGTTCCTGCCGCTGATGATCCAAGCTGGATTGACTTCACATGGAATAGCCAGCAAACATTCAACCGGGTTGTGGTTTATGCCAATCCCAATCAAACCTATAACATAAACGACTATACCATACAGTATTGGGACGGGAGTGCTTTTCGGGACATAGTAACAATTGAGGATAATACTGAAGCCAGAAGAACAAGTACTTTCCCATCCGTTACTGCTTCCAGACTTCGCCTGTATTGCACTGATGCGGGCGCCCAGGCTCAGTTCTACCGTATCGATGAGGTAGAGGTGTATTATGATACAAAGGAACTCGCTATGGAAGAAGTCGTTGGTAACGGAACAGTCACTCCGGATGTGGGGATCCATACTGTTGCCAGGTACGACAGCATACAACTTAAAGCTGCACCTGAAACTGATTGGGGTTTCAGCAAATGGGTGATAGACGGTTCAGATGTCATTCAGAATCCTTTGACTGTAATTGCAAACGATATCTCTTCAATTACTGCCCACTTCAGCTTGATACTTGACCGTACTGCCCTGCAGGCAGCATTGGTCAGCGCACGTGAAAAAGTAGATTCTGCAACAATAGGAAACATGGCTGGGCAATATTCCCAGGATGTTTTTAACATCGCAATTAATGCGATCATCGATGTTCAAAATGTGCTGGATACGGCTACAGTCCAGTCCGTTGTGGATGCAGCGCTTGACAATTTTAACGCTGAAATGGCCAAGTTTGTCCCAAACGTAACCGGTATTAATCATGTGGATATTCCTGTTGTAAGAATTTATCCAAATCCTGTATCAAACACCTTGTACATAAGTGGCGATAATGCTTTTAGTTTCAAAATTACAGATGCCAGTGGCAGGGTGCTTATGAATAAGGAAATAGAGGGCAACAAGGTTGATGTTAGTTCATTGGAGAATGGCATTTATTTTATTCATTTCAAAATGACAGATAATTCCGTGGGAACTATGAGATTTATAAAAAGGTAGAATTGAGAGCATGGAGAAATTGAACAATAAAATGAAACATAAGCAGATTTGTGTGATTACCGCAATTTTCACACTTCTTCTTATACAGAGTATCTATAGTATAGCAGAGGGACAAAACGATATCTTACAGATACGCAGCGGTAACGAAACTGTAATGTGTAAGGCTTCTGATATTCTCAAAATCACCTTCGACTCGGTTCAGATGCGACGTCCGATTATGGGTTTGCAGCGCTGGGATATGTATTCAGGGGAAGGTGCTACCCAAAAGCAAGAATTAGGTTACCTGGAAGGTGCACAAGCTTTCCTAAAACCGGAACAATGGTGGCATCGTGCACCGTTTTTCACAAGACTAACTAAGGATGTTGACTGGGTAACCCATCCTGATGGTGCCGGTCCCCTGTGGATCAATTATCCTTACGATTTTGCTTTCGTTCAGGAAGCAATGGACCAGGAGATTGATTTCGCTTCGGACGCGGGCATTGATTTCTTCATCTTCAACGGTCCTGCCCTAACCATACACAGCAACGGATGGGGATTACACAATAACCTGGATGCGTATCTGCTGAATACACGCGAGGATAAGGTGAAGTTTGTGTGTGCTCTTTACGGACACGGGGCAATGAATTACGGACGTACCCTTGTTGACCTGATGCTGGATGAAGTCATAAGTTACATGAAGCTGCCGGAGTGGCAAACGGTGTTAACTGGCCGCCCCCTGGTACCGGTGATTTTCCCTGAAGGATTCAGAGATCAACTTGGCAGCCATGCAAATCCGGAGGAGAGAATGACCAGTGCAGAGTTTATACAGTATATCCGGGACAGGGTAATGGCCGCAGGGCTCAGGAATCCATACATCGTGGCTACACCGGTCCCGGCCCGATCCTATGAAAGTGCCGATGAATATATGGCAGACGGATATGATTCATTTACAGATTATGCAGGCAGTTACGGAGGCGCCATGGCTACCTTTGGAAATGCTCCTTCATTCGCATCGGCAACCGATGCAATGCAACTGAATTGGGACAATAGTTTTAAACCCAAGGCCCTGGATTTTGTGCCACCTATGAGCAATGGGAATTACGCCTGGCCTCGTGCAGAAGGGGATATACACTATATTATTGAAAAACACCTTCCGGGTGATATGAAAGCACTGGTAAAATCTTCTTTGCAATATGTTGTGGATAATCCGGATGACTGCGGTGCACAGGTTCTCTTTTCCTATTCCTGGAATGAACATTCCGAAGGGGGTGGAATATGTCCTACTATGGGAGAATCACCCGATTATATTCCTGTAACTGCCACCCTGGACGAATTTGGCGAGGGACTCAGTGAATTTGAAGCAGCCTATACACCTGGTCCCGCTCAAAGGGTTATGCAGGTGAGTAAGACAGGTCAAGGGCCGGTTAAGTTCCCACTGTCGGAATTAAATGATATTCTGTATGAGGGCTATGGATATGCCAGACTTTTTGTCTATCACGATGACACAAATACTTCCATAATAATGACAGACGTCGACAAGATAGATTTTAATGATCCAGGCAACATGGATATTTTGCTCAGAGCGGGCGGAGATCCGATCATTTTCCCAATAGATAAAATAGATTCACTGTGTTTTGAAACACCACAGACAATTCCTGAACCTCAGGAGCTGATCATTAAAGGTGATTTCAATTATTTTGATGCTATCAACATAAATTTCAGCGGTGAACCCAATGATTTTGACTGGAGAGGAAGCCACAATGGTGCGGAGCCAAATGGCAGCGACTGGAAAAGCATGAATGCCGGGGGAGGTATTCAGAGAGCTGCATTCTGCAAAGAACATGTAGACAATCAATTTCTGGCATCCAATAAAATCACCCTTGGAGAGGGTGAAACATATCGTTTGATTTTCAGACATAGACAACATCCCAACGCCGCAACAACAGAGGGAGTGGGTTTAAATGTTTTCCTCAGCTCAACCCAGGATAAAGTTAATTTGACGGATACCGTTCGTACGATTACATCTTTCTCCCTGACAAACTTTGTCTTTGACACAACGGACTTTCAGGCTCTGGCCGGGGGAGATTACTATCTGGTATTCAGCACCCTTGCTCCTGCTGATTCCGCAGATGTAAAGATCAATGTTGATGATGTGAGTTTAAAACAGGTATTACCTCTGAATAAGGTCTATCTTGAAACTACCATCTCAGCGGTTCAGAATGTGGTAGATGCCCAGTCTGAAAACATTGGATTCGAGGTTGGGCAGTATTCTCAAACAGTAATGGATTTAGCAACAGATGCTCTAAACGCCGCTCAAAATGTATTGGATACTGCCACCCGGCAAAATCAACTGGACGAATCACTTGCAACGCTGGAAAATGAAATGACAAAGTTTGTTCCAAATCTTACTTCTACAACAACTCTCAGGACCGTTATAGATAGCGCTCAAGCGGTAGTTGATGCCCAATCGGGAAACATAGGAGATGAAGAAGGCCAATTTTCACAGGCAACCGTTGATGCTGCAGGTGCTGCGATAAGCTCTGCCGAAAATGTAAGGGATACTGCCTCCTTTCAATCTTCGGTCGATGCCGCAGTAACAAGCTTGAGATCCGAAATGGCCAAATTTCTTCCAAATACAAGGGCCGAGCCTGATGTTACAGCCCTGCAAAATGCCATAAACGATGCCAAAACAAAGACAGATGCCGCAACTGTTGGTAATGGGGCAGGCGAGTATTCCCAGGAAGTGATGGACATAGCCGTAAATGCAATAACGGACGCACAGAATGTCCGGGATACTGCAACCATGCAATCGGTTGTTGATGCTGCAATTCTAACCCTGGAGGCTGAAATGGCTAAATTTGTCCCGAATATTACCGGTATTCATAATGCAAACATCGCCGGTTTGAGAATTTACCCAAATCCTGTATCAAATTCTCTTTACATAAATGCAGCTAATATTGCCGCATGTAAAATAATGGACACCAGCGGCAGGGTATTGCTGAATGAGAGAACATCTGCTAACAGTATTGATGTGAGCGTACTGCAGGATGGCATATATTTCATACAGGTGGTTTTGGAAAACCATTCGGTTGTGATAAAGAAATTTTTAAAATGGAGTCAATAAAAATCATGAAAAGAAATCTGGCGATTATCGTTGCAGCCTTATTCGTTACGCTAACAGGTTGCATAAACCAGGGAGATCCGGTTAAAAAGAGACCCAACATAATATTCATCCTGGCCGATGACCTGGGGTATATGGACATCCAGGCCTATGCCCATCATACGCTTGGAACAGATAAGGACAGCATGTATTATGAAACACCAAACCTGGATCGATTTATCAGCGAGGGAGTGGCATTCAGCCAGGCTTATGCCAACCAGTTGTGCTCCCCGACACGGGCCGCTTTGCTAACCGGGAAATATGCCTCCCGTATAGGTTTTACCACTGCGGCCGGACATGAACCCACCTGGTACAACCAGGAAAAGGAGGTACCTGAGGACTCCTACATGCATGATGTGCTCTACCATACGGACCACCTGGAGGTTGAACAGGCATGGATGAACGGAAGCTCAAATACTGCATTGCCAACCGGTCAGAAGCGGGATAATGGATGGGATGTGCTAACCATAGCAGAGGCACTGGAAGACTATCATTCCGCTTTTATCGGGAAATGGCACCTGGGCGGTTTCGAGGCGAAAGGCTATCAGCCGGGCGACAATGGTTTCGAAGAGCTGATCTTCAAAGACGCAGGCGGCTTTGACTATTTGAACTGGAGAGACAGCTGGGTAAAACCTTCGGATAAACTGAAGTCTGCAATAGAAAAAAATCTTCTGAAAGGAGGCAGCCTGGGGAAAGATACAGGGAAACCCTACTTAACCGATGAAATGGGTGCACAGGCTGTCAATTTCATCAGGGAACGTGCAGAAAATTCTGACCAGCCTTTCTTCCTCTATTTCTGTCATTTTGCAGTGCATACACCCTACCAGGGAAAGGAAGAAGATGTGGAATATTTTACCTCAAAAGAGACGAGGGGCTGGAATAATCACAATTTACCCCAGTATGGAGCCATGTTGAAGAGTCTGGACAATACGGTTGGAGATATTTTTAACACGCTGGAAGAAACGGGCCTCGATGAGAATACACTTCTTGTTTTTATGTCGGATAACGGAGGTCTTGATTCTGATATCAGGAGGAGATCGACGATGGGAACAAATAATTACCCCTTTGTGGGTGGTAAGGCATGCCTGACAGAAGGAGGTATCCGCGTTCCGCTTATCTTCAGGTGGAAGGGAAATATTGAAGGAGGAAAGTGGTGCAGCATCCCGGTTGATGCTACAGATATTTTTCCCAGCCTGCTCGATGTGGCAGGTTATGACGCAGAAGAAATCATTGAACGTGAAGACATGGATGGCCGAAGTATAATTCCCTTGCTGTCTGATACGGAAAACAAGGAAAATGCCTTTGATAAAAACATACGGTACTGGCACTACCCATTCAATGCCAGGATGAGTGATCCTTTCGATGGACATTACCTGACGCCGAAATCGGCCATCAGGGAGGGCGATTATAAGCTGATATTCGACTGGCACGGACGATTGCACCTGTTTGACATTGAAAATGACCCTTATGAAGAAAAGAACCTGGTAAAAACAATGCCGGAAAAAACCAATGAAATGTTCGCTAAACTTATGCAATGGCTGGAAGGGAATGTAAAGAATACCTATTGGCCTTATCAAAACCCGGAATACATTCCTGAGAATGATTTGCACGAGGAGCCTTTTATTGACCTGTACCAGGCCTGGAAAGAAGGAAAAGATGTAGCGGAAATCGTAATATCGGATCTGAAGTGAATTACCTAATTCCCACTCAAATCAATGAAGCATGAAAAATAAGATCGCACTAATCACACTCCTTTTTTTGATTCTGGCACCTGTAACTCTCTCTGGGCAGTCCATCACACGCCTGGTATTTTTCAACCTGAATCATGAAGCGGGAACACCGGAGGCGGAGGCCTTTTTTGAGAAAACCATGATACTGGGAGAGATTCCCAGTTTATCCGGATTCGCGGTGGAGAAAGTGGAGGGCAAGAACTTCGAATATGATTACGTTGTCCGGCTGGAATTCAGCGACCGGCAGGGAGTCCAGGAATACGTCGATCACCGGATCCATAAAGACTACCTGGAGGAGGTATGGAAGGAAAATGTCAGCGGCGGAATGCTGATCGACCTGGTTGGGTTAAATACCTCCTGAAATAATTACAAAAAGGCAGGGAAGGCCTGGAAGGAATGAAAGGATATAGCGCAAATCGTAATATTAAATCACTGGTATGACAAAACTGAATACACTATTGCAGCATCCCCGGGATCAGATCACGGAGGTGATCCGAAGGATCTATACAGCCGGTCTCACAACTACTTCTGGAGGGAACATTTCCATATTGGATGATGATGGGGATATCTGGGTGACCCC
>DRHS01000230.1 GCA_011053095.1 Bacteroides sp.
GTACCAGAGTATTCCCTGACCCTTTTCCAGGCGTTCGAGGTTCATGGCAAGAGCTTTATTCCAGACGAAACGTGAAGAACCGCAAAACCTTGAGAGTTTTGACTCAGCCTCATCATTGGTCTTCAAGCGAAAAACATATGCTTTTCGTATCGTTTGCATTATTCTTTAATATACGTATAATATTGATGATCTGCAAGATACAACGTAATTAATAACATTCTATTTGTTCGATTTACATACATTTGGTCTTAATCCTCGATTTTGTTAATGCCAGGGTCCGGCCAACAGAAAGGGAGCTGGCGCTTACCCATGTGTTAATGCGGTTTATTGCAAATTATCGAAGTATATTTAAGGAATTTGCAGTCAATACCAATTAACCTGAATAATCAAAATCAAATAAATCATGAAAACTATACTGTATATTTCACTTGTTATTATTATAGCAGCAGGGAATTCCTGTTCCATTAGCACAACCGAATCCGTTTACGGAAATGGGAAGGTAGTAACTGAAGAACGATCAATTGAGAACTTCGATGGATTAAAAGTAAGTTCCGGTATTGATGTATTGATCAGGCAGGGGTCCGGAGTCTCTCTTATGGTGGAGGCGGATGAGAACCTTCATGAGGTCATTAAGACAGAAATCGTTGACAATACCCTGAAAATATATTCAACAAAAAATATCAGGAAATCAAAAGCCAAGAAGGTATACCTGGTATATGAGAACCTGAATTCAATCCGGGTTAACAGTTCGGGAAATGTTAAGGGTGAGAATACGCTGGAAACAGAAAATCTGAATATCGATCTGAGCAGTGCAGGGGATCTTAAGCTTGATCTGCAAGCCCTTGCGGTTGATTGCGACATAAGCAGTGCAGGAGATGCCCGCCTGTCAGGAAGCACCAATACTCTGAATGCAAGCCTCAGCAGTGCGGGGGATCTGTATGC
This sequence comes from Bacteroides sp., assembly GCA_011053095.1. Taxonomy (GTDB): domain Bacteria; phylum Bacteroidota; class Bacteroidia; order Bacteroidales; family SM23-62; genus SM23-62. The sequence continues at coordinate 943 of DRHS01000230.1, forward strand.
ATATGAACTTACAGCCAGTAAGGTTGAGGTCAACTGTTCCAGTGCAGGTGATGCCAGGGTATACGCAAAAGAAGAACTCAAAGCCCGTTCTTCCAGTGCAGGAAGTATTTATTATAAGGGCGAGGCTGATGTCGTGGATGCAAGAACATCAAGTGCAGGTAGTATTGTAAGAAAATAGCAGCCGATCGTCTACACCTTTGCTACAGGTTACGATTCTTCTAAAAGAGGATGCCCAGGCGGGCATCCATCAGGTCGGCTACATGTCCGTGTGATTTAATATTAATGCCCAGGTAAAACCTTTCCGAAAACCTGAAATTCAGACCGTATCTCTGATATGCCCTGTTTCTTGCCGGATAGGGTTCGTAGTAATAGATCCCCCATTGGTAGACGAAGGAAAAGCGGCCGAAAAGTAAATCGAGTCCAATGAGAATTGCAGCCCTGTTATGATCCGGTGCCGATCCGGGATCATTGATATACTCCCGGCGTATTTGTTCCTTTACCGAGAAATCTGAGATCCATTCTGTACCCGCATTCAGTGCAATAATCCGCCCTACAAGATAATTATAGTAAATTCCGGCACCGATAACGGGATAGCTATTATCTTCTCCCTTCTCGGCATCTTTTGCCGTTCCAAGAAAATATGCATTCCACCAGCATTTATCGGTATAAAGTATCTTCAGGGTATCCTTTTCCCTCCGGGGAAAACTGACTTCCGTAAAACTATAATCGATTCCGGCATTCAGGGCAGGAAAATTCATCCCAACATTCGGCTGGCTTATGCCCCCGTTTGAAATATGATTGTAGTTGAAGGCCACCCGGGTACTGATCCTGCTGTTTAGGCGATAATTTACAGCAGCATTCAGCACAACGATAAAACTCAGGTGATCCCCGAAAAAGAAATTATCCGGGTTGGTCCCGGCATCATAGACTTTGGTGACATATGCAGGACCAATCCCAAAGCGGAAAGAAATACTGAGTTTTTCTTGCGGACGGATATAGGGTTCAATATAAGGGTAGAGAGCCACCGAATGCCCGAGGACTTCCGGAAAGTTGAAATTGAAATAATTCAGTGAAACCCCGGTACGCGGATAACAATAGCAATGTTTCCATATCCTCTCACGCATCAGATGCCAGGCCAGGTCTGCTTCAATCCCCCATGGATTCGAATTCGAAATCTCCTCGATGGCCCTTGAGTGTGGAATAATAAATCCATAATGTCCACGGATGGCAATACTAACAGAATTTTCAAGTTCATCACTTATCTGGCATTCAGTAATTCCGGTCAGAAGAGGGAACAGAAGCAGGCATAACAAACGGACTGTGTACTGCGGTTTCATCCTTTAACAAAGTTAGGAAAGGCAGTGTACTAATCAAACCGCGGCCAATAATGGACCAAATAGATCACCATAAATCTCATGAAATCCATTGGTCAGGTTTATTATGTCATACGAGTATGAACATAGTCCTGATTCAAAAATCCTGATCCGAACTGCCAAAGGAAAAGTGAGTTTCAGCGAGGTGCTTGCATCATGGGATGAACTGATCCGCGATAAAAAATTGGATCCCCCTGTTATAGGTGTCCTTAATGATTTCACCTACGCAGAAATAATGATGGACAGAGAGACTCTTGATCATCTGATGGTTTATTTCCAGAGCCACCCGAAGATCTTCGAGCGGATAAAAATGGCTGTAGTAATGATCCATCCGGAAAACATCGTCCTGCCCGTACTGGCAAGCCAGAATTACCCCCAGTTTAAAATTCGTGCCTTCAGCACCGTCCCGGCTGCCGAGAAATGGTTAAGGCTGAATGATTAGAACGCGATCGGATACGTAAATTTCAGGAAAACCGTCTGGTGGTCATAATAGCGTTTAGCCTTGTGATCAAAGTAATTATCCCCTGCATATATCAGATATAAAGCACCAAAAGGTGGCTTGAATCGCCATCCGAATTGTCCATATAGGTAAATACGCTCTGTATAGGAATTGTGCTGGGCAAAGAGCCGTATCCAAAGATTATTTGTGAAGTAATAATCTATTGTCAGAATATTAAGCAGGGTACTGTGTTCCAAGCGGATATCTGGATATGCAATCGTGTCAGGTTTAAAATCCAACCAGGCGATATCGTACTTCAGGTTCAGCCTTGGCAATGGTTGAACTGCAAAATTTCCAGTAAGAATTTTCATATCCCGGTTAAAATTCCTTCCAAATGTATACGCTACGGCTGCATTGGAGGAAGCGTCAGTATTATAACCAAACTCATTTTCGAAAAAATAATTTGTAAACCCTATGGTAACCGGGGGCCCGGACTCATCGTATGTATCCCTTATATCATACCTGTAATCAAAAGAGAGACGGTAGCTAAACCGGTTTTGCAGATAAATCCTCAAATAGTCCCTGAACTTATAACCACGTAAACGCCCATCAATACCCCAATAGCCATTATTACCCGTAAATACACGAATGTACCTGACGGCAGATTCATTAAGCCAGAAGGTATAACTGATGTCGGCATCCAATTCATGACGATCATCGTCTGAAAGAAAGCCAGTCTGGTTGATATTATCTGCCAGATTTTCGCCCAATACAGAATACCTGAGATGCACATGATATTTATTGGTTTCATTGGCCACACGGATAAATCCCCCGCTCGATTGCAGGAGGTCTCCAGGATAGCTTGCAAGCAATTGTCCGGTAATTTTCCATCGCTCTCCGGGATTAAGAACCCAGTCCAATCCAAAAGAACGGGTAAAAGTGGTGTCAAAATCAGATTTATCTACAATGATAGCACCGATTGTGGATGATTTGAATATATCATACTTTACCCTTGCTGTTGTATAAAAGGCTGCCGGCTTTCCATGCTCAAGATCTTCCACACTCCTGACATTCAAGAGATTCATGGAATATTTTCCGGCCTTGCCTGTAAACTTGACTCCATACTTAATATCCCCTATTCTCCGGGAATAAAATGGCCTGTAACGCATGGCAAACATTTCATTCCCTTCCTGGAAAAAGAGGCGTTTTTCGGGGAAATTTACTTCCCATCCACTTAGGTCGATTCTTACCCGGTCACCTTCGACAGAAGCAAAATCCGGATTAATTGTAGCATTGAGACTGAGATTTGAGGATAAATTGAATAAAATATCACCTCCTGCATCCGGTTTTACCTTATTGTATTGTCCTGTAATATCACTGTTTACATAACGCAGGGATGCGTAGGGAAAGAGCATCAGTCGCTCAGGTTTCATAGGTGGCCTTATTCCTTCCATTACACCTCCCTGTGAGATCCGGTAATTATCTGACATTTCTCCTGACCACCAGGCAATTTCATTATTGCTAACTATAATACGCCCTAGCCCGAGTTTACGGGTTACGACGTCACTGCTAAGATAATCAATTGACGAACAGCTTAATACGGCATTCAATTCCTGCCCCCTAATTTATTGTTCATAAAGTGTTAGCAACAACCCTTGTTATTGCTGGGTTTACGTTGATATATTTCGTAACATGCTCCCTAAATAACAAAAGGGATCCACGATGGCTTATATCACGCACAAGAAGATCAGCGGAAAGACTTACTATTATGCCGAACAGAGAGTCTGGAAGGATGGTAAGTCGCGCAGGGAGTGGCAGAAGTACCTGGGAACCATAGACAAGATCATGGATGCTGTTGAAGGCAACCCTCTTGTACCGGACCATGCTGTCTTGTTTGAATTGGGGGGAGTGGCATCATATCTTTCGTTGGCAAAGCAGATTCAATTGGTTGAAAATATTGACCGTATGGTCCCTAAAAGGAAGCAAGGGCTCAGCATTGGGGAGTACCTGTTAATCGCTACGATAAACCGTGGATTGGAAGCGGTTAGTAAGCGGAGCATGTGGAGGTGGTTTCAGAACACCGTACTATTAAATTATTTCTCAGGAATAAAGAAAGAGCAGTTAACCTCCCAGCGTTTCTGGGATCATATGAATCTGATTCCGGAAGAGAAGATTACACCTGTCTGGTTAGAGGTATTAAACAGTGCGCTGTCATCCGCTCATATTGATCTTTCGAGCGTAGCTTTTGATGAAACCAATTTCTATACATTCATCAGTACGTTCAATCAGCGCTGTAGTTTACCCCAACGAGGGAAGAACAAGCAAGGCAGATCTAATCTGCGTCAGGTGAATTATGCTCTGTTTTGTTCAAAGGAGAATCATTTGCCGCTATATTTTGATGTGTACCATGGCAATGTACATGATGCAACGAAGTTCAAAGAGATCCTGCCAGGATTTAGAGCTGCTTTCAAAGACAGGATCACACCGGGGTCAACGATGACCATTGTATTTGACAAAGGAAATAATTCCCCGGAGGCCATTGAGGAGATTGATCAGTCAACCTTTCACTTTGTGGGATCATTAAAGTTGAATGATCATTCTGAACTGGCATCCATCTCAAATATGGATCAGAGATTTGAATCAACCGGGCACTCACAATTAGAGAGCATGAAGGCATTACGTGTAGAAAAGGAGGTTTACGGAGAACAAAGAACGGTGATTGTAACCTTCAATCAGAACCTGTACAATGATCAGCTCAAGACATTGTATAATGATCTTGAAAGATGCCAGGGAAAACTTTCAGAACTAAGCCGCAGGTTGACAGACAGGGCTGAGGGGCTTATTACCCGGGGCAAGAAACCCACCATAGCATCTGTTGAGAAAAATGTAAAGGAAATACTGAAACGACAGTACATGAAACAGTTGATCAAGGTGGATTACCAGGAGAACAATGGCATTCCTTTGATACAGTATTCTCTGGACGGGGAGGCGTTTGCAGGATTAACCGATACATATCTGGGAAAGAAGATATTATTTACAGATAACCACCATTGGAAAACAGAAGACATCATACTGGCTTATCACGGTCAACACATCATTGAGAATATATTCAAAGAGACCAAGGATCGTAAGACGGGGTGCTGGTGGCCATTGAACCACTGGACCGACCAGAAAATCAAGGTCCATGGCTTATATTGCACAATCACGCTACTGATGAGGGCACTGATGATCATGAAGACCAGGGAAGAAAACATAAACCTGTCATTGTTCCGGTTACATGAATCACTGAAGGGTATCAAACAGGTGATCAATATTTATCCTAAGCAGAAAGGACAAGGAAACAAAAAGGAACGCAAGATCCGGACACTAACCAAGATGGACGAGATCCAGGAAAAGCTTTTCGATCTCTTCGAAATGAATGACTATATCACAATTTAGGGGAATGAAATGATGACCGTATGTTATTATTTATGAGCATCTTACACTCGTGTTTTTTGATAACCCGTAAAGTCGGGCTAGATTGAGTCCCCAGTCCAAATTCCCCGCTTTGTACTTTATGCTTCGGAATGGAATTGCAATCTCGCAGGTCCACCCGTCACCTGTTTTTGTGGCAGCGCTTTCCCATTGGGCATCCCATTCGTAATTAATATTCCTCCCGTCGTCGGTAATTTTATAGTCTGTTTGTATCCCCAGTGGATTTACTGAGAAGCCGATAGCAGATCTTCCATCGAGATATGTATCCAATACAACAATGACGGCATCATCACCAGTAATTACCCGGTCACGTGTCTGGATATTGGCCGTGATGGGAAATGCTTCACCCTGTTTGCATTCGAAGGCAATATAAAGGTAAAGGCTGTCAAAGCCAGTGTAGACAAAGGTAGGCTCAGATGCAGAGGTTCCCTTGTGAGGTTCCATCTGTATAAATCCCGTTGCAGGGCTGGAGGCATCCCACTCGCCGGGTGATATGTATCCGTCAATCACAGGTGGTTCAGGCAGGAAGGATATGCTTTGGCTTTTTTGTCCGGTCGCGCTGAAATCATTCAGTACAATGATCAGGAGAATTCCTGTAAAGTATTTTAGTATGGTTGATTTTCTTTGACCCACTATTTGCCAATTAAAAGAATCCTTCCGATTCTCTCCCCAGCAGTTTCAAGCAACAATGGTGTTTTCGCAATGGCCTCATTGAGGGACATAGGACTCTCGAGTATGGAGTACATTGCACTGATCCCCATATCATAAAGAACATCAGCCCCTTCTCCTATGGTCCCGGCCACTGCAATTACTGGTTTATTGTACTTCCTTGCAATCTGCGCAACTCCATACGGGGTTTTCCCGTACTGGGTCTGGAAATCCATCCCCCCTTCACCGGTGATGACTAAATCCGCCCATTTGATATCATCTTCCAACCCTATTCTTTCAGCAATTGCAGGTACTCCTTCAACAAGCTTTGCATCGAGAAAAGCTATCAGTCCAGCACCAAGTCCCCCGGCAGCCCCAGCACCCGGAATGTCCCCAACCTCTTTGCCAAGTTGATTCTTTATTACCCTGGCGAACGTTGAAAGGTTTTCATCAAGTTTTTTAACCATGGAATCATCGGCTCCTTTCTGTGGACCATACACACACGATGCCCCTTGTGGGCCCGTAAGGGGATTGGTAACATCACAGGCAACCAGGATAGTTGACTCAGCAATCCTGGGATCGAGTCTGCCCATGTCTATCCTCTCAACCTCGGCAAGGGCTCCCCCACCCTGATTAACAGGATTTCCGTTTTTGTCCATAAACTTCACCCCCAGAGCTGTGGCCATGCCGCTCCCGCAATCATTGGTGGCGGATCCGCCTATTCCAAGAAGTATGGTCCGGCAGCCAGAGTCAAGGGCTGCCTTGATTAATTCCCCGGTGCCATAGGTAGTCGTATTCCAGGGATCTTTTTCCTCAGGTTTAATTAATTGTATGCCTGATGCTGCAGCCATTTCAATCACGGCCGTACTGCCGTCGCCTGTGATGCCGAATGATGATTCGACATCCCGCGAAAGCGGATCCTTCACCCTGATATTTACTCTTTTCCCACCGGTGGCATCGATAAGAGATTCAACCGTACCCTCTCCCCCATCTGCCATGGGAACGATCCTGGTCTCCGCCTCAGGAATCGACCTTAGAATTCCTTTCTCGAGGGAATGTGCCACATCAAGAGCGGAAAGTGCGTTTTTAAAGGAATCTGGTGCTATCAGGATTTTCATGGATAGGATGAAATCTATACATCAAATTTAACATTCTGTATTTATATATTTTAATCTCAACTGAAAGTTCTATTTTTGATTTACTGATATTACAAACTTAATCACCAAAAAATGTCTCTGGGTCTTCTTGCACTTCTGGCTTTTATTCCTATTGCAATTATTTTTATCCTTATGGTTGGCTTTCGCTGGGGAGCAACCAAAGCCATGCCGGTAGCTTTTTTTGCTGCCCTGCTTCTTGCGCTTTTTGTGTGGAAAACACCTCTAAACTGGTTGCTTGCCTCATCGATCAACGGAATCGGAATCGCCTTACAGATCCTGCTTATAGTCTTCGGGGCACTTGCGGTCCTTTTTACACTGAGAGAAAGCGGAGCAATCGAAGCTATAAATGTCGGATTCACAAAGATCTCTCCTGATCGCAGGGTACAGGCTATAATCATAGCCTGGTTTTTCGGAAGCTTCATAGAAGGTTCTGCCGGATTCGGAACACCTGCAGCCCTGGCTGCTCCACTTCTGCTTTCACTGGGATTCCCTGCTCTTGCTGCAGTCATGGTATCACTCATCGCCAACTCAACCTCGGTTTCATTTGGAGCAGTGGGTACCCCCACTCTTATCGGTGTCGGACAGAGTATCAATACTCCTGAAATCCTTCAGCAGATAGCTGATGCAGGTATGCAATACAATGAATTTATTTACCAGGTCGGAGTATGGACAGCACTTCAACATGCCTTACCGGCGATTTTCATACCCCTGATACTCGTCATGATGATGACACGATTTTTCGGAGAGAAAAGATCCGTTCGCGATGGACTGGCAATCTGGCCCTATGCAATATTTGCCGGGCTTGCATTCGTAGTTCCTTATGTTCTTGTGGCTGTTTTCCTTGGACCGGAATTTCCCAGCCTGATAGGTGCACTGATAGGACTTGGCATTGTATTACTAACGACAAGGGCTGGATTCCTGGTCCCAAAAGAGCCGTGGGATTTCCCTGATAAAAGCACCTGGGAGAAAAACTGGATGGGTTCGATTACCATGAATACGGATCAGGCAAAAAGCAAGATCTCCCTTTTCAAAGCCTGGCTTCCATATATGCTTATTGCCCTGCTCCTGGTGCTTACCCGTGTTCGTTTCCTTCCATTCGGAGGCTGGATAAGGTCCATTATGACAGTACAGTATTCAGACCTGTTGGGAACCAGCATCAGCAATACCTTTAACATCCTATATATCCCCGGGGTAGTGCCCTTTGTGCTTGTTGCACTGCTCTGCATCCCCATTTACAGGATGAACAAAAAGCAAGTCAGCCTGGCCTGGAAAGAAACCTTTAAAAGGATTAAAGGTCCAACTATAGCATTGCTCTTTGCAGTACCCATGGTAAGGATCATGATGCAATCCGGCAACGGTTCTGATTACAACAGTATGCCACTTGCCATGGCGGAGGCTATGACAAATCTTTTCAGGGGTGCATGGCCGCTGGTTGATTCATTTGTAGGTGCTCTTGGTTCATTTATGGCAGGATCTAATACAGTTTCCAATATGCTGTTCTCGGTTTTCCAGTATTCAATTGCCGAGCAACTTGAACTATCCAGAATCATCATGGTTGCCCTTACCAATATCGGCGGTGCCATAGGAAATATGATCTGTGTCCATAATATAATTGCAGCCACAGCTACTGTGGGACTAGTGGGTGTGGAAGGCATACTGATTAAGCGGAACCTGATCCCGATGGCAATATATGGGCTGGTTGTAGGTATAATTGGACTTATACTGGTGTATTTTGTTGTACCCGCGTTATTTTAGATTGGGAATGGAAGCAGTGGAATGAATGTAAAACTTGCATACGGGAAAAGGGGACTGGATGTACGAATCCCCGACGGTTATCATACAGATGTTATTGAACCTCAATGGGTAGAGGGCCTAACTGATCAGCCCGCGGCTGTTGCAGAAGCATTAAGATCGCCTGCCCGGAGTGAACCACTCAGGGAACTTGCCGGTCCGGCTTCAAAGATTGGCATTATCTTCAGCGATATTACCCGGGCTACCCCCTATCACATCATAATGCCTGCCCTGCTTGCAGAGTTATCGCATGTCGCAGCTGAGAACATTACCCTGTTCTGTGCTACCGGGACACACAGGCCTGCCACCAAGGAGGAGTTGGATACCATTCTTGGTCAGGAAATCGCCTCCTCGTTCAGGATCGTGCAGAATGACACGAATGACAAGTCTCTTTTCATTCATGCCGGAAATACCGCTTCGGGCAATGAGATCTGGATCAACAGGGAACTTGCTGACTGCGATCTCAAAATACTGACAGGATTCATAGAACCGCATTTCTTTATGGGATTCTCCGGTGGAGGTAAAGCAGTCATGCCGGGTATGGGATTGTTGAAAACCATTCGGTTTAATCATTCCATCGCAATGCTCGAAAATGAAAATGCCAGATGGGGAATAACGGAAGGTAATCCATTGTGGGAAGATGTACAGGAGGCCGCAGAACTTCTGCCCAACCTTTTTTTGCTGAATATCACCCTTAATAAAAACAAAGATATTACAGGTGTGTTTGCAGGTGATCTTCGAATGGCCCATAGACAAGGATCTGCCTTTGCAAAAGAAACAGCTATGGCCCCGGTTGCTGAACCATATGACCTGGTTATTACAAGCAATTCAGGCTATCCTCTTGATCTGAATGTTTACCAGAGCGTCAAGGGAATGAGTGCCGCAGTCCAGATCGTAAAAGAAGGCGGGGAGATCCTGATCGCAGCGGAATGCTGGGATGGAATACCTTCCAATACCGATTACGAGCGCATCCTGATGGCTGCTGAAAGCATTGATGAACTTTACGATTATATTAAGCTGCATGAGCAAAACTTCCAGGATACCTGGCAGGTTTTTTACCAGGTTATCATTCAGCAGAAAGCGAATGTTTCATTGTTTACAGATAAACTCGATGATGATATCGTTCGAAGGGCACTCTTAACACCGGTTGATGATCCGGATATCCTGATTGAAAAGATCCTGGAAGAAAAAGGACCAGAGGCACGTATCTGTGTTCTGCCAGAAGGGCCACAGACAATCCCGTATATAATAAAATGAACTATGGATCACCAGGAATAAAAAAATCATTTACTCCATCGGAATCAAGAACAGTTGATGGGTATCAAATAATCATATAAATCAAAATCACTATGGCAAATATTAATGTTTCCCTTTCTGAAGCAAAAATCGGCTGGATAGGCACTGGAATAATGGGTGCCCCAATGGCCGGCCACCTGGTCGATGCTGGCTATAATGTATCGGTTTACAGCCGGACAAAAAGTAAAGCTGAAAAGCTGATCGCCAAAGGCTGTGACTGGTATGACACTCCCGCAGCAGTGACGGAGAACTGCAATATTGTATTTACAATTGTAGGCTATCCTAAGGACGTAGAAGAAGTATATTTTGGGGAGGGTGGTATCCTGAAATCCCTGCGAAGAGATTCTGTTGTTATTGACATGACGACTACCCTTCCCGGTCTGGCGGTCCGGATTGATGAGTCCTGCCGGGCGATCGGCGCTCATTCAGTTGACGCACCTGTTTCAGGTGGTGAGGTTGGAGCCGTCAATGGTGCTCTGTCTGTTATGATAGGAGGAGAAAAGAATGTCGTTGAAGCTGTATTGCCGATCATGGATAATTTCAGTAAAAATATGGTTTACCAGGGTGAGGCGGGAGCCGGACAGCATACAAAGATGTGCAACCAGATAGTTGTCGGAGGTACCATGATTGGAGTTTGTGAGTCACTGATCTATGGTGCTAAAGCGGGACTTGATCTAACCACGGTCCTAAGCTCAATCAGCAAAGGGGCTGCCGGATGCTGGTCGCTCGATGTCCTGGCCCCAAAGGTTGTGGCAGGAGACTTTGAACCAGGGTTTATGGTTGAACATTTCATTAAGGACCTCGGTATTGTGCTTGAAGAAGCAGAAAACATGAACCTGAATCTTCCCGGAACATCCCTTGTAAAAGAACTGTACGAAACTGTTGTGGAAATGGGCGGGGCCACTAAAGGCACCCAGGCTCTTTATCTGGCCCTTGAGAAAATGGCAGGATAATGGATTAAAAGCAAAAAACGCTAAGGCAGCTTGTTTAATATCCTTTTATCGTTATATCAAAAAAGGCCGGCACCAATTTTTGGGCCGGCCTTTTTCATTAACCTCTATCTAACAAACCTATCTAGCTATGGTGATGGTAGTTCTTTCGACAGCATCCGGGGTACGGAGCAGCAGGTAATAATGTCCGCTTTCAAAATGCGTGCCGTCCAGGTCAAGCTGATGCCGGCCTGACTCTCTTTCCTCTCGTAGTAACTGCTGGACCTTTCTTCCCATCAGATCATACAGAGCCAGATCAACCAGTGTCTGTCCCTGCAATTCAAAGGCTACCGTACTATGTTCCTTGAACGGATTCGGATAGCTTGTAAGCGAGAGACCTCCTGCTTCAATTCCAGTAATGCCAACGTTTCCTGATGCGCTAACTGAAATCGTCTGGCAGATCGTATCCGCCTGCCCGGTATTTGGATCTGACATGTACAGGCAAACTTCATAGGTGCCGGGTGCGGAATAACTATGTGTCGGGCTCAATGAAGTTGTATCTGTGGTTCCATCCCCGAAATCCCATTTTAATTTCCCGGCATCACCGAGGGATACCCCAACAAAATCAACGGGATATGTATCAGCCTTTTTGTCCGAGCTATCTACCAGGTACCCAAACCCGGCTACCAGTCCCCCGACCTCATCAACATTAATCAGCTTAAACGCATGGTCTTTGCAATTTGATGCACTATTCTCAATAGTCAGCTGAGTTGTATAATATCCGGACTCTGCATAGACATTTTTCGGACTCTGCATAATTGATGATTTACCGTCACCAAAGTTCCATGACCATACATCAGGAACACCGAATGATTTATCGGTATATGTCACAGTCTTAGTGGCATTATCAACCAAGTAAGCGAACCTGCCAAGGCAATCCTGGTTGACATCCGAACCTACAAATACCATTTTACAGGTAATGTTTTGCAATCCGCTGGCTGAGTATGCGTTCAGACAGACATTGTAATATCCACCAAGGACGTAATCATGGACCGGGTTTGCAGTGGTTGAGTTATTTCCATCACCGAAATCCCAGAAGTAAGTCAGGTTCTTCCCAAGGGAAAGGTCCTGGAAACTTACACTAGTACCGACTGTCTGGGCCTGGTAAATGAAATCTGCTTCCACATCCTCTCCCCCTCCTACAAGGATTATTTTCTCCTTGTTATCCAGGCAACCTGAAACATCCTCATAAACACTGAGGCTTATCTTATAGAAACCAGGATACATGAAAGCACGCGATGGATCTTTCAGTGTCGACTGTGAACCATCACCAAAGATCCAGTAATACACGCTGTTATCATTAAGATCCTTACTCGTGAAATATGCTGTATTTGTAAGTGAATCAATGTAGTATGAGAAATCGGCATTACATTCGACACCTCCTACTTTAATATTTTCCAATGCCTGGTCGATACAGTTACCTGAAGAATCAATTACAGTCAGAGACACATTGTAATACCCGGGTACCCCGTACGTATGAGATGGGTCCGGAAGGGTTGAAATATAACCATCCCCGAACATCCAGTAATAACTTTCAACAGGTCCGCTTACAGAACTGGTAAAATGTACCATGCTTTGAATATCTGCATCATGATAAAAATTAAAATCAGAAATACAGACCACTGTTCCAACCTCTACATTCTGACATATTTCTTCCATACATCCTGAGATGCTGTCATATACTGTCAGACAAATATCATATACTCCGGCTTTGGAATAGGTATGGGATGGTTCAAACAGATTGGATAGATACCCGTCACCGAATGACCAGGAGTAGTTATTATTAGTTCCAGTAGTAAAATTTGAAAAATTAACCACCAGGTCGGCAGACATAACCTCAAATTCGGGACTGATATAACAAGTTGTGTCTAAAGGCTCGTCAATGGTAATACTGCTTGAAATAAGAGAACTGTCGCTATCTGCAACAGTCAGAGCATAATCTCCGGCAACCAGGGTAGCAATGTCCTGGGTTTTCGCCCCATTGCTCCATTCATATGAATATGGGGCTTTTCCTCCGGTAACTGTAACATCGATTGAACCATCATTCCCTCCGGTCGTTGTCACATCCTTTTTGGTATAGGTAATTCCGGGTAGTGTCGCCGATGTAAGCATGGTTATGAATCCATGACTGATCTTTGATGTAAGTTCCAAACCATCAAACGATGCATAACCATTAAAATCCCCACCTACATATACACGGGAAGAATCCGTGACGGCAATACTGCTGATATTTGATGTAGCAAAGTTTCCACCAATCGTCTTTACCCAACCCAGTTCTCCGTCTGTATTGTATTTTACTACAAACAAATCTCTACTGCCTGAATGTTCCAGTACAAAGTCAGACCCGAACCAGATTGTATCTTTTACCTGGGCTCCCATATAGACAGACCCGGCATCATCAATATCCATCGTGTTATAATCAAATGCCCATTGTTTTTCATCAATCGAGTTTGCCCAGAGGGTGTTGCCATCTGTGTCAAATTTGGCGATAAAGAAACCATAGGGTCCATGGGGACTGGTTAATAAAACAGAATCAAAATACACAGAATCTCCGTGCCAACCCTTTATATAGGAATTTCCAGCTGCATCTGTCCTGAATCCTGTCGGCCAGCAACTATTGTCCCTTCCGGGAACGGTTATCCCGGCAGCTTTTGGTTTAATCCAGAGAACATTTCCATTCGGATCAAGCTTCGAAAAGAATACATTCCCATCCCCATCATTCATTGTAAAGGGAGTAGATCCAACGGTAATATCCATTGAGGTAAATTCTCCGGTTAGGTAAATATTATCAGAGGCATCGGTTGACACATATCCCATATATTCCACTCCATCCCCACCGGCACTTATTGCCCAGGTGGGAGTTCCGGCTGAATTAATTTTTGTCAAAAAAACATCTTCTGAAAAATTAGTACCGATAAGTTCTGTGCCACCAATATTGATCGTATCATTGAATACACCGCTGAGCAATACATTCCCGCTGTTGTCTGGAGCGAGACAGAGTTCATGCCCGTAGAAATCATATTTTTTGGCCCATTGATAGCTTCCGTCAACTCCGTATTTGGCAACAAACACATCGTTCCAAAACTCAGGGCCTGTCAACTGTACGTCCCCACCAATGTCAAGTGTGCCATGAAAATCACCTGTGAAATACAGGAATTGATTATTTCTGTCGATGGCAAGGAGGTTGTCGTTTCCGGTGTTGAGATTCAGTCCCGGGATTTCTTTAATCCATAAGACTTCTCCTGAACTGTTCTGCTTTGAGAGAAAAATTCCCCCTTCAAGCCGTTTCCCGAAAAAATCGACCTTCGGTCCGGCTTCTCCGTATGTATACAGGTTACCCATATCGTCGGTCACCATCCCATGTATTTCACCACTGGCTGAATTGCCTTCCATATTTACATCCCATACCGGATCAAAGCTCTGATCAACCTTGCTCAGGGTAATACTTCCCAAATCAATACCGGTATAATACCTGGCATTCTCGGAGGGTGTCGCCTTTGAAATAAAAGTAGCTATAGCTCTTGGTGTATATGAGACTGTATCTACAAAACCCCAGTTCCCGTCCAGTGTATCCAAACGGATTACCCCACCTCCAAGGGAAGCAAGTACCATATTTGCTGAATCGAGGGCAACTGAGGAAAGGTTGGGAAGGTCTTTCCCCCATATGTACTGCCCGTCCGATGAGCATTTGGCGAGAAAATTATTGTTGCCGTAAAGGATATCACTTCCAAAAAGAATCTCATTTCGGTAATTACCAGTCATGTAAATATTTTCATCTGAATCTACCAGTAGGTCTGCTGAATAGCTGTCACCAGCTGAATCCGAGTGTTCTGCTATACTGGCCCACAAAAAATCGCCAGTGAGATCCGCCTTGGCAAGGAAAACATCGGCATAACTCCAGGGATGAATCATCACCACATTTGAGTCAAGTATACCGTCTACTTGACCGGACCGATCTCCAAAATTACTTCTCAGAGTACCGGCGAAATACAGGCTGCCGTTTTCAAGTTCCATTGCACTAAAAGCTTCATCATGTTCCTGCTCCCATAAAATGGTTCCTGTGGGACTGTATTTGATGATCAGACTTGGGTAACTGGTATTATTAGCTGATGTTGATACTGCACCAAGCACATAGATATTGCCCATAGCATCAAGGTCTATATCATGTCCGTTTTCATCCTCGTTTATCGAGGGGTGTCCTGCAGCAAAAACAATCTGGCCATCTGAATCCAGTTTGGCTATCAGGAGACTTCCATTACCGCTCCCCGTAAGAGAGTTACCCCCTATGGACACATCACCAAAATGTCCGCCGGTAATGTAAGAATTGCCGGCTGCATCGATTTGAATTGAGAAGGGACTTATTCTTGTTCCCGGACCTGAACGCAATTGGTTTATCCAGACAAGATTCCCGTCTTTGTCAAATTTGGCCACTATACCATCACGGTCACCCACACTCTCAATGTTCTTATTCCCGACTTTTATTGTCCCGTTAAAATACCCCGTCAGGTAGACATTGCCGGTGCTATCAGTCGCAATATCTTCAGCTAAATCCAATCCTGTTCCCCCAAACTGTTTCACCCAGTTATAGTATGGTGCACTGCCATAATCAACCTGTGCAGATTTTAATCCGGAATGCCAGATTCTCATATCCTGTTCAGGTGGCGGGGCAACAGATCCACCCTGCTCCTGGGAAGTTTTATCTGACTCTGGTTTATCTTTATTAATATTGGCCATTGCCGTTGTGTACATCATGCCAAGAATAATAATCAAAGGGGTAATTGATCTTTTCATTTTTGAAATTATAGATTTAAAGGTCTTTTTATTCGCAATTGTAAACTTAACAATTATATAGCCACTGAACAATACCTATTTTTAGGTATTCTAAAGAACACCCGAAAAAGGATACAGGCTGGATGTCCTCTTGCAAACAGCAGTTTATACCGGACTGACAGGAAAATATTTCCACTGAAAGTAGAGAGCTACGTTTACCAAGGCAATGAGGACGGGGACTTCGACAAGGGGACCGATAACTGCGGTTTTGGGATAGCCGGCACCGATATGCTTTTCACTGAAAAATGCCCTAAGACTGCCAGACACTCAACCTTTCTCGAAATTATGTCAGGATTGGATTCCTTCCCAGACCTATAATTGTTTAAAAAGATCAGCGTTGTCGAAGTACCTGGTAAATAGAATCCTGATCGCCGGCTCTTCAAAAACGATACCCCGTGGAGCAATAGTTATTATATTTTTCTTAATCAAAGCTTCCTTGATTCTCTTGATATTCGCTGATGAGCCTAACTTATATTTATGTAATACTTCCGCTGAAGTAAAGTGCTTTTCACCGGATATGAGGGCATTTATAAAGCTTAATTGTGAATTTGTAAGATTTTCAATTATACCTTGAAAAAATGGATTATTCTGTTTAAGAAAAATCTCAAGCGCTTCATTGAGTAAGTCCTCATTAACATTGGTCTTTGTGCGGTTCCATAATATATCAGCCATTTGCTGGACATAATAGGGATGAGCCTCCATAAGATTAACCATTGATTCTGTTATTTCAGATGAAATGTTTTTTCCGGTTCTATAAAAGGCATTAACCACATAGTTATTCAAGCTCTTATTTTCAATCCTTTCAAGGAAAAGCATATCTCCGAATCTGTAAAAGGGCATGGACTGTTCCTGAAATAAATTTCCCATCATATGCATTTTACTGCCATAAATGATGTATGAAGTTTTCTTATGATGCTGCCATGCAGCCCTTGCACGCTTTTGAAATAATAAGGATTCCTTAAAATACTCAAGGTTCTGAAACTCATCAAGGCAAATTATCAGTTTAAGGGAATACTTCTCAGCAAGTTTCTCTGGCAAATCAAACACTTCATCGAAGTCCATTTCAGAATTAATATAGTCGAAGCTCAAAGAAAACTCTGATTGCGGATCACTTCCCAGGGATATCTTTGGCACAAGTTTCCCAAGAAAAGATCTTACATTTTGTAACCACTCATCAAGTTTGCTGCTGGTGCTTTTAATAATAGATGTAACAAATATTTTGTAAAAATCCTCCGCATCCCTGGCTTTATATAAGTCAATAAAACAAAATTGGATTTTATCTCTGTCAGGATTATCCATATAAAGCTCAGCAGCATATTTCACCAGACTTGTCTTACCAATCCTCCTGGGTGATATTATCACTGTATTCCGACCATTTAAAAAGTTATTGCGTAACCTTAGTATTTCTTCTGTACGATTTGTAAAATGTTCACCGGTTACAGCTGTTCCATATAAAAAAGGAGAATTCATTTCTGTAATTTTAATCAAATATAGGATTATGTATGTAATATATAACATTTTTGTTATACTATTTATGTTTCAAACTTATTTGTTATATAGTAAGTGTTACAAACAGCTTTGTGAGAAAACAAATCGCTTACTAAATACTGACTATAAGGTTAATAGAAGTTCAAGCACAATCATTACGAACTGGAAAATATTTCCTCTGGAAGAAAAGAGCCACATTGACCAGGGCGATCAGGACGGGGACTTCGACAAGGGGACCGATGACAGCGGCGAACGCTTCCCCCGAGTTGATGCCGAATACGGCGATGGCGACAGCTATTGCGAGTTCGAAATTGTTACTGGCGGCAGTGAATGCGATGGTTGCTGTTTTGGGATAGTCCGCACCGATACGCTTTCCCATGAAAAAGGATACCAGGAACATTACCACGAAATAGATGACAAGCGGTATGGCAATGCGAACCACGTCGAGTGGGATTTTAACTATGTATTCCCCCTTGAGGGAAAACATTACAAGAATTGTAAACAGCAGTGCGATCAGAGTTAATGGGGAGATTTTCGGGATGAATTTGCTATGGTACCATTCCTTGTTTTTGACTCGGATAAGGATAAAGCGGGTGAGGAAGCCGGCGATGAATGGTATTCCGAGATAGATGAATACTGATTTTGCGATTTCACCGATGGTGATGTCTACCTGGAAGGATTGTATACCCAGCCATTTCGGGATAAGTGTTAGGAAGATATAGGCATAGAAGGAGAAGAACAGCACCTGGAAAATGGAATTGAAGGCCACGAGTCCCGCAGCATATTCATTATCCCCGCAGGCCAGCTCATTCCAGACCATAACCATGGCAATACAGCGGGCCAGGCCAATCAGGATGAGTCCCGCCATATAGTGAGGATAGTCCTGCAAAAAAAGTACTGCAAGGACGAACATCAGGACGGGACCGATCAGCCAGTTCTGGACAAGAGACAGCGCCAGGATTTTGTAATTTTTGAATACATCTTTTAATTCCTCATACCTGACCTTGGCCAGAGGAGGGTACATCATTACAATAAGGCCGATGGCGATTGGAATGTTTGTAGTACCGGAACTCATTGAATCCCAGAATCCTGCGATGGCGGGAAAAAAATATCCAGACAGAACACCGACTGCCATCGCCCCGAAAATCCACAGGGTCAGGTAGCGGTCGAGGAAAGACAGGCTTTTTGGTTGAGAGTTCATACCGGCAATATCTACCCTAAATATAAAAAATGCCCGCCGGAAATCACAGGCAGGCATCTAAATATTTGTTTTGGCAGTTCCAGATCCTACATTACCGGCAGGGAATAATGAACCTTCAGCACCGGGCGCATCACTGGTTTCTCGAAATCGCTTGATGTGAAACGGAAACCCTTGAAATAGTCTGCATTTGGAGACACCTTGAACATCATACCATAATTGGGAGCGGCAATCTCCTGTTCAGGAACAAATAGTTTGGTTACATCCACCTCAATGAAATTTGATAAAACTTTATTACCTGCCGCATCGTATGTGTGATAATTATGTATGGGTGAGACATACACCTGGTTCGCTTCAATTGTCTTTGGCCGATTTCCCCATGTAACCTCATGTTCTTCCCATGGTTCTACTATCTGCTGCAGAACAGCACCGTACCATACAAATTCTTTTGCTGTGGTTCTAAGGGAGTCTTTACGCATTAGCGAATCCCACTTGATTGGCACATCATGGAAAAGTTTAAGTGTAACCTTTTCTATCCTGGCTGATTTTGGAAGGCCAGTCAGACTGAAACGAATCAGACTCCTGTTTTCACGCATAACCGTTAGTATGGGTTCGGATCTCCAGGTGGCCTCGAAATAAGGATGTTTGCCAAAGTTCTTATCCGGCTCCAGGTCAGAGATCATTGCATCAAAACCATGATCAGGATCCGGTTGCAATACAAGCAGGTTATGACCGTAGCCGATTCGTACCAGCATCGGATTCTCAGGGGTGGACTCCAACAGTTTTTTAGCAGGCACCTCCATCTTTACAGGTTCGAAACCTTCTTTCTCAATTATAAACTTGTAATATTCGGCTCCTCCCCTGATTACCACTCTGTTCACTTTTGCTTCCAGGCGAAAATCGTAGGACCATCCATCGGGGTGATACACACTAAGGGCTGCATTTGTAAATCTGGTGGGCGCAACAGATGAAGATATTGCCGGGTCCATGAGCATAGGATTGTCGAGGATTACCGCAATATGAAATGGAAGAGGTCTTACCACTGAGAATCCAAAGCTTGAATACCCGAATTCCGATGGTGGCTCATTGTTCACTGGCAATACCTCTGGAACTAAGCGGGTGGTTTCTTCCGGTTGAATCTTGAATCCAATTGGCAAAGGATCTTTAACCAGGTAGGCCATTGGAGAGCCTTCCATAGGCGCAGCATAGAGAACCTCACCTTCCGGATCGACTATCAAAAACTTCAGCAGGCGGTACCCCCCTGCCTTCAGTTCTATCTTTTCGCTGAAAAACCCTTCCCCAAATTTATAAAGGGGGATCAATTCATCTTCCAGGACCGGCACGCTGTCACGTCCGATCACTGTGAGCAGTGCATGATATGGACTGACTGTCAGGCTGTCCGGAATAACGACTGATTTCAACCCGGAGAAATCTTCATTGTCAAGGCTTAAAAACAGCTCAAAACTGCCCGTAGCTTCTGTTGGCAGGTTTTGCTTTTCGCAGGATTGAAATGCACTCGTCAGCACGACAAGAAACAATATGCTAAGATATTTATACAAAGCTTTCATAACAAAGGTTTATTATAAGTGCAAATCTACAACTTGTTCACATCAATATCAAGACGTAATTCAGAACTGAAAGGTTGCGGGGAATGGCTACAATTTGATGAACTCCCTAATTTGTTCGGTTTTCGCAGTGGGACAGAGAAGATAATTCAGATTTTCACTTTCCGATCCCAGGACCCGGGTTTCCCGCAAACCCGACTGCTCATCAATATTGTAGAAGGTATACCGGCCCAAATCGAATAAAGATTCTATCTTATTTCCAATTTCCGTGTTCTGGATCTCGAGAATGATAAAAGGTTGGTGAGATTTTAGGTACCTTCCATATCCCGTCAGAACTTCATATTCCAGTGTTTCCACATCGATTTTCATTAAATCAATTCTGTCCAGATTTCGTTCATCAATATAGGTTTCAAGCTTTGCAACCTCAACTATAATGGAACTTTGTTCCCGGGTGACCCAGTCTTTGTTCAGGCTTCCTGCTGTGGTATTATCAGTTGAAAATGTATCCGGTCCGTAATTGTAGAATGGCAGCTTCCCAGCAGCGTTTGAAAGCGCAAGCTGCTCACATCGGATATCGAACCCGTTAATCTCATTGTTCTTCCGGAGGACCTTAAAAACATTGGGCTGCGGTTCAAATGCAATTACATTTGAATCCGGGTTATAAACCCTGGCAAGTACCGAATAGATACCTGAATTTGCTCCAATATCAAGTATGGTTTCAGAGGATTGGCATAGTTTGATCCAGATCTGTCGGGTAGTTTGCTCCCAGGAGTAGTTATCGATCCCCAGCCAGAAAATGTGGTTTTCAAGGTGAAATGCATTATTATAAAGCCAGAATTTTCCCCCATCTGAAGTTGTTACACGAAATTTACCAATGAATCTGAGTCTTCTACGCATATTTTCTGATGGATGCCAGAAAATTTTCAGAACCAGGTAAAAAGGCTTTCCAATTATGCGGTACAGAATATATTTCAATGCCTTTTTGAACATTAAGCAAGGTTTTGAGGAGGATGAAAATAAACATTTCCCATGACATTGGCTGCTGAATTATATAACTTGGTGAAAATCTTAAAATGCTGAAATCATGAAATGGAAAACCCTCGCCCTTAGCCTGCCCATACTTTTATCAGGGTTAGTGATCGTCGCATTAATTAAGCCGGCCCGTGAGTACATGGCGGACTCCAATGGATCCGAGTTGTACCAAAAGAATTGTGCAACCTGTCACGGGGCAAACCTTTACGATGGAGGTATGGCCCAAAGCCTGCTTGACGGAGTATGGCAGTTCGGTGATGGAAGAGGTTATGTAACCAGGAATATTAAATTCGGCATTCCGCATATCGGTATGCCATCCTATGAAAAAACACTGACGGAAAAGGAGATCGAGGATATAGTAGATTTTCTGTATTCACAGGAAACTGCTGCCGGTGCGAAAAAGCCTGATCCTCCAAAAATGATTGAAACGCTTGATTATGAGATAGGAACAGAGATATGGGTTGATAATCTTGATATTCCCTGGGCAATTGTATTTTTGAATGAGAATACCGCTCTGATAACCGAGAGACCGGGGAACCTGAGGATGGTAGTGGATGGACAACTATTGCCGGAGCCGGTGGCCGGAATCCCGGAGGTTCTGGCCGAGGGACAGGGTGGGTTGATGGATGTGAATATCGATCCGAACTACTCTTCTAACGGCTGGATATACCTGTCATACAGCCATGCACTTGAGAAAAAACCGGCGGAAAAGCGGCCGGCTGCCATGACCCGAATTGTGAGGGGTCGAATCAGGGATATGAAATGGACGGATGAGGAAGTGCTTTATGAAGCCCCTCATGAAACTTACCGGTTTACCCGGCATCATTATGGTTGCAGGATTGTATTTGATAAAAAAGGCTATATGTACTTCAGCATTGGTGAGAGAGGGGCTCAGGAACAGGCCCAGGATCCTACCAGACCCAATGGCAAGATACACCGGATCTACCCGGATGGCAGGGTTCCGGAAGACAATCCATTTGCTGATGTGGGATTGCCAACCCTGTATACACTGGGAAACAGGAATCCCCAGGGCGTGTCAGTTCATCCTTCCACCGATGAGATCTGGGCGGCAGAACATGGTCCACTGGGTGGAGATGAACTCAACCTGATTCGCAAAGGGATAAATTATGGCTGGCCGGAAATAAGCTACGGCAAGAATTATAATGGCAGCATATTGACCGAATATACACGAAAGGAAGGCTATGAACAACCGGCGCTTTACTGGAAACCTTCAATAGCAGTGTGTGGCATAGAGTTTTATCAGGGTGAAGCTTTTCCCAAATGGAATAACAAACTGCTTGTTACAGCCCTTAAATACGAGGAAGTAAGGTTGCTTGATATCGAGGGGGATCGTGTGATGCACCAGGAACTGATCCTGAAAAACTTTGGAAGGGTCAGGGATGCAGGTATGGATCCTGAGGGAAATATCTATGTCGTTGTAAACAAACCAGACCGCATCATCAAACTCTTCCCGATAGGGGAAAGGTAATATTTTCAGGTATGGTTAATATCCTACTTCTTATCGTAAACCAGGGTCACTGAACGTTCTCCCCTTGATGAAGAAGTAGAAGACTTTATCGTAAGGACTTTCCCATTCTCATTCAAAGTCCAGGTTTCGTTTGTCTTTGCCTCAAAAGTCTCACCCTGCCTGCTCATGACGAGATCTGATTTGAGGGTCAGGGAGTTAGCATCATCAGACCAGTTAACCGTAGTAGTTGAACTTCTGTTTTCACCTTCGCTAATATTCTCTTTGCCATCCATAGTCAAGGTTTCGTTTCTTGTTCTGGTCTCGCCATTCCTTGTAGTGAAGCTGCGCTCGATCATTATAGTGTTACCCTCCTGCTTGACATTCATTTCAGGTGATAACCTGAATCTGCCCTCCCCCAGTTCGCTTTCACTTTCATTAAGAATCCATTCACCTGAAAAATCCACCTTCTGTGGGGCCATGGCATTAACAGAGGTAAGCAGAAATGAACTTACTAAAGCCATTCCAAGTAGTTGAAAAATTCGCATTTGTTTCATGGGGATTTGGTATTAAGGGAGTTAATAAAACAAGAGTAGAATACTATGATGTAAGTTATTATAAAAAAGTTCAAGAACCTACCATCTTTAAAACCAAATTCCATAAATTTAAGCAGGAAACTAATAACGCAGAACCGCGGGGACCATACAGAAATTTTTAACACAAATAATTATGCTGAAAAACTGGACAATTATTTTATTGAGCCTGACAGGTTGTTCCACTGTCCAGGAGTACTCGACATGTGAAAGTTGGGAAGAATTGGTGGGGGGAGAGGATTTTCAATATGTATCTCCTGTACGGGTTTCGGATCCAGGTTCAAATGAGCATCCTGTATATACCGGTTTCTGGTTCTATGACGAACAGCAATTTGATATATCCGGCCGTTATGCCCTCGGTATGAAGGTCTATTTTCAGGATCGGGATGTGGAACCAACAGATCGGGGTGACATAGGATATTTCGATTTACAGAATAGCTTCAAATGGTGTAAGATAGGGGAAACCACAGCCTGGAACTGGCAACAGGGTTGTCGTTTGCAGTGGCGCCCTAATTCGGATGAGATTCTTTGGAATGACCGGAGTGAAGACGGGACTCATTTTATTTGCCGTGCATACAATTTTAAATCCGGGGAACACAGAACCTTGCCTCAGCCTGTTTACGATGTGTCCGATGACGGTAAAATGGCGCTCACGCATGATTTTGCCCGGATGAAACATGCAGGAACATTATACACCGGTATACCAGATACCTACGAGGACTTGCAAGCCCCAAATCAATCCGGCATTGAAAGGATGGATATGGAAACTGGCGATGTAGAATTTCTCATCGATCTGGAAAGAATGGCAGATATAGCATTTCCACAGGGCTATACCGGAGCTACTAACCTCTATTTCTTTCGTGAAGGGTGGAATCCATCCGCAACGCGTTTCATAGCATTTCTTCGAAATATGGATAGTCCTGACCGCCATGTTTCAGGCTGGTCAATCTCAGCAGACGGGAAAGATGTCCGGTATTTTTTTGACAATCCCAGCCACCATGTATGGCAAGATGACAACACCATACTGGAAGGCCGATATTTCGGGCTTTTCAAGGATGACGGATCAGGTAAAATGGTACAAAAACTGGCCGATGTAGGAGCTAATATCGATCCTACCATCCTTCCCGAACCATTTGATGACTGGATCCTTGGCGATACATATGTTCTTGATAGTGTGCAGCATCTATTTTTGTTCCATCAACCTACCAGCCTCTTTGTTCCTTTAGCGAGATTAAAGTCAACAGGGCCAAGAAGGGGAATCTACCGAGTAGATCTTCACGCACGTTGTAGTCAAGATGGAAGAATCATTTCCATTGACGCTACCCACGAGGGACTGGGCAGACAAATGTACATCCTCGATATTGGCCACATCCTGGATAATCCGCCCAAATAGTCGCAGAATGAAATATCTATTTCTCCTTCTAATTCTAATAATCATCATCCAGAGTTCCAGTTCGCAAACGGAACCTACTCTGAAAATTGGCTTGGTAGCTGACCCTCAGTATGCCGATAAACCTGCTAATGGGGAAAGATACTATAAGGAATCTTTATGGAAATTGGAAGAGGCTATTGTGACATTTAATAATAATGAAGTTGATTTTGTTCAAAACCTTGGGGATATAATTGATGTTGAATGGAATAGTTACGATTCGATTATTCCCATATACCAAAATCTTAATTCAGTTATTCAAAATTATCATCTGCTTGGGAATCATGATGTAGCTGTTGATTCTGTTCATTTGATTAATTTACTTGAGACTTTATCAATGCCTGATTATTATTACTCCTATGTAAAAAGAGGTTGGCGATTTATTGTTCTTGACGCTACAGACTATTCATATTTTACTAATTCATTACATAAGCACGATATTAATCTGGTGAATTCCTATTATGATAATACTACGGGAAAATCAAATAATTATCGCTGGAATAGTGCTATTGGTGAGAAACAACAGAATTGGCTTAGAATGGAATTGGATAGTGCAGAATTATCACACGGCGAAATTATGTTTTCAATAATCTTAATAATTTCATAATCGTTCCATAAATTATGTTCTTCGCCAATCGGTCTAACAGGAATATGTGAAAAAATAATTACTTCTTCTCGTAATAATTCTGCAC
>DRHS01000231.1 GCA_011053095.1 Bacteroides sp.
GCCTTGGGACACGCTTCCTTCGCCACATCGAACGCAACTCTATACTGCTGTTCCTTGTCCCGGCCGACAGCGATGATATTCATAAGGAATACAAGGTCCTGTTAAAAGAGCTGGAAAAGTACAATCCGGAACTACTTGACAAACAGCGCATTCTGGCAATTTCAAAAACAGATATGCTTGACGATGAGCTGAAGGAGGAGATACGTAATGACCTTCCCGAGGTGGACTGGCAGTTTCTTTCATCCGTCAGTGGTGAGGGTGTCACTACACTGAAGGACAGGATATGGAAGGCTTTGAACGAATAACATGCTCGAAACAATCAATAACTGGGATACCCAACTTTTCCTGTTCATCAACGGAATGCATTCCCCATTCTGGGATTCTCTTATGTGGTGGATCAGCGGCAAACTCAGCTGGATTCCTCTCTATATTCTTATAACCGGATATCTGGTATACACCTTCCGGTGGAAAAGCCTCTGGATCCTTCTGGGGACAGTTGTTCTTATAAGCATGAGCGACCAGACATCGGTGCACCTGTTCAAGGAAACAATTGAAAGGCTCAGGCCCTGTCACCAGCCCCATATCGAGGGAATAGTCCACCTGGTAAACAATCACTGCGGCGGACAGTTCGGGTTTGTCTCCAGCCACGCAGCTAATACTTCAGCCATGGCATTCTTCACGGGTTTATGGTTGAAACGATGGTATTGGATCGGAATCATGTTCTGGGCAGCACTTGTTGCCTACAGCCGGGTATATCTGGGGGTTCATTTTCCCGGGGATGTTCTCGGTGGAGCGGTTCTGGGAATACTCCTGGCATGGGGAGTATACCAGGTTATGATCCAGGTAAAATACATTGGACTGAATGATCAAAAAAGCTAATTTTGCCGGATGCTGATCCTTGATTCCCCTTCAAGAGTCCCCCAATTTAATATTGCTGCAGAAGAATACCTGCTGAAGGAGACCCGGCAGGATTATGCATTTTTTTATATCAACGATCCTTCAATCATTGTCGGGAAACACCAGAATGCCTGGGCTGAGATAAATCTTCAATGGACCCGTAAAAATAATATCCCTGTGGTAAGAAGGATCTCAGGTGGAGGCACAGTCTGGCACGATGAGGGGAACCTGAATTTTTCCTTTATCCTAAACGGGGAGGAAGGAAAACTTGTAAACTTCCGCGAATATGCTTCACCGGTTCTTGATTTTCTTGTCAAACTTGGAATACCGGCTGAATTCGGTCAGCGAAACGAGATGCTGGTTGGTGGACTGAAAATCTCGGGTAATGCAGAACATGTTTATCGCAGAAGGGTTCTCCATCACGGAACCCTGCTGTTCTCTTCAGATCTGTCCAGACTGAGCCAGGCCCTTGAGACGGATCCGGAACAATATAAGGACAAAGCTGTCCAGAGTGTCCGAAGCAAAACAGGAAATATTAAAGACTTCCTGAAAGAGGATATGGGAATTGTAGAATTCCGTAAATTGCTGCTGGGACATGTATTCGACAGTTATAAGGGCTCTGAAATCCATACTTTCAGCGATTCTGATATCAGCAGGATTGAGGAGCTCGTCAGGGAAAAGTACAGCCTCTGGAAATGGAATGTAGGCTATTCTCCCAGGTATAGCCTGAAGCGGGAAATAAGGATTGGTGACATCCGAGTTCTGGTAGAATTGAAGGTTGAGAAAGGGCAGATTAAGGATTGCAGGATTGAGGGTGACATATCAGACCTGAAAGATCTCGCAATTCAACTCACCGGGGTGGCTCATGATCCGGATACAATTCGGGATCTTTTGTGGGACCGAAATCTTGTTAAACCGGAGTGGATTGATATTTTTGTTGGTGGACTCTTCTAAATGAGCATCATGAGAAAGGCAGGACTTACCGTATATTCTTACATGTTTTGGATATTTTTCGCAATCACCTCCCTGGTCTATTTTGTTATAGCCGAGGTGATATGGCTGATTACAAAATTGTTCGACCGAAGACTCCTGATACACCAGATATGGTCCTGCTACTGGGCATCCTCGTATATATTTTTCAATCCCCTCTGGAGAGTTCGTGTATCCGGCAGGAATAAAATTCCCTGGCGCCGCCCCTGCATTCTGGTAGCAAATCACCAGTCAATGGTTGACATCCTTGTTTTGTTTTTGCTTTTCCGGCCTTTCAAGTGGATCTCGAAAAAGGAGAATTTCAGTATCCCAATTATCGGCTGGCATATGCGCATCAGCGGACACATTGAGCTTGAAAGGGGAAGAAATTACAGCCTGGTTAAGTTAATGGAAAAAGCCAGTGATAATATCAGGAAGGGGAACTCGCTCATGATATTCCCCGAAGGAACAAGGTACCCGGGAGAAAAACTGGGACCCTTTAAGGATGGAGCTTTCCGGATGGCATTGGAAGGAAAGGTTGATATTATACCCATTGTAATTGAAGGAACAGCCAAAGCCCTGCCAAAAAAGGGGGCTATTTTAACCGGATTTACAAAAATCAATGTTAAGGTACTGGACCCCATTCCATACAGCAGTTTTGAAGGGAAGCCTGTCCGGGAGCTAATGCATGAGGTCAGAGATATTATGTCTGAGGAATACGATCATATGCATTCCAAGAATACATCCATATGAATCACGGCAAAGGTGTTGACAGAAAGGTTCTGCGCAGGATGAAATACATCTCTGACCAGAAAGGGATCATGAACCGCTACCTTGCCGAAGATGACAATTGGGAATTACACCTTGAGAGAACCCGGAATTTTATTATCGGATGTCTTGAAAAAAACATACCTGAAAGCATTGCTGTTCTGGGGAGCGGCTGGCTGCTGGATATACCATTTGAATATCTTGTTGCCAGGATAAAAACAATCTATCTGGTTGATATATTTCATCCTCCGCAAATCATTAACAAGGCAGAGAATTTTCCCAACGTACACCTTGTGCAGGCTGATGTAACCGGCGGAGCCATCGAAGGTGCCTACAATCTTGTCAGGAACTACAAAAAATCAGGTAAGGGAAGCTTGCTGGATATCGCCTGCCAGGCTACAATGGGAGGAGAAATGGCCGGTTTTGTTGTATCACTTAACCTGCTAAACCAGCTGGATATTCTGCTGGTTGACTATGTCAGCAGGTTTATTGAGATTCCCAGGGAGGAAAAGGAGACATTCCGCAAAAGGATTCAGCAGCAGCATCTTGAATTGCTTCCGGCAGGCCGCTCATGCCTTATAAGTGATGTTGAGGAAAGAGTTCTGAACAGAAATAAAAAGGAAGTGACCACCAAACGCCTTACATATACTGAACTTCCCTCAGGAAGTAAACAGGAAGAATGGACCTGGACATTTGATACAAGAGGAGAGTACAACAAAGGACATCAGACAGAGATGCTGGTCCGGGCTATCCGAGTATGAGAAGTCTTGATATGCTCCCTGAAGCACTCCTGAAAAAGACTTGAAAAAAAATCGATTTGCCTGACTGTGAGCAGGATTCAGAGCGGGTAACTGTTAATTCCCCTGTTGAAAAACAAATTCAGGATCCAAGCATCTTTTATCTATATTTGTTCAGATTCGAAACACCATGTCCGCGCAGTATACAGAAGAACATATTAAGACACTTGATTGGAGGGAACACATCCGCCGCAGGCCCGGAATGTACATTGGGAAACTGGGTGATGGATCTTCACGGGATGATGGAGTTTATATCCTTCTGAAGGAGGTAATGGATAACTCGGTTGATGAGTATATGATGGGATTCGGGAAGACCATTGAAATAGAGATTCATGAGAAGGGGGTCAGAGTGAGGGATTATGGAAGAGGTATTCCACTTGGGAAAATGGTTGAGGCTGCTTCGAAAATGAATACCGGTGCAAAGTACGATTCAAAAGCTTTTAAAAAGAGTGTAGGTTTAAATGGTGTTGGTATCAAGGCTGTTAATGCCCTGTCCTCAAAATTTGATATACAAAGTATCCGGGAGGGGAAATTGAAGGCTGCCGAATTTGCCGGTGGACAACTGGTGGAGGAAGCTGCTGAATGTAAGACCGAACTGGCCAACGGAACTATTGTTTCCTGGGTGCCGGATCAGGAACTGTTTGGGAATTTTCATTATATCCTGGAGTATATCGAGGGACTGGTAAAAAATTATACCTACCTCAATTCCGGACTCACAATCGCTGTTAATGGTGAGAAATTCCATTCAAAGAACGGTCTGATTGACCTGTTGAATGAGAACATGGACAAGGAGGGTTTGTACGAGAACATCCACCTCGTAAACCATGACATTGAATTGGCCATGACCCACGGTACGCAGTATACAGACGAATATTTCAGTTTTGTGAACGGACAGCATACCACACAGGGAGGTACCCACCTGGCTGCGTTTAAAGAGGGACTGGTAAAAACCATTCGCGAATTTTACAAGAAAGATTTTGATCCTTCTGATATACGGCAATCCATTATTGTGGCCCTCAGCATCAGGGTTGAGGATCCTGTTTTTGAATCCCAGACCAAAACAAAGATGGGATCAAAGGATATGGGTCCCAATGGGCCAGGTGTACGAAACTTCATACATGATTTTCTAAAAAAACACCTTGATGATTATCTGCATAAACATCCTGAAACTGCAGAGATCATACTTCAGAAGATACTGGAATCGGAGAAGGAACGCAAAGCGATATCCAGCATAAAAAAGATTGCACGAGACAGGGCAAAGAAGGCCAGCCTGCATAACCGGAAACTGCGCGATTGCAAGGCCCATTATAATACCAATCATGATCGCCGGCTGGAGACAACAATCTTTATTACCGAGGGTGACTCAGCCAGCGGATCCATTACCAAGTCCCGCGATGTAGCAACCCAGGCCGTATTCAGCCTGAAAGGGAAACCTCTGAATACATATGGAATGACAAAGAAAATCGTTTATGAGAATGAGGAATTTAACCTGCTGCAGTCTGCCTTGAACATTGAAGATGGCCTCGATAACCTGAGATATAAAAACGTAGTAATTGCAACGGATGCTGATGTGGACGGGATGCATATCCGTCTGCTGCTGATTACCTTCTTCCTCCAGTTTTTCCCCAACCTGGTCCGCAAGGGACATCTGTATATCCTGCAAACTCCGCTTTTCAGGGTAAGGAATAAGAAAAAAACATTCTATTGTTACTCGGATGAAGAGAAAGTAAATGCCATTAATGAGGTGGGTAGCAATCCCGAGATTACCAGGTTCAAGGGACTTGGGGAGATATCCCCGGATGAGTTTAAAAATTTTATCGGAAAAAATATAAGGCTTGATCCGGTTACCCTTAGCAGGAGTGATTCGGTCGCCGACCTACTGGAATTCTACATGGGTAAAAACACACCCGAAAGACAGAATTTCATCATTGATAACCTGCGCGTAGAAAAGGACCTTGTCGAGGCCGAAGCATAGAAGACCAAATGAGCATCGAGGATCTGGAAAATACTGAGCACTCCGAAGAGTATATGGATGAGGGATCATTTGAACCCGGGGAGGAAATTGAACTCAACTCCGATTCAGATGATCTGCATAAAGTGGTGCACCTATCAGGAATGTACCAGGACTGGTTCCTTGATTATGCTTCCTATGTGATCCTGGAAAGAGCAGTTCCTCATCTTGACGATGGACTAAAACCAGTCCAGAGACGCATAATGCATTCCATGAAACGTCTCGATGACGGCCGCTACAATAAGGTGGCAAATATTATTGGTCATACAATGCAGTTTCATCCGCATGGAGATGCTTCCATCGGTGATGCCCTGGTTCAATTGGGACAAAAAGACCTTCTCGTCGATTGCCAGGGAAACTGGGGGAATATACTTACCGGGGATGGTTCAGCCGCACCCCGTTATATTGAGGCAAGACTTTCTAAATTTGCCCTCGATGTGGTTTTCAATCCCAAGACCACCGAGTGGAAACTATCCTACGACGGCAGGAACAAGGAACCCGTGACTCTTCCGGTTAAATTCCCCCTCCTGCTTACCCAGGGGGTGGAAGGGATTGCTGTGGGACTCGCATCCAAGATTCTACCCCATAATTTCAATGAACTTATTGATGCCAGTATTCTTTATCTTAAAGAAAAAGATTTCGGAATCCTGCCGGACTTTCCAACAGGGGGAATGGCAGATTTCTCAAGGTACAACGACGGACTTCGTGGAGGTGCAGTGAAAGTGAGGGCCAAGATTGAAAAACTGGACAAGAAGCATCTGGTCATCACCGAGATCCCTTATGGAAAAACTACAACAACCCTGATCGAATCAATTGTTAAGGCAAACGAGAAGGGGAAGATCAAAATCAAGCGGATCGATGACAACACCGCAGCAAATGTCGAGATTATGGTACAACTCGCCTCAGGGGTGTCTTCCGACAAAACCCTTGATGCACTCTATGCCTTTACTGATTGTGAGGTGTCCATTTCCCCCAATAGTTGCATAATCAGCGACGAGAAACCTGTGTTTATGGGCGTTGAAGAAATGCTCAGGCATTCTGCTGACAATACGGTTTCACTGCTTAAACTTGAGCTTGAGATCCGGCTGAGTGAACTTGAAACGGACTGGCATTTCTCTTCCCTCGAAAAAATATTTATTGAAAACAGGATATACCGCGACATTGAAGAATGTGAGACCTGGGAGGCTATTATTGAGACGATTGACAGGGGACTTGATCCATACAAAAAACTACTACGCCGGGAAATCATCCATGAGGATATTGTCAAACTGACTGAGATCAGGATCAAGCGGATTTCTAAATTTGACTCCTTCAAGGCGGATGATCACATAAAGGGAATAGAGGAGAGTATCACGGAGGTTAAGAACCATCTCGAAAATATTATTCCGTATACGATCAACTATTACAAGCAGATCAAAAAGAAATACGGCAAGGGAAGGGAAAGGCGTACAGAAATCCGGAATTTCGATACCATTGTCGCAACCAAGGTTGTCGCAGCAAACCAGAAACTTTATGTTGACCGGAAGGAAGGTTTCTTTGGGACATCTCTGAAAAAAGATGAATACGTTTGTGAATGTTCGGATATTGACGATATCCTGACCATCCGGAGAGACGGGACATACCATCTGACCAAAGTGGAAGACAAGGTTTTCATCGGGAAAGATATTATTCATATCGCGGTTTTCAATAAAAGTGATTCCAGAACTATCTACAACATTGTTTACAGGGATGGGAAGAGCGGGAATGCGATGATGAAGCGCAGTGCTATTACCGGTTTAACCAGGGATAAGGAGTACAACCTGACCAAGAATAACAAGCATTCAAGGATACTTTATCTTACCGTGAACCCGAATGGAGAGGCTGAAACCATAAGGGTAACCCTGAAGCCAAGGCCACGTCTAAAGAACCTGAATTTTGAGGTTGATTTCTCTGAACTTGCAATTAAAGGAAGGGATGCCCAGGGAAATATTATGACTAAAAATGCGGTGCATAAGATCGTAATGAAGGAGAAAGGAGTATCCACTCTTGGGGGCAGGAAGATCTGGTTTGACGAGGATGTCCTCAGGCTTAATGCGGATGGACGGGGCCGTTTCCTTGGAGAGTTCGGTCCACATGGTCGCCTCCTGGTTGTTACACGTTCCGGCAGATACCGCATTAGTTCATTCGACCTGGAAAACCATTTCGAGGATGACCTTTACATCCTTGAGAAATTTAAACCAAAAAAGGTTTTCTCTGTGATATATTTCGACGCTGAGCAGAATTTTCATTACTTAAAGAGATTCATGCTTGAAGAGAATGAAAAGCTCTCAAGCTTTATCGGCGATCATCCCGAATCGAAACTGATAAGCCTGACTGAGGTGGAATTTCCGAGGTTTGAGATAAATTTTGGAGGAAAAAATAAGGCCAGAGATCCCGAGATAATTGAGGTTGTTGATTTTATAGGAGTAAAAAGATACAAGGCGAAAGGAAAGCGTCTGACAAAGTACCAGGTGGAGCTGATAAAGGAGATCGAACCTATTGAGGGACTCAGTGCGGAAGGATCGGAAGAAAAGGTACCCGAAAAGAATAAGCTGGTGGATTCAGGTAGTACCAAAGAGATTGGAAAACCTGCCCCATTAAAGAAACCTGATCCGGTAAAGAAACCTGATCCGGTATCGAAGCAGGTAAAGACTGCAAAGCCTGTAGCAGATGAACAATCCGAATCCGGGAAGGAACCCCCATCCGGAAAGAAATCCCCTTCCGGGGAAAATGATGCTAAAACCTTAAAGCCCGATAAATCTCCTGTTACAAAGAACGTTGCTGGTGTAAAAGAGAAACCCGCAGGAAAGAGCGAGAAAACCGATCCGAAAAAATCATCAGAAGCGGCAGCGGATTCCGCGAGTGATGAGGATGAGAGTGAATCCAACGGTCAAATGTCTCTTGAGTGGTAATTACTATTTTATCCTAACCTGCCATGAATATATTCTTGATTGGTTTTATGGGATCCGGCAAATCTACAAGCGGCAAGAAACTTTCAAAACTTCTTGGGTATAGTTTTGTAGATACTGATGAATTAATCATTGACCGTCTGGGAATGAGTATTAACGATATCTTCAGACACCTGGGTGAGGAGAAATTCAGAGAGAATGAGACAGGGGTGCTAAATAAACTCGTTACCGAAAAAAATCTTGTTGTATCTACGGGCGGAGGATTACCATGTTATGGCGAAAATATGGATATTATTAATCGTCATGGTATTTCCGTATACCTGAAAGTCAGTCCCACAGATCTATACAGCAGGCTCTCCCCCGGGAAGTATAAACGTCCCCTGATAAAAAACCTTTCTGATGAGGAGCTAATGAAATTTATTGAAGATACCTTGTCACACAGGGAAACCTATTACAGCCTGGCCCATCACACTGTTACGGAACTCGATGTTGATCTGAAAGAGCTGATTAAAGTATTGTCTGGTTAATTCTTCTCCTCATCTGAATATCCCTCCATCGGATCGATCTGCAGGTATTTAGATAGCATTTTTGTGCCGATGTAAAATGGTATTGTGTCGAGAAGTGCTGATACCATTTTAAAAATGTAATTGCTCAGAATGAGGATGATAATTCCGTGAAAAATGGTATCACCCGGAGTAATCTGGATGGCATTTCTGGCAGTAAAATATGTAATGGTAATAACTGCAACGGAATCGACCATCTGGCTGGTAAGGGTTGATCCATTATTACGGAGCCAGAGCTTTTTGCCTTTTGTCATTTTCTTGAGTGCATGAAAAATATGCACATCGACAAACTGCGCGGTAAGGTAGGCAATCATTGACCCTATAGTGGCAGATACAGTCCATCTCCTGAGCTGAAAAAAGATCCTCATAGGATCATCTATTGCCGGAAGTCCATCGGGGCCTAGGACAGGATGGGGAGGAAGTGCGCCACCGATCCACATTATAAATACTACCCATATATTCAGAAGAAGTCCCACCCAAACAACTGTAGTGGCTCTCTTCTTGCCGTAAAGTTCAGATATGAAGTCTGTGCAAAGAAATGTTATCGGATACGGCAATACACCGACAAAAACCACAAATGGAACATCCCATCCCAATAATGAGAATGAAAGATCAATCTGCCTGGATATCCCCAGAATATTAAAGGAAGCCAGGGTCCCTAAAAAGAAACCGGAAAGTATGATAAAAACTACTTCCCTTCTTCTGTGAATGTGAGGTTCAACATTATCTCCAAAGTCAATCATATACCCGGGGATGAAAATTCAGGCATCCGGAACCGCTACGGCACCATGCAATACCTGATGGTTAATTGATATTAAAAATATAGATTAAATAACTAAAAATAACCAAATTTTTATATAAGACACATTTATGAGGCTTAATTTACTCATATCCTTGATCAGTATGTTTATGGTTTATTGTGAGATTGAAGTACAATTAATCTATTCAGGAGCATTTATTTGTTAAAATTTTGGAATTGTGCCTCATGTTTGAAAAATGATCTAAAGATCACAAAATGAATAAGATAGGCACATTTGCAATTAATAATCCAGTCAGAGTATTTTTGAGTTCATCGCAATTAGTATTTAACAGGTTCAGAAAAAATGAAAAAGAATGGATCATATTAGCCAACCATTTTATCATATTTTTCATATCTTAAAAGATTATTTAAGGCAGGAAACATAATACTTTGAAGTGCATTTTTACAATCTTTTATGGCAAGAGGATTTTACAAGGCCCTGAATATTGAAACCGGTGAGGAAGCGAGCGTAATGCTTCTGATCTTTCAATCCGTTTTCCTTGGCGTATTTTATGGCACCTTCGATATCAGTGCACATTCCCTGTTTTTAGAGGTATTCGAACAGTCCATGATCCCTAAGGCATTCCTTGTTTCTGGCGTGGTTGGAATAGTAATGACCTCAATCTACGCGTGGCTTCAATCAAGGATTCGCTTCTCAATCTTTTCGATTATTAACCTGTCTTTTGTAGCCATTCTTACTGTGCTGATGCGATTCGGTTTCGGTTTTTTTGAAAACCGTACGGTTGTCTTTGTAATTTTTGTCATGATGGGTCCTATCAATATCCTTGCCTTGCTGGGATTCTGGGGAACAGTGGGAAGAATGTTTACACTTCGGCAGGGTAAAAGGTTATTTGGTATGATTGATACCGGTCAAATCATCGGTATTATAGTCAGTAGTTATTCAATCCCGGTTCTGCTTTCTTTTGCAGTCGAAACAAGGGACCTGCTGTATATCAGTGCGGTCAGTGTTGTGGTTGCTCTGTTATTTCAGTTTATAATTTCCGGACGTTTCTCCATGGAACAAAAAGAGGTGCCTGCAGAAGAAGAATCAAAAACCGACACCGGCCTTGCTGCCATGTTTAAGTCGAGGTATATAGGGTATATGTCACTTTTCGTTGTATTGCTTATTTCCGTAACTATTTTTGTTCATTTCTCATTCCTTGGAGTGGCAAGAGAGTCTTATCCGGATCACTCAGATCTTGCTTCATTCTTTGGATATTTCAATGGAACCCTGATGGTATTCAGTGTTCTGATAAAAACCTTCGTATACGGTCGTGTTTTGAAAACCTGGGGTTTAAAACTGGCCCTCGTCATTTCTCCCCTACTGATCCTGGTATTTACCATTGTAGCGGCTGTGATCGGTGGAGTCTTTGGTCTTGCTGCAAGCTTCACAATGTTTTTCCTTATAATATCTGTGACCAAACTATTTACCAAATCACTTCAGGATTCCATCGTGGCCCCATCCATGAAAATTCTCTACCAGTCCCTTGACTCTAAGATACGATACAGCGTACAGGCGCGGATTGATGGAACCATCAATGAGATATCCGTACTTCTTTCCAGTCTGCTGGCTGCCGGACTGGTATCTCTTGCTTTCTTTTCCCTGGTACATTATACCTATGTCCTGATTATACTTTTAGCGGCATGGGCATTTGTTGCATTCAAGCTTTACCAGGCATACCGGAACTCATTGAATTCCTCACTTGCAAAATTCAGGCAATCCGATGCAGGCATTGAGAAAACGGATATTCGAAGTATACTTGACCGTGATCTGAAAAGCGCGTCTATGATTTCCATAAGAAATGCATTGGGATTTGTGGAAATAACAGATTTTGAAGGATTTAAGAATGCACTCTCAGCATTATTAAAATCTGCATCAGATAAAATCCGCCGAATGTCCCTCAGGAGGATTGACGAACTTAACCTTCCACTCTCAGAAGCCGAACTGGAAGCTGGGGTTAAGCAGGAACAAAAGGGAAAAAATAAGGATATTGCATCGGATTTATTAAAACGGCTGGATGATTACAGAGCACGAAAGATGACATCCGATGACATGATGCTAATGGCCAAGTCAGCAAACCGGAATGACAGGCTGATAATTGCAATGGCTCTTTTTGAATTGAAGGAATTCAAGCATCATGCAATCCTGAATACATTATTGCGTGACCCTGATCCTCATATCAGGACTACAGCTATCCAGGTCTCGGCTTTCTGGAAAGTATCTGAGGCAAGCCCCGTACTGATTGATTTTCTGGCTACAAAATACTTCAGACAGGCATATGACGCGCTTGTCCGGATTGGTGAAGAGGCCGTTGAAAGCCTTGAGCAGAGTTATTATAAATCTGGCATAGAACAGCATACCCTGAATCGTATAACCAGAATCCTCGGTAAGATAGGAAACACGGAAGCAATAAATTCCCTGCTGGGCAAGATCAATTATCAGAACCGCGAGGTTGAGGAAATAGCATTGCTGGCATTATTGGAACTCGAATACCAGTCTGACGAAAACAATCTTCAAAAAATCATTGATGGTGTCCGTACATCTGTTCACCAGATCGCATGGAATCTTGCCGCATTAAGTACGATTGCAGAAAACGAGCTTGGCGAATCCCTTGATTTTTCTTTCAGAGAAGAACTTGAGGTTTCTTTTAACCGGCTCTATAATCTGCTTTCTATAGCTTATGATCCTAACTCCATTCACCATATACGGCAGAACCTTGAATCCGGTACAAGTGAGGGTATAGGGTTTGCAATAGAATTGCTGGATATTTTTGTCTCTGATGAGGTCAAACCGGTGCTCTTTCCTGTGCTTGAGGACACTAATACAGTTGAAAAGATCAGGCAGCTACAGGTTGAGTTCCCAATAGTGATTATGGAACCGGATGAACTATTGTTAAGCATCATCAACCGTGATCCAAACCTGGTGGGTCCATTTTCAAAAGCTGCCGCAATAAATGCAATAAGCCAACTAGAGAAGACCGGTCTCACAGACGATCTTCTGGCCCAGGTTTTCAATCCGGATGAATTGTTAAGTGAATTGGCGGCTCTTCAGGTTAACCGGATGGATAAACCCAGCTTTGAGGAGGTCCTGGATAGAATATCAGCCGATCAGAAGAGCAGATTGACCAAGCAGGTCCGGGATTGTGAAGAAGGTTGGGAGAACCTGATATGGGACAGAATGCAACTGCTGATGGGTAACAAGTACCTGAAAGGACTTTCATCAAAACTGATTTACAAAATTGCAAAAGAAATGGAGCTGGTTCATCTGATGCCGGAACAATCATTTGACATGGTTGGGGATGACGGTACGGCAAAGTTCGGACTTTTGAGAACAGGAGAGTTAGATCTTCGGGTAGATGATAAGGAGCTTGGAAATATCCCGGTTAATGATTTAGTGGGAGTACCACCTTTAATTATCCTTAAAAAGAATAAAATTAAAATTTTCTCACCTGCTGAAACCTCAATGCTGATTGGTAGCCAGAGTTTGATTGATGATATGATGTTTGACAACGAGGATTTGGCACTAGCGATGTATAATTGGGCAGGAGACCAGGAGAACAGGTGGCAAATAATTACTAAAGAAATGGTTTCATAAATTCTCAAATTAGCAAAAATGGCAGATAAGCAAACGACCATATTTAAACAGCTAATATTCAATATTGTTCTTCCGGCAATCATTGCGCTGCTTCTGTTGGGTTCACTCAATTATTCAAATACCAAGAATATCCTGGTTAAATCCAGTAAAGAGAAGAACCTCATAATTGCCGATGAGATTACCCATATTCTTGAACTTCGGGATATGGCACTCGGGATTCTGGAAGCAGAATTAAACAAACGAATGGAGACCATCAGTAATAAGCTGGTAAATGAAATTTTTGAGACTACTGCTAACATTGAAACTGCTGACCTTGAGCAAATTCGCAAAGACCTGAGAATGAATCCCGATTTCGAAGATATTTATATTATTAATCACAAGGGAATTGTCGTTAATACTACTTTTCTGGCAGACAGGGGATTAAATTTATTCGATCTTGGTATCGATCACAAGAATTTGCTCCTTGGCATTATGGGCAAGGGGGAATATTTCTCAGAGCGTTTTGCAATGGGTGCCAATACAAGCATACTCAAAAAATATACATATCACGCAACCCATGATCAGAGATACATCGTCGAGCTTGGCGTCGGATCCGCACAGGCAGATGAGATCATTCAGGCAATAAATGATCGACTCAATGGATTGGCCGACAAGCAATCTTCGATTCAGGAAGTTGTTCTGTTTGTAGGTTCAGACAGTCCCTTTTCACTAAACGCCGATGTACAACTGGATGCAATGCATCTTGAGTATTATCAGAAGGTTCTTAAAGATGAATTACCGGTTAATGTTGAGATTAAGGAAGGAAAAACAAAGCTGCAGTATGATTATATTTTCATGCCAAGGAGTAATTCTGACCTTTACAAGGGGGGTGTGATCCGGATCGTGTCGGACTTTACTGCCCAACGACGCGTACTCAGGCTTGAATTATTAAAATTTATCGGGATCTTCGGACTTACCCTGGTCGTTGTGGTAATGTTATTGTACCGTAAGACCAAGGTGATTACGGATCCAATTAAGAAGCTTGTTATGAGTGTGAACCGGATTACAGACGGTCATCTTAATGAACGGGCTGAAGTAACCGGAAAAAATGAAATAACCGGATTGTCTGTAAAGTTCAATCTGATGATCGCTCAACTGGAGGAATATTATAATGAGCTGGAACAGAAAGTAAGGGAAAGGACTGCAGAAATCGAAAAGCAGAAGGAGGAAATATCCGCCCAGAGGGATTCACTTGAAGACCAGAGAAATATGCTTGCCGATGCTAATGTCAGCCTGCAAGATGCTTATACTGATATCGAAGAGAAGAATCGGCATATCGAGGACAGTATTCGCTACGCCAAAAGAATCCAGAATGCCATACTTCCGCCTGACCAGTACGTTCGCAGACTGTTTGCTGATTATTTTATTTTATATCTGCCCAAGGATATTGTAAGCGGTGATTTCTACTGGGTAAGCCATACTGATAACAAAACCTTTATCGCGGCCGTTGATTGCACGGGGCACGGTGTACCAGGTGCATTCATGTCAATTGTCGGACACGATCGTCTGAACTATGCTGTTAATGTTGAAGATGCACGTCGCCCTGCAGCAATTCTCGATAGCCTGAATAAGGGTGTGACAGATACTCTCAGGCAGGCAAGAACGGAGATATCGGTTAAGGATGGAATGGATATAGCCCTGCTCAGTATTGATTTTGACAGCAATAAGCTTGAATATGCGGGAGCCTATAATCCTCTCTACCTTGTCAGAGACAGTGAGTTACAGCAGTTTGCGCCAGACAAATTCCCCATTGGTGCATTCATGGGAGAAGAACTCAATAAGTTCAAGAATAATGAAATCGATATAAAGTCCGGCGATGTACTCTATGTCTTTTCTGACGGCTATGCAGATCAGTTTGGGGGACCCAAGAACAAGAAATTCATGACAAAACGTTTCCGGGAAATGTTAGTTGAGATAAATGATCAGTCCATGAAAGAGCAAAAGGAAACTTTGAATACCCGGATTCATGACTGGATGGGAGAAGATAATGACCAGGTGGATGACATCCTCATTATCGGTATCAGGATTTAAAAGAAAACAACATGAAAACCCTTAACAAAATCGTGCTGCTCAGCCCGGGTATGGACGATACACATTCCGGTCCGGATCCAGGCTGGATTGAAAAGCTTGGGACCAACCTTAATCTTGTACTGAAGAAGTATACGGGAGATAGCCTGATTACTATAACTGCGGAGTATAAAGAGGCAGCTGACTTGCTGAATAAACAGGTTTTTCTATTCATTGTAATGCATGAATCTTATTCTTCTGCTACGAAATACATGAAATTTCTTGAGAAGATATCAGCTGATGATGATTTAAAGGTAGGGTATCTGGTCAGAATTGACAGCTCGGTCCGCATAGCTGGAAAAGTACCGGAACCGGTTGTAAATGCTAGCTCCATTGACTTATTTGAATCCAGCAAAGATCAGGTTGAGGGTACATGGCTTGATGATGAGTCTCAGGTTTACTGGTCTCGCCTGCTTGATCTCGCTGCTGAGGTAAAGGCTATTTCTGAATCTACAGTAGATAAAACTGAAAAAAGTTCAGATAAAAATATATATCTGGCCCAGGCTGCAGCTGACATGGGGAGAAACCGGGACATTATTAAGCGGGAATTATTGGAATATGGATTCAAAGTTTTTCCGGATACCGACCTCAGAATATATAAAGCAAATCTTAAATCGGAGGTACAAAAGCTCACCAACAGGTCCCGCCTGGTGATTCACCTGCTTGGGAATGCATATGGTGAATCAATGAAAGAATCCGGTAATTCGCTTGCTGAGGTGCAAATTCAATATATTACTGAATATCTGGAGGCGATTGAAAATGACCCTGTTCATGCTGAAAAGGAGATAAACCGGCTTGTCTGGATCGACCCGGAATTTAACCCGGTTGATTCCCAACAGGAGGAGTTGATCAATCAGCTGAAAAGAAATATCGAGAAACTGCATCGTACCGAAATCATTCAAACTCCGCTGGAACTTTTCAAGACTCTTGTTGTTAAAAGATTGAGACAGGATGTTTCCGGCGTGTCAATGCCCGAAGCAGACGATTCTTCAGAGGGTGGATTTATCTATGTAATACATTCTCCTGATGATCAGCAGGAAGCTACAGAACTGGCGGAAGGTTTGTCAAGGGGAGGTTTGCGTACAGGGATGCTTGATTATGGAAGAAAACAGAAACATTTGCTGAACGATCACAAAAGCTATTTACGGTCCTGTGACAGTGCACTTATATATTACGGGAATCCCAACCGGCCATGGCTCAGATCAAAAGTGATGGACCTGCTTAAGGCGCCCGGGCTGGGTAGAGTACAGTCACTGACAGCAAGACAGATACTCGCAGGGAAGAAAGATGAACTCGAGGATTTCTCCCTGCCCGGTGAAATAAATATCACAAAAGAAACAGACATGTCAAAGGCTGTTTCACAACTATTGGAAACCCTGAAGCAATAAATAATGAGTAAAAAAGCTCAAGAAAAAAAT
This sequence comes from Bacteroides sp., assembly GCA_011053095.1. GTDB lineage: Bacteria > Bacteroidota > Bacteroidia > Bacteroidales > SM23-62 > SM23-62. The sequence goes on from DRHS01000231.1 coordinate 16,851, forward strand.
CCAACGCCGGAGAAGGACAGGATACAATTGAATCCCTTTCCCGGGCTGCGTCCTTTCGGCCTTGAAGAAAGCCATCTGTTTTTCGGACGGGAAGGACAAAGTGAGGAGGTTCTTCGACACCTGTCTGAAAATCGTTTTGTGGCTGTTATCGGAGCATCCGGGAGTGGTAAGTCTTCATTGATATACTGTGGACTCGTCCCAATACTGCATGGTGGATTTATCACAGATGCCGGGTCACGCTGGAAGATCATTACAACACGTCCAGGCAATAATCCCATTGGTAACATGGCAATTTCAATTGCCGGGGCAGGAAAAGGTAGCTCGGAAGAAAAGGATGACAAAGATATTAATATCATGTCTGCAATTCTCAACAGGTCATCCATGGGACTAACAGAAGCCCTGCGTCAGCATGTCTATGACGGCAAAAGTAATATTCTGCTGATGGTTGACCAGTTCGAAGAACTGTTCAGGTTTAAGAAAAGCCGCCAGGATACGGTTTCCTTTAACGAGTCTGAGGCTTATGTTAAGCTTCTTGTTGAAGCAGTCCGTCAGTCTGAGGTACCTGTCTACATGGTTCTGACCATGCGCTCAGATTTTATTGGAGAATGTTCACAGTTCCAGGAACTTACAAGCCTGATAAATGAAAGCAATTACCTGATTCCCCAGATGACCAGGGATGATTTCAAGGATGCCGTTACGGGTCCCGTCGCCGTTGGCGGAGCTTCAATCGATCCTAATCTTGTCACCCAGCTTCTTAATGATGTAGGGGATAACCCGGATCAGCTGCCCATTCTGCAGCACGCTCTTATGAGGACATGGGAATACTGGCAGCAGCAGAAAGATCTGGAAAGACCTCTTAGTATTTCAGATTATGAGGCAGTAGGAAGAATGGAAAAAGCCCTCTCAGAACATGCCAATGAAGCTTTTGAGGAGCTTTCACCAAAGGAAAAAATGATATGCGAAAGCATGTTTAAGACACTGACTGAAAAAGGAGGGGATAATATCGGCATCCGGCAACCTACAAGGATGGAGGTAATATCTGAAATTGCCATAGCCGATCCTGAGGAGGTAGCTGCAGTGGTTGAAATATTCCGCAAGCCAGGCAGATCCTTCCTTATTCCCGCTCATCCGCTCCAATTGACCAGTAATTCGGTGGTAGATATATCACATGAGAGTATTATGAGGATTTGGGACCGGCTGAAAATATGGGTAGAGGAAGAAGCACAGGCTGTTCAGATGTACAGCAGGGTCTCTGAAGCCTCAGCCCTTTTCCAGGAAGGTAAAACAGGACTCTGGAGACCTCCCGACCTACAGCTTGCTCTCAACTGGAGGAAAAAACAGCAACCTACGCTTACCTGGGCGGAAAGATATAATCCTGCTTTCGAACGTGCCATGGTATTTCTTGAAACAAGTGAAAAGGATTTCATTGCTGAAGAGCAGAACAAAATCAGGCTGCAAAAAAGACAGCTGAGAAGAACAAGGGCTTTTGCTATGGTACTGGGGACTGCGGCAATTATTTCCATTGGAATAATGCTCTATGCATTTGTCCTCCGTGATGAAGCTGTTAAGGCACAGCAAGAGGCGGTACTCCAGAAATCCTATGCCGACAGTAGTGCATTGGTAGCCCAATTTCAGACAGAAATTGCTGTGGCACAGTCTGATACTGCAATGATGATGAGGGATAGTGCCGATGCCAGTGCCCTGGTTGCGATGGAAAACGCCCAGGAGGCAGACAGGCAATCCGGAATTGCCGCCAGGAACGCCCTAATTGCACAGGACAGTGCTGAAGCCGCTACACAGCAGAGGAATATTGCCCTTCAGCAGCAGCGGGAGGCCTTGCGGCAACAAGGACTAGCAGAAGCGGCCAGTGATGAAGCATACCGGAGGCAGGTACTTTCAGTGTCCCAGTCAATGGCAGTAAAATCATTGCAGGTAGATAATGATACAACCCTGAAAGCCTTGCTTGCCTACCAGGCATACCTGTTTAATGAAAATAATGATGGACTTGTCCACCATACGGATGTGTATTCAGGTTTGTATGATGCTTTGAAATTCCTGAAAGGTCCATCGTATAATGTTTATACAGGGCACACCGATGCCGTTCGCTACCTTGTATTTGCCCCGGATAATAAAACTTTTTACAGCGCAGGGAGTGATGGCAAGATACTTCAATGGGACATAGAAGATAAAGATCATTCAATTGTGATTGAAAATCCATTGGTAAACAGGGTAATAGATGTCAGTGATGATGGAAAATGGCTTGCCTGCGGTACGGATGGTAGCGGGGTTCAGCTTTTCCGGACGGGCTCATCATCTGCTGAACCGAGGATCCTGAGTACATCCGATAACCATATCCGATCTCTTGATTTTCTTCCCGACAATAAGAGAATGTTCTCAGCCGGAACGGGCGGAGTTATAACGCTTTGGAATCTTGATAATGGACGGAGTGAAGTTTTTGCAACCATTGAATCACCTGTGGATGTTCTTGTGGTTTCAAGGGATGGAAAATATCTTGCTGCCGGAACCAGGGAAGGGCAGATTATCATTTATGAGGTTGATAATTCCGAGTCATCATTTATACTCCATGAAGATCCGGGGAACTCCGTTCTTGCACTTGATTTTGGTGAGGATGACAGAATCCTTGCGAGCGGTGATATGCAGGGAAATGTAATTGTATGGGACTTCATGTCAAAATCAATGCTCAATAACCTGCGGGGTCACAGAGCCAGGATCACCCAGTTGAGATTCAGCCCTGACGGTAGTCTTCTCGCTACCTCAAGTAACGATGGATCGGTTCGATTGTGGGAGACCGCAAATCTGAATACTCAACCCATTGTTCTGTCCGCGAACCAGGGATTTGTTTTTTGCGTGGCTTTTAGTCCGGATGGAGAACATATCCTTACGGGGAGTACAGATGAGGACAGACTGGTGATGTCACCAACTAAGACAGAGACAATGGTTACGGATATTTGCAATAGCATAGACAGAAATTTCTCGGAAGAAGAGTGGAACACCTATATCGGCACGGACATTCCATATGAGCAGACCTGCAAGGCGAAACCTGCCATTATCGGGGTAAAGCGATCCGGGGGAAATTAACTACTAAACCAATGAACTGACCTATGAGATATCTTAAATACTTCATCCTGGTCCTGCCCATTGTGATTGCGTTGGAAGCGCAAGCACAGGAGGAGGATTGTGCCTTTAAACTGAGGGAAGCACAACAGCTTTACGATGCTGGACGGATAGAAACTATTCCTGAAATGCTCCAGGCATGTCTTGAAAGAGGATTTACCCAGGAAGACAGGCTTGCGGCTTTCAAGCTTATCATCCTCTGTCAGATATACGCTGATGATCTTGAGAAGGCTCATGCGGGAATGCTCTCTTTTTTAAAGAGATATCCCGAATATGAACTAACTACCACCGATCCGGTTGAATTCAGGTTTATCTTCGAAAAATATCGTACAAGGCCAATCCTGGATATTGGTGCCTTTGCAGGCGTTAGTCTAACCCATGGACTGATAAGCCAGCCCTTCACCCCATTCAATCTGAATAATGCAAAACCAAAATATACATCGGATGGATTTGGATTCCAGGCCGGTGCCCTGTTTAATTTCTACGCCAGCAGCAATATACAGATCAGCCTGGAACCAATGTATGCACAAAGCAATTTTCAACTGGTATATGAGCAGGAACCCATTGAAGGAATTGCAACACTGGATCATCATGAGAAGCAGTCCTATCTGTATATTCCTTTGTCTGGCACCTACGAATTTATAATTGGGAAGTTCAGGCCATATGCCCGGCTAGGATTTCAGTTGGGACTCCTTTTTGCAAACAATACCTCTTCTTCAGGTATTTTTGAAGGTCCGGATGAAGACAATCTTGAGAACAGGAACCAGTTGAATTACTGGGTCTTTGGAGGCGGTGGATTCAAATATAAGCTGAACAAATCCTATATCTTTGTGGACCTGAGGTATAATGTGGGACTGAATCAATACCTGGTATCGCCTGATAAGCGATTTACACAACCCAACCACAACTGGGTTTATATGTACCAGGATTCCGATTTCCGGCTGAATAGTTTTATGATAAGTGTGGGATATGCCCGGTCATTCTTCAACCCCAAAAGAGTCAATTAAACTATGAAAACGTTCAGATATTTACCTGTCATCTTAGCTCTGCTTCTTGCAGCCTGCAATAAGTATGACATTCAGCCTGAACAGGCGAAAGGATTTATTAAATTCTTCTCAGACACAGACCTGAATGAATCCGGAGTTGATGTTAAGCAAACACCGGATGGTGGATATGTTGCAATCGGAAACTCCATTGCAGAGGGATCAGGTTTAAGTGATATATATCTTGTAAAGACTGATCAGTACGGCAATGAGGAATCATGGAGCCCTGTCATTTTGGGTGGAGATTTTGACGATGTTGCCACCAGTCTTCAGGTTGTTTCCGATGGATATGTAATCCTCGGTTATTCCAAAATGGATGCAGATTCTTCCTATGATATGTACATCCTGAAAACTGATTTACAGGGGAATAAACTTTGGGAAAACTGGGTTGAAGGAAGCGAAGATGACCGGGGATCCAATCTGATTGCTACTGCAGATGGTGGATTTATTGCCTCCGGAGTAACAAGAAGCCATGGCTTGGGAGTTCAGAATGCCTGGCTGGTTGTTTTTGATGCCGATGGTAAAAGGGTTTCAATATTAAATAACACTGCAGGTTATAGCAATACAACTATAGTTGACACTTATATAACTGAAGGTGAGCACTTCTACCTGGTGAGTGCAGTTCTGGCTGAGGATAATAACCGGATGCATTTGTTTCCTGTTGACAAGACATATCCAAGTCTGGTATACCCCGGTGTTATAATCCCCGATGGCAGTAGCCCGAATCTATCAATAAATAGTATGGAGGCATTAAGCGGAGGAGATTTTCTGCTCTGTGGTTCGGTCAATGCTTCTTCTGGTTTTAGTGAAATATATCTGGCCAGGTTTCATCCCGCTTCGACCAGTGTTCAGACCACTTTTTCCATAGTATGGGAAACAACACATGAGTCCGAAGATCCAAGTGATCAAGCCGATTTCTTTGGAAACTCAGTGCGAGTTATTGATGATAATACCTTCGCTGTTATCGGGACAAAACGAGAAACAGGCAATGATGATATCATTCTATTGTTGGTGGATGCCGATGGAAATGAAAAAAGCAGAACCTATTACGGCGACGAGGGATTCCAGCTTGGAGAGGGACTTGATTTCACTTCTTCGGATAACGGACTCATTATCGTGGGAACCAACGGTGCTGAGGATAATTCCATGATTTCCCTGCTAAAAACCGATTCCTCAGGAAAGTTATAAACAGAGAGGTATTTTAAGCAACCTAAAGGGTTATAATCGGGTCTTGCACATAATATACTGTAAATAATATCGTTCGGTCTCTATTATAAAATATACAAGCCATGAATATTAGGAGATTTTACCTTACCATAATATTAATACTGGGAGCTGTTGCATTGGCAAATGCCCAAAGTGTTTCCTTCGATGACAACTCCGTTGACGAAACAGAGCTGTATCCAACAGGCACCGACATAAATATTACACTAACTGGCGCGACCTGGATAACACCCTTGGAGACGACCGATTTCAGTTTTGCAAGTGCACCTGCAGGTGTTAGTATTACAGCAGTCAATGATGTAACTACGACCACGGCAACTCTCACACTGACTTTAACTGTGGATTTTGATATCGATTATATCGCAGCCACGGTAACTGTCGCAGATGCCGCAACTGACTATTCTGGAGACCTTGAGACTGACGATGACCTGGCATTTATAGCAGATGTTGAAACGGCAACCTTTGGTGCCTCGAGTCCTGCAACATTAACTGAAAGGAATGTGGATGGTAACAGTTACATACATATTAATTTGGGAGGCGATGAGAAGTTTGTTAGTCATGGCAGTTTGACTACAACAAATTTTACACTTGTTGGATTTCCGGCCAGTATTAGTCTCTCAGATATGATAACAACCGGGGGTACCAAAACAGGAGTTTCTCAGGCGGTTATTAAAATTGATTATACTCCAGGGGACTTCGATACAGATATCACTGGCTCCATAAGCATTCATCCGTCTGTATTGGTTCAATCAACGAGTGCTCTGACAACAACGGTTGATATGACGATAACCCATGTTGAAGAAATTGTTGAAGTTACAGCTTCCTCTAATATGAGTGAAATGGACCTGGATGATGCTACCATTCAGCTTACGCTGACAGATGATGTAACACCGAATCAGGCATTTACTGCTGCAGATTTTGTACTTAATGGTTTTCCCGCTAATACGACTATTGGGGGCGTAGTGAGGAATTCACCAACCCGGATGACCCTTAGCCTGGATTATGCTCCTGTTAATGATATGAATGCAGCGATCAGTAGTGCAAGTATTGAGGTAAAACCCAGTATACTTACCTGGAATAAGCCGAATAATTTATCAACGACTGCTGACATTTCAATAGGATATACTGACGAGTCTGTATCTATGACAAGTTCCAATAATCTGAGCGAGCAGACCCTGAACATTGCCTCGCTTGATCTAACCCTTTTAAATGATTTCACACTTCTTAAAGACCAGTCATTAGGCACTGGAGGTTTCACCTTAAATGGTTTTCATACAGGAACCACGGTGGAGAGTGCTGTCAGTAATACAGCCGGGGATGTGATTACCATCAACCTGGATTATACTCATTCAGTAGATCTGGATGCAGATATTACCACTGCCAGTATTGATATAGATCCATCCCTTCTCACATTTAATAATGATGATAATTTATCAACACCTGCTGACATTACAATAGGCCATTCTATTGAGTCTGCTTCTTTATCAAATTCGAATGACCTGAGCGAGCAGACCCTGAACACTGCCTGGATCGAACTCACACTTGCAAATGATCTTACACTTCTAAAAGACCAGATCTTGAGTACTACAGGTTTCAGCTTGAATAATTTTCCGACCGGGACCACGATTGAGAGTGTTGCAAGTAATTTAGCCGGGGATAAGATTACAGTTAACCTGAATTATAATCATTCAGTTGATCTAGATGCAGATATTACCAATGCCAGCATTGATATCCCTGCCTCTGCTCTTACCTGGAATGTTGATAATGTTATAAAATCAGCTGACTTTACAATAGGACATTCTATCGAGTCAGTTGCCGAAACAGCTTCAAGTAACCTGACCGAGGCAAACCTGGATAATGGATCGATTACTCTTACCCTTACGAATGATGTAACCACAAACACAGGGTCAATACTTTCGAGCCATTTCACATTAACTAACTTTCCGAACGGGACAGATATTGAGAGCGTCAACAGTGATGGAACAGTAATCACAATCCTCCTGAGTTTTACCGGTGAAGATTTTGACAATACCATATCGAATGCCCAAATTTCAGTTCTGCCAACAATTCTCACCTGGAATACTAGTGCACTGACTGCTGACATCTCTGACATAACAGCTACTCCTGTGAGCGTTGACATCACTCAGGACAGTAGAGTTGAATCACAGCTCTATACTGCGGAAAATGTTATTGAGGTTGTACTAACCGGTACAGGGTTTGTTAATTCAGGGAGTATTCCTTCCACGAGTTTCACCCTTACAGATGCACCTCTAGGAGTTTCTATAAGCGATATCGATATCACTAGTGCCACAACAGCTGATGTTTCCCTTCAAGCAACCCTTGATTTCGATGTTAGTTCCTTATTGGCCTATATTACGATTCCTGATGCTGAAGTTACCAGCAATATCGGGGACCTGACAACTGATTATATACAGTTCTTGCGTCTTATTGAATCGGCTGGTCTCTCCTCCAGCCCCGTACAGCTCGATGAGAGCAATATGGATGGGACCAGTTATATTCGTATACCCCTTACAGACGAAACATTTGTTAACCATGCATTACTTTCTCACTTAGATTTCCTCCCACTTATTGGTTTCCCTCCTGGTGTAAGCCTTACCGGAATGAAAACAAGTGGAACTACCCTGACAACTGAAACTGAGGCTGTAATTTTTATTGATTATACTCCGGGCGACTTCGACGCAAGCTTTTCTACTGCCCATGTAAGTATTCCTGCGGATAAACTTACGCAATCATCTGCAGTGCTGCTTACCAGTAATATCTCCGTATTGCACCTGATTGAATCCGTAAGCATATCCGCTAACAACCTGGACGAGCAAAACCTTGATAATGGATCGATTACTCTTACGCTCACGAATGATGAAACGACAACTAAATCAGGATCGTTAGATGTGAACGATTTCATATTCACTGGATTACCTTCTGGAACCAGCATACAAGGCATAACAAGTGATGCTACCGGTAAAATAATCACAATCCTCCTGGATTTTACCCCTGGAGTTGATTTTGATACAGACATAGTTGGAGCAGAAGTTACAGTTAAGTCCAGCATTCTAACATTTAGTAAGCTTAGTCCATTAACTGCAATTATACCTGATATTGTAGCTTCAATTGAATCCGTAAGCATAACAGCTTCCACCAACCTGGACGAGCAAAATTTGGATAATGGAACAATTACACTCACTCTCACCAATGACGAGACGCCAATCAAAGCAGGATTGTTAGATGTGAACGATTTCACTTTCACTAATTTACCTTCTGGAACAACGATAGAAAGCATTACTAGTGATGGCACTGGCAAAATAATCACAATCCTCCTGGCTTATACTCCTGGTGATTTTGATAACAACATAACTGATGCCCTGGTTACAGTATTGCCCGCTACACTCACCTATAATACTGGTGGATCCCTGAGTACAAGCCCCTATACTATAACAGCTTCTACTGAATCTGTAGCCATAACCAGTTCCGGTAACCTGGATGAGCAAAACCTGGATAAGGGAACCATTGTACTTACACTGACAAATGATCAAACGATCACATCAGGGGCGATCGATTCAATCCATTTCAGGTTTGATAATTTACCTCCCGGAACAAGCATTGAAAGCATTGGTTCTGATATTGGACGAACGATAATTACGATTGAACTGAATTTTGACAATTACTTTGATTTTGATGATCCGATAGATAATGTAGCAATTGCTGTCAGGCCTTCCATTCTTACATGGAATCTTACTGATTCACTACCAACATCTGATTTTCTGATTGCAGATTATGATGAAACTCCTCAGGCATTTATGACTTCTAGTTCCTGGCTAAGGGAATTCTTCCTGGATACTATGAGCATGGATATTAAGTTCGAGGAGGAAGTCTTTAAAAGAAATATCAGTATTAATACTACTGATTTCGTTATTGAAAACGGTCCCACAGGACTCTCGGTCAATGGACTCACTAACCTGGCTGATTCTTCCATTACTTTGGAGCTCGAATTTGACGGTACTGATTTTGACGATTCATTAACCAATGTAATGATTGCCATCAAAAATGAAGTTCTTGTTCAACAGGAAACAGATTTCCTCCGAACGGATCCATTTACGATAAAGGCGAACATTGAACCGGTTATTTCGGATGTAAGCATAACCGATGATACTGCCAAAATCGATGATGTGATTATGGCAACCATTGTTCTTTCGGAGTATACCGAAGACTCGATGTATTTACTTGTCCCAGGCGCAAAAATTGGAGGTTATCCAATTGATTCAATGAAATGGGTGAGTCATAACCTGTACAATGCATGGTTTACCCTTGCAGAAGGAGGTGCAGATTACTTTGCTCCGGATAATATCCCGGTTTCCGAATTCCAACTGGATGACTTTCCTGTTGAGGGTATTCCCTATAACAGTCTTATAGATCAGGATTTTGACCATCTTGACGCAAACAAACCAGTTGTACAATCGCTGACGGCAATCGGACAGGCAGATAAACAAATAGGTGATGAGGTCATTTTACTTATTTCTGCTTTTGAAGAGGACCTTACCATAGAGGATTCATCCGTGATAAACATGGAGTATATTACGGAAGACTGGGTGAATTATGACCAGATCGGAGGCGGCACCTATACCCTGACTTATACAATACAGCCGGATGACCAGGATGTGGATACAGGTAAACTTGTAAGCAGGGTCTATTTAAGGGACTTTGCGGGTAACATCAATGATACCTGTCCGAAGATCAAACCCAATAGCCTCACCATCGATGCCAGTGCTCCATCGATCATTAGCATGACCAATACAACAGGAGCCAGCTCTGCGATTATCGGTGATACCGTTGAATTAACGATCGTTTCCGATGGTACAGATTACCATTTAACAGAGGATTCAAAGGTGAATGGAATAAAGCCTGAACACGGATTAATACTTGACCGGTCAGGTACTACATATTACGTAAGATACAGGGTTAAAGAGGGAGATGATCCGGTGGAAACTCAGGGCCTCCTTAAGGCCAGGATTACCCTGGAAGACCCATCAGGGAATACAAGTCCTACGGATACAACCATTGCCAATAACGATATTCTAGTCTATCCAGAGAAACCAACTGCCACCCTTACAGGGAATGACGAGATTTGCTATAATGATACCGCCATACTGTTCGTAAACCTTACAGGTACCGGACCATGGGATATAACCTATTCGGATCCGGACAGCAGCTACCAGGTATTCGGGATCCCGACATCTCCTCATACGATCCGCCTGAGTCCACAGACAAATACAGATTATAAGATGGATTCTGTAAGCGATGCCACCGGCAACTTTAACAATGGCGCCGGCATGTCAACAGTTGTAGTCAATCCACTTCCCATCCCTGTAATTACAAATCTGGATAATGTTTATGCTGAAACCGACACAACAATCTATGAGCTGATAGGTGATCCTGCCGGGGGTGTTTTTTCAGGCCCCGGTGTAAGTAATCCCCTCCCATGGAATTATGTATTCAAACCAGCTGTTTCCGGACTGACCGAAGGGAATCCACATACCATAAAGTATGAATTCATTGACAATGAAGGTTGCTATGAGGATACAACTCAAAAAGTGGATATAGTGGAGGCCGATGTGAAATATGTCTACCAGAAACCCGATAAATGGGCATGTTTTCTTGATGACAGTTACACCATTGCGCTATATAATACAAGTGAGAGTAATGGCACATTTACCGTTATATCAGGGACTGACACACCCGGCTTTGTTGACAGCGTTTTCTATGAGGAATCCTGGGTGTCAGATTCAAATTGGGATATTCTTACCCTTCATCCATCATCTTTTAACTGGGGATTTAGTCCTTACGATGAACCTCATGATTATATCATTTTGTACTCATATTTCAATAAGGATGGTGTAGAAGTTCAGGCTCCGGAACTCAGGTTAGACATTGAATTCTTTCAAGATGCAAAAATCATATCACTTGTTGGTACAACAGATAAGGTATTTTGCAGCTCGGTCAACCCACTGCTGATCAAGGGAAACTGGGAAGGGGAGAATGCCGTCTTCGATGGTCCGGGGATAGAGAAATCCGGAGCGGTAACCTACCAGTTTGACCCCAAACAGGCTAATATCGGCAAAAATTTAGTTTACTACACATATACTGCCACTCATGGATGTGTTCAGAGGGATTCTGCGATTCTCACAGTAAATCAGACTCCTGAACCAAGGCTTGAAAGGATTGATTCCTGCCTGACCTCATTTGGCAGTGATATACATTTTATTAATATTACCGATACCACTGGACTTGGACCCGTAAAGTGGTCCTGGAATTTTGGTGACCAGGCGTCCGGGATTATTCTGAATAACTTGGAAATATATACTATGGATACCGTATCTCATAACTACCAGAGCCTGGTCAAGTATACGGTTACACTTTCTGCAGAGATTATTGCCACAGGGTGTACACAGGCCAATAACAGTGAGGATCATTACAAGATCTTTGAATTCGGGAGTACGCCCACACCGATCCTGAGTTGGACCACGGAATGCGATAAGGGAATCGCAGTTCCAATAATCGCTTCAACCGATTCGGAGGACCCAATTGCGAATTATCACTGGATCATTAAGGATCAGAGTGGAAGCATAGTGATTAATACCGAAGGCGCCGGACTCGATACGTTGAACTTTACTTATGCTGAAAGAGATAAGTTTAATATTGAGGTCGCCCTGGAAACAGAAAGAGGTTGTATTGCAAGTGCATCTGATATTATTCACCTGAGACCATATTTCAGGGATATTGTGTCCAATGGACCGATTGTTGAAGACTTTGAATCTGTTGCAGAGGGTTGGAGCAGCCAGGGCCAGTTGTTGGAAGATGGGAAAATACATAACTCCTGGAAGTGGGAGCAGGCCGTTGCCGGACAGTGGCCTCATTCAAGCGCAAACCCGAGTAAGGCAATGTATACCGAGCTGACACCCAAGATTGAAGAACAATCCTGGGTAATCAGTCCCTGTTATGATTTCTCCGGAGTACGCAGGCCATTAGTAAGACTTGATTACAGGAGTATTTCAGACCGTAACTTTGATGGTGCCGTACTGCAATACACAATCGATGATGGGGACAATTGGACCAATGTAGGAGAGATCGACGACGGAAGCATCAACTGGTACAATTCATTCAGAATTCAGGATGGTCCGGGTGGACAGGGTGAAGGATGGACAGGTCCGATTGAATTTGTTGAAAATTCTGAATGGAAAAAGGGTTTGCATGAGCTTGATCCACTGATTGGAAGGTCAACCGTACAGTTCAGAATAGCATACAGCAACAAAGGCGAGAGTGAGATTTCCAGCAAGGGATTTGCATTTGATAATTTTTGGATCGGTGAACGTACCCGGATTGTGCTGATTGAACATTTTACAAACTCCGGAATCAGCGGGATAGAAGAGAAGGACAATGAGATTAATAATCTTGTATACAGGAATTTTACAGATGCAATAGATCTGCATTATCATACTAATGTGGATGGAGCAACAGACCAGATGAATACTGACAATCCTGCACCTGCAAGTGCAAGGAGCCTCTTTTATGGAATTCGTACAGCCCCGTATACCTTTATGGATGGTGGCGTAAGCGGTACCATGATCTATGACTACGAGGAAGAACTTCTCGATACACTGGATCTCTATACACGGGCATTGATTGATCCATTATTTGAAATCAACCTTCCGGATTCGATTGTTGACTGGACAGATATCAAGGTAGATATTAAAGCTCTTGAGAATCTTGCTGAGGGTGAATACAGACTTTATGTTGTTATTGCTGAGGAGGATGTAAATGGTTATCAAAACGTTGTAAGGGATATGCTGCCGAGTACTGCCGGGATCAGCATGCTTCAGTCATGGACGGCTGGAGATACAAAATCTTTCGATCTGAGTTACAATGTAGGCGACTTTGTCTTGGACCCGGAGAATCTCTTTGTGGTTGCATTTATACAGGATGCCAATACCAAACTGGTGTATCAGGCCGCAAGCACCAATACAGATCTTAATATGGCAACCAAGCCCGTATCATCCAGACCTGTACAGGACTACCTGGCTTCAAAGGACCTGAAAATGCTGGTATATCCCAATCCTGCGACAAACCAGGCATACCTGGTATTTGCTGAGGCACTTAGTAATGAAGTTGAAATTCAGCTGTTCAGCCATACAGGTAGCCTTGTAAGGAATGCATTGTTGCCAGCCGGTACCGAAACACAGATATTGGATGTCAGCGGACTTGATCAGGGAGTATATCTCATCAGGGCTATACAGAAAGGCAGGATTATTGGAACCCAGAGACTGATGATTATGAATTAAAGTGAATATCAGAGATATTTTAAAGGCCTGGAAGCTATTTGCACCAGGCCTTTTTTTCGGTGATAATCTTATTTCTGGACCTGGTGCTCTAAAAATTTCAATCCGAAAATCCGGCCAAATTCACGGAGCTCGCCTGTCTGTTCCTCACTGGGGAAGAACTTAGTTGCCAGACCATCCTGCACAATATCCAGCTTAAGATTTCTGAGATGGTTCTCGATGAGTGGAACAGCTTCTCCACTCCAGCCGTAAGATCCGAAGGAAGCGGCAAGCTTTCCCTTATCCCGGATTGGATTGATGACCGAAAACAACTTATAAACAGGCAGCAGGGTGTTCCGGTTTATGGTTGGTGAACCAATAAGAATGCCGCCTGACCTGACGATATTTTCTTCCAGTTCCCCCAGTGGGATGTGCTCAATGTCGAGTACCTTAACTTCAATGTCACCAGCTTCCTGAATGCCTTTAGCTATGACTTTTGCCATTTCTCCGGTATATCCATATGCAGAAACATAGGTAACAAGAATCCGGCCCTGACGTCCCTCCTGAGCGTTGAAAAACTCCTTGGAATACTCGCTGGTGAGTTTTACTTTTTCTTGCCAGGTTGACCTGAGAATGGGACCGTGACCGGGACAGATCATTGAAATCTCAAGTGGAGAGATCTTGTCAATTGCCTTAAGCATGAATTTGCTGAAAGGCTTTAGGATCATGTCAAAGTAGTATTTAAATGCGCCCGAATAATCACCGACCAGGTCATCGAACATCCTGTTATCACAAAAATGTGCCCCGAATGAATCACAGGTAAACAGAATATGATCCTCTTCCAGGTAAGTGTATATTGTATCCGGCCAGTGGAGATTTGCGGCTCCTATAAAACGGAGAGTCTTGTTTCCCAGGTCGAGCGTGTCACCGTCTTTAATTTTCATTGAATTAAAGGGCCTGTCTATCATCTCTGATAGATAATTAAGAGCCTGTCCACTACCGATCACGGTAGCATTCGGTGATTTTTCCAGAAGGTATTTGAGACTTCCGGAATGATCCGGTTCGGTGTGGTTACATACGATGTAGTCAATTTCTGTGGGATCGCAGAGTTCCTGTATCTTTCCCAGAAATTCTTCATGGAAAGATTTTTTGACGGTATCAATTACAACCTTCTTTTCAGCATTAATAAAATATGAATTATAGGTCGTTCCATGCTGAGTTTCCATGACAATATCAAAGGATACAATATCCCGGTCAAGAGAACCTAGCCAGGAAACACCATCGGTAACAGGGAGAATTTTTGAGTGGTTCATGAGGATGAATTTTCCTCAAAAATAATTAAACTAAATCGAAAAATTGCCCGTGTGAAGGGATCTGTATTAACAGTTTGTAAATATTCCCGGGAAGGGGAATGAAAAAAGGCTGTTCCACCCTTATTCAGGTAAAACAGCCTTAAGCCTTAAATTATGGTTTCTCTATTACTTTTTGTCACCCTCTTTTGTTGACTTTTTGTCATCACTGCATTTTGATTTGCAACAATCAGACTTAGCTTCACAATCAGCTTTTTCGGTCTTCTGATCGGCTTTCTTGTCATCCTTCTTGTCATCCTTCTTGTCATCCTTCTGAAGTTCTTTTGACATCTCAATGCTCACATTGCTGCTAGATGCAATTACGGGCACTGCCATTACTCCAAGAAAAGCTACAAGCGATACAAGTACAATAATCTTCTTCATGATTCTATTTTTTTGTGATTAATAAATAATTTTGATTTGCTCAAATATACGTGGAATGCCTGCTAAGGTTTGTTAATTGTCTGTTAAAAGATAATTTAGTCTGAAATTATGATTCTATTTCCGCGATAGGTGTGTCAAGTCCCCTGACCCTCTGACCCGGCCGGACCAGAATTTTACTGTTCAGAGGTAAGAAGACATCAACTCTTGATCCGAATCGGATAAATCCCATTTCATCAGCCTCTTTTACCTTTTTGCCTGTTTCGGCATAACTGATAATACGTCGGGCTACCGCACCTGCGATTTGCCGGATGAGGATCTCAATATCTCTCTCATTTTTGACTACAACAGTATTTCTTTCATTGTCAGTTGAGGATTTGGGATGACGAGCCAGAAGAAACTTCCCCGGGTGGTATTTGTAATAGGAAATGAGTCCGGAAACAGGAAACCAGTTTATATGTACATTCCAGACTGACATGAAGATGCTGATCTGTATTCGCCGATCTCCCAGATATTCCTCCTCATTCGTCTCTTCAACGACAACTACTTTTCCATCTGCCGGGGAATAGACCACCCCGGGTGAGAAAGATGCAGCCCGGTGAGGATTCCTGAAGAATCTAAGAATAAATAACATAAACAGGAGGGAGGCCGGTAGCAGTATCCAAAAAAGAAGCGCGGTTCCGGCCAGCAGAAAGACAATCATATTCAAAACAAGCAGAACTACAAATATGATGGCTGATATTTTAATTCCTTCGCGATGAATCATAGAACATAATTAAGATATAATGTGACAAATGGAATTGCAAGCAGGAATGAATCAAAACGGTCCAGCACACCACCGTGTCCCGGCAACAGGTTTCCGCTATCCTTTACTCCGGCTTTCCTTTTTATCCAGGATTCAAGAAAATCTCCGAGTGTTCCGAACAGTATAACTATTCCTGCAAAAGCCAACCATTCCATGGATGAAAGCTCCGGGAAATAATGGCTGAAAATCATTGCCAGCCCTATAGTAAATACGGCTCCGCCAATACTGCCCTCCCATGTTTTACCTGGACTTACTGAAGGCCAGATACGCTTTTCCCCAATAAGCTGGCCACTCACGTATGCCATTGTATCATTCATCCACAGGAAATAAAATGTAAATAGTATCCAACGGGGAGTGTAACCGGAGTCCGTGCTAACTGAAAATGCAAGCACATGCATCAATGAGAATCCTGCCAGCAGGTATATCATGGATCCGAGGCTGAATGGAACGCTGGCATGGGATCCGGGTTTGCCGGATATCCAGTGTATGGCAAGAAAAAGGAATGGTGCCATCGCAGGGATAGCCAACCAGATGATTGAAAAGTGACC
>DRHS01000232.1 GCA_011053095.1 Bacteroides sp.
AGGGCCGCCAGTGACCGGGAATGAAATCAAAAATCCCCACCCGTGCAGGGTATTGCCCCGACTGAATACTGGCCCTGGTGGGAGAGCAAACAGGTGCGGCGTAGGCATTGTTAAACTGAATTCCCTGTGATGCCAGCTTATCGATATGGGGGTCGATTTCATCAAAGCGAACAAGAATGAACCTTTCTTCCTGTTTATATCTCATTTCGATGTACATGTGAAGCTGGATGCCGACCGTGACCTGATTGATAAATACCTGGCAAAAGAGAAGGATCCGGATTATGCCTCCAACGCAGTATATGCAGCAATGATTGAGCATGTGGACAGAAGTGTGGGCACCCTTATAAATACCATTGAAAAGATGGGTCTGGCAGACAACACGGTATTTATCTTCTTCTCGGATAACGGGGGCGTGGACAACCAATATGCTAATATTCCCTTACTGGGGGGAGAAAGCAGAGATGTCTATCCGGAAGGACATCCTCTGCGTTATATCGCCACAAGCAATGCCCCTCTGCGTGCCGGAAAAGGCACCCTTTACGAGGGAGGTGTAAGAGTGCCTCTCATTGTAAGGTGGCCGGGGAAAGTAAAGCCGGCTTCAAAATCGGATGCTATAGTCTCCAGCGTCGATTTCTATCCCACATTTCTGGAGTTAGCCAGGGAGAAGAAACCTGAAAACCAGGTGCTTGACGGATTCTCTCTGCTTCCGGCCCTGACAGAAAACAAGTATGATCCTGATCGTGAGATATTCACGCACTACCCGGTCTACCACCACGAGCAACCCATGTCGGCCCTGCGTAAGGGGGACTGGAAGATCGTGGAAAATCTGGTGTCGGGCGAATTTGACCTCTACAACCTGAGATACGACGTGAATGAAATGACCGACCTCAAATACAGCTATCCTGATAAGTTGCAGGAGATGAAAACTGCTTTGAAAAAATGGCAAATGGAAACAAGGGCGGCAATGCCTGTACCCAATCCTGAATTTGAACCGGACAGGAGATATGAATGGGGAAAACACCCAGACAGAAAATGATTGAGATGGGTGCAGATGTGTTGTGTTGTGGCGATGATTTTGGTTCTCAAACCAGCCTGATGATGGATCAGAATACCTTCAGAAGAGTATTCAAACCACGCATTAAAGAGATGTTTGCTGAATACCGTAAAGTAAACCCAAATATTAAAATTGCCTGGCATACCTGTGGTGCGGTAAAACCTATTATTCCTGATTTTATTGAGCTTGGCCTGGATTTCCTGAATCCGATACAACCACTTGCAAGAGATATGGAACCTCAACAACTAAAGGATGAATTTGGCAGAGACCTTGGATTCTTCGGAGGTATTTGTGTGCAGGATTTATTACCGAATGGAACACCTGAAGAAGTGGAAGCTGAAGTAATACGAAGAGCAGGAATATTAGGAAAGGGTGGGGGGTATATCATTGCCCCGGCCCATAATATTCAGGAAGATACTTCAATGGAAAATATTATGGCATTGTTTGACACTGTGAAAGAATTATAAACCGATTAAAAAGTTTACAAGCATCTAATTATAAAATGAAAAAATGAAAAAAATGAAAACCATCTTTATCGTGCAAATCCTGTTTCTTGCATTATTTGTTAACGGACAATCTACGCAAAAATCGGAAATGGTTGACTATTTTACCAACAACGGCCTCAGTAGTTCGGTTAAAACGATGCAACACCCGGCAGGAGAATATTACAAGGGAGTAACTTATGTGGCTTATCAGGGACCAACCGTAGATCCTTATGTTGCTTCATATAACCATGAAACAGATAAATGGGCGGGACCATTTAAGGCCGGAGAAAGTATTCTTACCGGCAGGGACCCTGGCATGATTGACAGCCATGGTAAACCCGCTATAATCATCGATGACAAGGGCTATATTCACCTTGTATTTGGAGGTCATGGGGGTTCCCCGGAATTTGGCACTAATACCTTGGGGAGTAGTTTACGAGGCAAAATGAAACATGTAGTTACCAAAAAACCGCTGGACATTACTGAGTGGGAGGAGCTTGATAACATCTCTCCTTTTGGCACCTACAACCAGTTTGTAAAAATGGACAATGGCGATATCTATCTTTTTTATCGTCATGGAGCGCACCGCAGCAACTGGGTTTATCAGCTTTCTACCGATAATGGGCGAAGCTTTGATGAGCCTGTATCCATTCTTAAAACAAAAAAAACAGAAGGTACAATGGAGCAACCTGACATTCATGACACCTGGTATGCCTGGTTTGAAAACGGACAAGGGAACGATATAATTGTAACTTATAACTATCATGTTTGTAAAGAACCCAACCACGATGGTGAACGTCATAATTGCTATTATATGGTTCTGGATACGGATAAGAATGAATGGCGGAATGTTGAGGGAGAAAAACTTATTGCACCGCTTACCAAAGAACTTGCGGATGAAAAAACATTGGTGGTTAATACGGATACATTGTGGACAGTAAGGGGAGCTGTTCGTTTGGATAAAAAGGCTTACCCACACATTATTTTTTACCAGGGTGAACATTTAGGGCTAATACACGGAGGTTCCAAGCAGGTGATTTATTATAGATGGACCGGTAAAAAATGGATGACCGCAGAAAGTACAGATTTACCGGTAGCTACGGGCGATATAATGGTTTCATCTCCTGACAAAGCTAGTTTACTGCTTGCCGGCAAAATAAATGGTAATGCGGAGTTAGCCTGGTGGAATACAAAAGACGGAGGACAGAGTTTTAAGAAAGGCGAAGTTTTGTATAAGGGTAAAAAAAGCGGTATTACAACCAGTGCAATCATTAGAAATGCCCATCCCAATGCTCGCGTTATCATATCCGGAAATCACAAAGGCGATTACAAAAAAATGTACCTGGTTGGTGATAATGGGTCCGTTAAACGATTGAAAGTTGAGGCCGATCAGCTTGAGGAATGATATGTTTCATTATTAAATAATACTTCAAAGAAAGGGAGTAACACTACTGATAAAAACTAAATAAAATGAATAAAACAAAACAAGTAAATTTTTTCGCAACACTACTAATTCTATTTAGCGCTTTGATTGTTTCAGGGCAATCTGAGCAAGCTTTGGTTGACTATTTTACCAACAACGGCTTTGGCGGCGTCCCGGTTAAAACCATGCAACACCCGGCAGGAGAATATCACAAAGGAGTAACTTATGTGGCCTATCAGGGACTGTTGGAGGACCCTTATGTAGCTGCTTATGATCATGAAAATGACCAATGGTCCGGGCCATTTAAAGCCGGAGAAAGTCTAATGGGGAAGGACCCTGAACATAAGATTGATAATCATGGCAT
>DRHS01000233.1 GCA_011053095.1 Bacteroides sp.
ACCATATATATTTCATATATCAAAAGTAAACGTCACATATATCCCTAATAATGTTGATAACATTACCCAAATAACATTCCATTCAATTGGGTAATCTAAAAAAATATTAAAAATTCCATTGGACGTCCTGAGATTAACATTCAAGGAAATAATAAAAGCCCAAATAGTTTGCTGCTTATATTATTGTCCCTCTGCTAGTTAATCAGATGCACATCATTATACAATAGTAATATGGAAAGATCATTGATGATATTATCAACTATGATATTGACAAGGCGGAAACCCCTTTCAAGTCATTGATTGATTCAAATTATTTTGTATTTATAAGGGTTAAACAAGTCTTTCTCTTTTGTTTAGTCATTTTCTACAAGCGTTTAAAGGAATAAATATTTTAAGAAAGTATTTGAAAGTTTATTTTTTATATTTACATTTACGTAACCTTATTTTAATGATAGGATCTAAATATGATAAAATATAACAAAGCAGAGGTATAAAAATCAATATTATGGAAAGAACGGTTGAACAATTAATGGTCAGAGAATTATCAAACGGCTCAATTAATGCCTTTAACGCACTCTATAAACAATATTGCAATCGTCTGTTTCGTTTTTCATTTTCAATGTTAAAAAACCAGAATGGTGCTGAGGAAGCAGTTCAGCACGTGTTCCTTAAGGTCTGGGAAAAAAGGGCCAGCTTGAATCCAGAACTATCCTTTCAGGGATATATTTTCAAGATCACTAAAAACTACGTTTTCAAGCTAATTAACGATTCTTTAAGGGAGAAGAATCAATTTGGTGAACCCAATGCTAATTCCGATAGCCATATGGAAAATATCAGCTCAGTCCTGATTTATTCGGAAACTAAAAGCAAGGTTAGGAAAGTAATTGAAGATCTTCCATCGCAAAGAAAAAAAGTGTATATAATGAGCAGAAAATTTAACCTGACGAACAAGGAGATAGCTGAAGAACTATTTATTTCCGTGAATACCGTAAAACGGCACATGAATTTGGCCCTTAAAACATTATATCAGGCTGTATATTCTTAATATCACTAAGGATAATTATAAGCAAGTATTTGAAAGTAAAAAAAAATGTTAATCTTACATTGAGACATTATGGCAATGAAATATCTCGGAATAAGCGACAATATTCTGAAATCATCGGGGGCAATTAATACTGCACGTGAAATAGAGCAGCAACCTCAACTATGGTTGAAAATTTTCAAAAATTTATCAGCTGAGAAAAATGATTTAATGATTTTCATGGATCATGTTTGTCAGGACATCGATAAAATTGTATTAACCGGAGCCGGCACAAGTGCCTACATTGGATTATCACTAGTTGGTACTTTTTTCAGATCCTTCGGTATTATTACAAATGCAATAGCTTCAACAGATATTGTGACTCATCCCTCAGATTATCTGAGGCAGGATGAAAGAATATTGCTCATATCTTTTGCAAGGTCCGGGGAAAGTCCTGAAAGTCTTGCTGTAATCCGATTGGCTGATAAGCATTCAGCGAATTGTTATCATTTAATAATTACTTGTGATAGTAATGGTGAACTTTATAATAATATAACAGGGAAGCAAAAATATTGCATTTTATTACCATCTGAATCGAATGATAAAAGTCTTGCGATGACGAGCAGCTATTCTGGAATGCTATTGACAGGATTGTTAATCAGCCGGATCAGGGAAATCGAAAAATACCAGAAACAGGTAGAAAACCTGGTCAGATACGGAGAAAGGATATTATATCAATATCTGGATAAATTCCGGGAAGTAGCTGAAATGAACTTTGAACGTGCTATATTCCTTGGATCCGGTCCTTTATTCGGAACAGCTACTGAGTCCCACCTCAAGTTACAGGAATTAACTGACGGGAAGGTTATTTGTGTAAATGATACGTATCTGGGATTCAGGCATGGCCCATTGGCTGCTATTAATAGTTCGGCAATCATAATTTATCTTCTTTCGAATAATAGAAATGTCTCCGACTATGAGAAGGATCTGATGAAATCAGTTCATGATTTACGCTCTGGCACATTCAGTATTGCCATTATGGAATCTTCTCCGGAGGGCGGCAATGTACCAGCAGATCTTTCAGTAACTTTCTCTGATAGTGATGATATTAATGTAGATGAAGATTTTTTAACGGTTTGTAGTATATTACCCGCTCAAATCATTGGATTCTTTAAATCCAGAAACTTTGGCTTATCACCTGATTCACCTTCCCAGCGAGGAGCAATACACAGGATCGTTCAGGGTGTGAAAATATATAATACTTGACGGTGCAAAATATGAATTAGGTGATTAAATCATCAAATAAATGGCTGGCATATGCCCTGGTTACTACCCTGTTCTGGGGCATTTGGGGTGCTTTAATTGAGATACCGGAAAAGAATGGATTCCCAGCCACCCTTGGCTTTTCTGTTTGGGCGATAACCATGATGATCCCAGCTTTTTTTGGACTTAAAAGTATAAACTGGCGAATCAGGTTTTCAAGGAAATCTATAATCCTGGGACTAATCATAGGTTTTGCCGGAGCAGGTGGACAGTTAATTCTATTTACCAATGCGCTTAGTCTGGGACCTGCATACCTGATTTTTCCAATCATTTCATTGTCACCCACCATTACTATATTACTTTCCTTAATAATCCTGAAAGAAAGAACGAATTGGATCGTGTGGTTCGGTATTATTCTTGCCCTGATTGCCATTCCCTTATTATCATATGTTGAAAAGAACGCTACAGGGTCGGGAAACCTTTTATGGTTACTATTTGCACTTATTGTTTTTATTGCATGGGGAGTTCAGGCATTTTTCATTAAGCTGGCAAATGAAACGATGAAGGCGGGAGAGATTTTTTTCTACATGATGATTACGGGTGTTTTATTAATACCCGTTGCTTTATTGATGACAGATTTTAATGTAGAAATTAATTATGGTTTCAAGGGAATGTATCTTGCAGGTATCATTCAATTACTAAATGCACTGGGAGCTCTTTTCCTGGTTTATGCATTCAAGTATGGTAAAGCGATTGTTGTCAGTCCCCTTACAAATGCCGCTGCTCCCTTGATTACTGTACTATTATCTCTTATATTATACCGGCATATACCAAATGCTTATGTAATTGGGGGTATTATAGTAGCATTAATGGCAACATTTATAATTGCTGTCGGTGAGGAAGTAAGACCGGTAAAATAAAAGAAACGACAGCAGAGACTTTGCAGATACCGGGACCGTTTCAAGGTTAAAACATAATAGAATGTTGGGCAAGCTCACAATTATCTTTTGTATTGCACTTTGTTCAGGTTTTCTGATAGACTCAACGGAATTTAAGGTTATCAGCAGATTTACCAGGGAAAAGATTCGTATTGATGGAGATCTCAATGAAACAGCCTGGAAATCAGCTCAAAAACTCCCTTTATCAAATAATCTTGACGGAACTCCGGTCAAAGAGTCTTCCTATTCCAGCTACGTCATGACATGCTATGACAGGGACAATCTATATATTGCTTTTATCAACCATGATCACGAAATATTTTCCAGCTACAGCAAACGTGATGAATTCTTATGGAAAGAAGAGGTTGTGGAGGTATTTATTGATACGGACAAGGATCCTTCTACCTATATTGAACTTGAGGTATCTCCCAAAAATGTCGTGTTCGACAGTTTTATTACGGATACTGCTAATATTGACCTGGATGTCACCCCACAGTTCGATTTAGATGGTTGGCGCACTGCGGTTTTTGTTCATGGTACAGTAAATAATAATTCTGATCACGACTCACTATGGACTGTGGAAATGGCTATTCCCTTTACTTCGCTGGAGAGTGATTTCAATATTGAGCAAATAAAAGAATACAATTGGAGAATAAATTTTTACCGTCTGGACCGGGATGATTTAGGTCCAACCAGCTATGCATGGTCTCCAACTTTCACGAGGTTTCACACACCATCAAAATTTGGAACAATCATTTTCAGATAGAATTTAACACATAACTTTAGCTAATAAAAACCTATTATGCTGTTAGCTGTTTGTCCAAATCCTTCGGTCGATTATTATATATGGACAGATTCTTTAGAACCCGGTAAGGTTCATCATGCATTGCGTGAAGAAAGATATCCGGGTGGCAAAGGTGTACATGTCGCAATGGCAGCAGCAGAATTGGGACATGAAGTCACTCTTTTAGCCTTCTGGGGAGCTGAAACAGGCAAATGGATAAAAAATGAATGTTTTAAGAAAAACATAAATTGCATCGGTCCTGAAATAACTGAATGGTCCAGATCATGTTATACTTATAAATCGGACGGTGCCTATGATGACACAGAACTTCGGGGATGCGGTCCTGAAATTACTTCTGAAGATTTGCGATTATTTACACGTGAATTTGAATTGGCTGCAAAAGCTTCCAATGTTATCACGATGAGCGGTTCCTGGCCCAAAGGATCTACATCTCAGGGATATGCCGAACTGATAAAGATTGCCAGGAAATCGAGTATACCAGTTTTCCTGGATGCTACGGGAGAACCATTCAGGAATGGTTTGAGGGAGAAGCCTTATGCGATTCATTTGAATTATAATGAATGTAGAAGTCTTACAGGTTTATCCGATATTCCTGAAATGATAGACTATTTAGGGACCTATGCTGAACTTGTAGCCATCACAGCCGGACCGGAGGGTTTGTATCTTGGATTTGATGAATCAATCATCCATGGGAATGTCATACTCGATAACATTCATAGTGCGGTTGGGAGTGGTGATTGCCTGACTGCAGGTCTGGCGACCGGCACAATCAGAAAAATAAAAACAGATGATCTGGTAAGATTGGGTGTGGCTTGCGGAGCCGCCAATTGTCTGAGGAAAGATTTGGGCATGCTCCATAAATCAGATGTTGAAAGGCTTCTGGATAAAATTGAAATTAGTTCGTTGTAACAGGAATTTACCGGCTGATGAAAAAATTCGATGTAATTGTTATTGGAGAACTCAACGTTGACTTGATACTGAATAACATTGCAGAGTTTCCGCGGATGAATACCGAAATATTAGCAAGGGATATGCAGCTGTTAATGGGCAGTTCTTCGGCTATTTTCGCTAGCAACCTGAGTATACTCGGGGCCAGGGTTGCTTTTCTGGGTAAGATCGGCAACGATGATTTTGGGTCACTGGTAACTGATACTCTTGAGCAATCGGGAGTATCCACTGAGTTCATAATCCGGAGTTCAGAATACAAAACGGGAGCAACAATCGTATTGAATTATGGGGAAGACAGGGCGATGCTTACACATCCCGGAGCAATGGAACAATTGATATTTGACGATATTACCACGGAGATAATACAGCATTGCAGGCATATTCACATTTCGTCGGTTTTCCTTCAAACCGGAATTCTGAATAGAATACCGGAGATACTCAGACAAGCCAAAGAGCTGGATATTTCTACCTCTCTGGACCCACAATGGGATCCTTCTGAAAAATGGGACCTGAATCTAAAAGAATTGTTACCCCTAATTGATGTATTTCTTCCAAATACTCAGGAATTTTTGGCCCTGACCGGGCAGAAAGATGTACATAATGCACTTGATTCTGTTAAGGATTATGCTCATACAATTGCTGTAAAGATGGGTAACAAAGGTTCGATTGGATGTATAAATGGACAAATACTGAAGAAGAAACCTTTTCTAAATGACAGTGTTGTAGATACTATTGGTGCGGGTGACAGTTTCAATGCAGGATTCATTTACAATTTCCTTCAAAAGAAAGATCTTGACGAATGTCTTGAACTTGGAAACCTCACAGGCGCCATAAATACAACATCTGCAGGAGGTACTACTTCATTTGAAAACATTGAGAAAGTAAAAGAAACTGCAATGGAACAATTTGATTACAGAATGGAATAGATAAACTCCGGGATATTAAAATGAAATTAATAGAAAAGCTAAAGGAATTCCAGGAAGGGCAAAAAGCCTTACTAGCCACGAATTTTTACAATTTCGAAACACTTAAAGGCATCATGGAGGCAGCAAAGGAAATACAACTCCCTGTCATTCTGCAGCTTACAAAAAGTTCGATTCAATACATGGGCCTCCAGAATGCAGTTGCACTTGCCCGCTCCGCAATTGAATATTACAGGGTTGAATCATGGATTCACCTTGATCATGCCGATTCATATGAGCTGATTGAACAGTGCCTGAAAGCAGGTCTGGATTCGGTGATGATAGATGCCTCTGAATTTCCTCTGGAAAAAAACATTGAAATAACCAGGAGGGTAGTAAAACTGGCTGCCAATTATGGAGCAAATGTTGAGGCTGAACTTGGATATGTGGCTAAACTAGGTCAATCGACGGATAAAACAGGCTACACTGAACCTGGGGATGTGGATCTTTTTGTCAATGCAACAGGCGTGAATGCACTGGCCGTTGCAATCGGAACGGCGCACGGAAATTATAAGGAGAAACCCAAATTGGATTTTGAAAGACTTCGCAAGATTAGCCAAATTACCGACGCATTCCTTGTGCTCCACGGCAGTTCCGGTGTTCCTGACGATCAGATAATAAAAGCTGTCGAATTTGGAGTTTGCAAGGTTAACATTGCCACTGAGATCAAGAATACATTCATGTATAATATAAAAAAGTTAGTGAACCAGACCGATGAGATTGATTTAAGAAAAGTATTTCCCCCAGCTATCGATTTGATTAAGGAGTTGATTATTAAGAAATTAAGACTTGTCTCAATGTGAATAACTGTGGAAAGGTCTAAATACAAGAATCACTTATAATCCGCTTCTAATTATTTAATCATTCTCCTTATGTTTTTTGACTACCTACCGGGACTGGTGGACTATTCCCCTAGGAATTCAGCTGTGCTCTGGACATTTGCGTAAGCCCTGAGCGTACTGAGTGTGGAAAGATGGACATCCTTTGCTGCGACAACATCATCGCCATACTTCAGATCACGGGTAGCGCAGGCATCGTGGATAAGCACAGTCTGGAAACCAAGGTCATCAGCTGAGCGGGTAGCAGCTTCCACACACATGTGGGTCATCATCCCCACGATCACCAGCCGTTCAACCTCATTCTCCTTCAGATGCTCCAGCAGGGGGGTCTCCCGAAAACAGCTTACGTGTTCCTTGACAAAGATCGTTTCCCCCGGAAGGGGTTTAACATATTCATGAATATCCCCTCCCCCCTTATGCATGATGTGGATTACTTCCTGGCCGGTCTCGCGGAAATGTTTCAGGATGGCAGCCGATTTCTCACTGGCTTCATACCGCCCTGTAAGAGGTGCCTTGGTGGTATCAAAGTAGAAAGCCTGGATATCGATCAGTACAAGGGCAGTTTTGGGAATATCGTCAGGAGATTGTTTTGTCTCCTGGGCTTGCAGTATCCCGGAGATGAAGAAGCAAATTACCAAAAGCAGGATCGTTTTTTTCATGGCCGGAAAATTTCGTTTCTGCAAAATAAGCAATTTTTTATCGCTGCAGCCGGATTAACATGCGGGAACAGAACTGGTGTTATCAGAATCCGATCTGGCTGTCCTTATCCTTTACAGAGCTTTCGCCGTACCAGTCCACATTACGGGAGGCATACATTATCAGGGCCATTGCTGTGAATAGTCCGACACCACCCATCAGCAGGGCGTAATCTTTAAGCTGAATAAGTGAAAAAAGGAATACATATAGGATCACAAGGCAGATTGCCAGGATAAGTGTCAGTCTCCGGTTCTTGAAAACTGTAGCAGAGTATGCTGTGATGAGTGACACAACCCCCAGACTTGATACCAGGTAGGCCCAGTTGAATCCTATCTGCTCACCGAGTGATAACAGGAGCACATAGAAAATACTGAGACTCAGTCCGACGAGAAGATACTGTACCGGATGAATCCTTTTTTTATTGAGAACTTCAACAAAGAAAAAGATCATGAATGTAAGGGAGATGAACATTATGGCATATTTAGCCGAGCGCATGGTTTTCTGATACTGATCAACCGGCAGGATCAGGCTGACTCCGAAAGCAGCCTCTTCTGTGTAGTGTGCATTACCGGTCCAGTATTGAGGAAAATTCCGGTTCAGATGAAGTACCTGCCATCGTGCTGAAAATCCTTTATCGGTGACCTCTCTCTCATCTGGCAGGAATGCTCCGTCAAATTTGGGATGCTCCCAGTCCGACACCATTTTAAGTTCAGTGAACTTCCCTGTTGGTGTAAAATTGAGAAAATCACTTCCATTCAGAATCAGTTCAAAATCAAATGAATAAGCATCTGAATTGTCAAGAAGAACCCTGGAATGGAATCCTGATGAGACGACATCGTGAGAGGGTATACCCGGTTCAGCCTCAAGTATTTCCTGATTCCATTGAATGAGGAGCTCTTCCTGTATTCCGCGCATATCAGGAATCCCTACCTGCAGAAAAGCATCCCCCAACAGAAAGTTTGCCTTGTTCAGTTTGAGCTTTGCCGGATCGGGAGAAAGGAAACTGCCATGTATCCGGATCCGTGAGCTGTAAACTACTGTCTTGTAAATACCCCGGTAGCGGATCTCCGGCTCGACCACGGTTTCTATCCATAGATTTTCAGGGAGAAAATGAGCGTGATGAATTTGTTTATAGGTCTTTCCGTCCTCTTCAATATAGACATGGTAAGGAATGGTCAGTATGGGACCGGTAAGGGTTTGTCCTGTTCCCCATTTCGAACCGATCTCGGTTATCACATCAAGCTGGGTCTGTTCCCTATCCCTTATCAGATCCTGGATCATAGCACCGGGAATCAACATCAGAATTATCAGGATACCTACAACAGCGAGCTTAAAACTGAGTGAATGCCAAAATGAATTTCTGCGTGGGACGGGGACTTCCATAATTCAAGAGTTTAGAAGAGAACGCG
The DNA here is from genome assembly GCA_011053095.1 of Bacteroides sp. Taxonomy (GTDB): domain Bacteria; phylum Bacteroidota; class Bacteroidia; order Bacteroidales; family SM23-62; genus SM23-62. The sequence goes on from DRHS01000233.1 coordinate 8,882, forward strand.
GAGTAATCCCTGAAAATTACCCTGGGAGTGTTAAAATATGTTAATGATCACTCATATCTCAGTGCACCCCCCGGGTTTGTATTTCCCGCCTTATAGCTCTGGTAGCCAATGGTAAGAAGGGCGACCAGGTATACCCCAAGCGCAGTTACCAGGAAGATCCATACCGGGAAATTGATTCGATAGGCATAGATCTGCATGTATTTTTTCATTATTATGTAGGCTACAGGCAGGGCCAGGATGTTGGCCAGGATCACCCAGCGGGTAAATCTTCCGGAGAGAAGGGTCATTACACCGGTTACCGTTGAACCGTATACTTTTCTCACTCCTATCTCCCTTGTTCTCTGCTGGGTGGAATAAAGAGCAAGTCCGAACAATCCCATGCAGGCAATCAGTATTGCCATGATGGCCACATAAAGCAGTAGCTTGCTCATCTGCTGTTCAGACCGGTAAACTTCGTCAAACACTTCATCCATGAAAGTATACTCAAAAGGCTCATTGGGATCAATATTTTTCCATGCTCTTTCGATCTGTGCCATAAGCTTTGGAAGATTGGCAGTATTGAATCGCACCATCATGTAGTCGAAACCGCTGTATGGTTTCATGGTGAATATCAGGGGACCAATCTCGCTGTGCACCGAAGCGAACTGGAAATCTTTCACAACCCCTATTATTATATGGTCACCGCTCCTGTTTATTGTCTTCCCAACCGGATCTTCCCATCCCAACTGTTTAGCCAGTGTTTCGTTGACCAAATAAGCATCCTGGTCTGTAGAAAAATCTTGCGAGAACCATCTACCCTGGATTACCTGCAATCCCATGGTACTGACATAGTCATAATCCACATCCAAAGCGTAAAACATGATCGAGCGTTCATACCCTTCGGGCCTGTAACCGTTCTGTGTGAATCCCGCACCCGGTGGTTCAGAAGTGGCGCTCGTGCTCAATATATCCGGTAATTCAGCGAGTTTCTCTTTCAATTCAAAGTATTTGGATTTGAACGAATCGCTGGTAAATTGCAGGGCTATTACATCATCTTTACGGTAACCGACGTCCATTGACCGGATATAGCCAAGTTGTACATAGATCACCAGGGTACATATTATCAGGATGATGCTTATGGCAAACTGGAAAAAAACCAGACTGTTTCGCAGTCCTGTGTATCCCCTTACCCCCCTGAATATCCCTTTCAGAACGGCTGTGGGTTTAAAGGCAGAAAGGTAGAATGCAGGATATGATCCGGCCAGGAGTCCCACTACAAACATGAGCGCTGGTATTCCGATAAGAAGATCAATGTTCCTCCACTGGTAGAGTTCCAGTTCCCTGGATACGATTTGTTCAAAGGAGGGTAAAAGTATCTCGATAAGTACCAGAGCAAGCACGAGTCCAATCATGCTCATGGCTATTGATTCTCCAAGGAATTGACGTATCAGTGATGATCTGCCTGCCCCGAAAACCTTCCTCATCCCGACCTCTCTGGCTCGTTTGGTCGCCATGGCAGTCGTCAGGTTCATAAAGTTAATACAGGCAATAAAAAGGATAAACAGGGCGATTGCAGAATAAATATAGATTGTATTCATATTACCTGTCGGACCCATCTCACCCACATACCCGGAATTAAGGTGTACCCGTGATATTGACTGCAGAAAGGCTGTAATTGAAGAACCCGATTCTTCATATATATGATTGATATTCTTATACATGAAGTCGGGGAACTTTGCTTCAAGTGCAGCGGCATTTGCGCCGGGAACCAGTTCCAGGTAGTGATAATATTGCATTCCCCCATTCCAGCCCATATAGGATTGCTTATCAAGGTATTTGCTAGAAAATGAAATAAGGGAATGAAACTGGAAATGAGAATTCGAAGGTGGCTTTTCAACAATTCCTGTCACGGTAAGTTCATCCCTGTTATTCCACCGTACAATTTTTCCGATGGGATCTTCTTCCCCGAAAATATTCCTAGCAATTTCCTCACCCAGAACGAGGGACCAGGGCTCCGAGAGTGACCTATTCGGATCCCCCCTGAGCAAGTTAAATGAGAACATCTGAAAAAAGGTGGAATCGGCATACATTACTTTTTCAGCAGTGTATGCAGATTCATCATAGCTAAGGAATCCATCATAAGGCCAGGTAAAACGGGAGGCCCTAATCACCTCAGGGAATTCGGCTACCATGTCAGGTCCGACTGGGGCCGTCATTTGCGGAGAACGGATCTCCCCTTCCTGGTCGGCAAACTCAAAAACAAGCCTGTGCAGATTATCCCTGCTAACATGAAACCTGTCATAGCTGAACTCATTCTTTATGAAAAGAAGGATCAACAGCGCACAGGTCAGTCCAATGGAGAGACCAAATACATTGATAAATGCATAGACCGGATTCTTAAGCAGGTAGCGGAGTGCGGTTGTAAGGTAATTGCGTAACATATCCTATAAAACTCTAAAGGAAAACAATGAATCCGCCTAAAGCATTTTCTTTATATTCTCTGTTACTATGTGGCCATCAAATAGTTGAATGATGCGATGTGCCTTTTCTGCATCACTCGGTGAGTGAGTAACCATAATGATGGTCGTGCCTTCCTGGTTCAGTTCGGTCAGAAGGTTCATTACTTCTTCACCATTTGCTGAGTCCAGGTTTCCGGTTGGCTCATCCGCAAGTATAAGTTTTGGGTTGGTAACGACTGCTCTGGAGATGGCAACCCTTTGCTGTTGTCCACCACTGAGCTGCTGTGGAAAATGCTTTTTCCTGTGAGCTATTTTCATGCGGTCAAGTACTTCGATGACTTTCTGCTTACGCTCGGCCGACGAAACATTCATATACAGCAGCGGAAGTTCAACATTTTCATATACGGTAAGCTCATCAATCAGGTTGAAACTCTGGAAAACAAAACCGATATTACCCTTGCGCATATTGGTACGCTGGCGCTCCTTAAATTTGGCAACCTCGGTTCCATTAAAGTACAACTCCCCGTCAGTTGGATTATCAAGCAGGCCGATGATGTTGAGCAGGGTTGATTTACCGCATCCGGATGGACCCATAATAGCGACAAAATCACCTGTATTTACCTCTAGGTTTACCTTGTTTAATGCTGTGGTTTCGACCTCATCGGTGCGAAAGACTTTTACGAGTTCTTTGGTCTGTATCATAGTAATTAATTTAGTTTGGGTATTCCTCCATTATGCAAGATGCATACCATACGAAACAACATACTGTATTTAAGACGATTAACCATTAACACCTAAGGTGAGTTAATCACATGTATGTATCAAATTGAAACATTTTTTTGTTTCAAAGTGAAACAATTAATAACTTCAAATCCGAGGTTTAGCCAGCAAATTGCATACGGAAATACAGACAATGGACCATAATCCTGGTAAAATACTAATCATTGATGACGACAGGGACATCCTGCTAACGGCCCGGATAGTTCTGAAAAAACAGTTCGGTAAAATCCAGGTGGAAACAGATCCATCAAAGGTAATAAACCGCCTGCTTGAAGAATCCTTTGACGTGATATTGCTGGATATGAATTTCAGTGCAGGCGCAACAAGTGGAAAAGAAGGTCTTAAATGGCTCCGGGAAATTATGAAAGCTGTGCCCTCATCCCATGTGGTTATGATGACAGCTTATGGTGATATTGACCTGGCGGTAAAGGCTATGCAGGAAGGTGCCTCTGATTTTATAGTGAAGCCATGGGACAATCAGAAGCTCCTCGCAACAATAATAAACGTTTACAAACTTCACCAATCGGGTAAGGAAATTGAAGATCTAAGGAAAAAACAAGAGTTGCTTCACCATGATATGGATCAGGAATTTGTTGAAATAATTGGGCGTTCCACCCGGATCAAACATGTTCTGGATTCCGTGAACAAAGTAGCCAAAACTGAGGCTAACGTCCTGATACTGGGTGAAAACGGGACAGGCAAGGAGTTAATTGCCAGGGCCCTGCACAGGGCATCCGATCGTGCTGATGAGATATTCGTCTCCGTTGATCTGGGTGCCATCCCCGAGACTCTTTTTGAAAGTGAACTATTCGGACATGTTAAGGGAGCCTTCACCGACGCCAGGGAAGACCGCAGCGGAAGGTTTGAGGTGGCAAGCGGAGGCACCCTGTTCCTGGATGAGATTGGCAATCTTTCCCTACCGCTTCAGGCCAAATTGTTATCGGCCATACAGAACCGTGTGATTAACAGGGTTGGATCAAGCAGGGAAACGCCGATAGATATTCGCCTGATTTCCGCCACTAATATGCCACTGTATACAATGGTTAAAGAACGATCATTCAGGGAAGACCTTCTGTACAGGATAAACACAGTTGAGATAAAAATCCCATCCCTCAGGGAAAGAAAGGAAGATATTCCCCTTTTAACAGACCATTTCATTGCATTAAATGCAAGAAAATACAAGAAGGAGGGAATTAAGCTGCAGGACGATTCTTACCAGAAATTAAAGGAGTATGCCTGGCCCGGAAATATTCGTGAACTTCAACATGTGATCGAAAGGGCTATTATCCTGGACGAGTCGCTGGTAATAAAACCTTCCGATTTATTTATCTCAAGACCTGCGGGCAGTCCCACAGTACCTACAGGTTTCAGGATGGATGACGTGGAATCAGAAACAATACAACAGTCCCTTGAAAGACATCATTATAACATTAGCAGGGCGGCTGAAGAGCTTGGTATGGCAAGGACCACTCTTTACCGGAAAATGACAAAATATGGTATTTCGTAGCCACCGCATAAGGATACTGATCAGAGTTTTGCTGATTGCTGGTTTTATGGGACTGATGTATTTTGCCATGAGCCAGGAGAAGTGGTATGTGGGAACAGGTGTTTCAGCCTTGCTGGTAGTCCTGTTGCTTATTGAGCTATACCGTTTTATTGACAGGTCAAACCTGGAATTCATTAATCTTCTGGAGTCTCTGAAGTACCAGGATTTTACACGCTCCTACAGAAGAAAGTATTCTGAAAAAACTTTCCGTGATCTGGAATCAAGTTATAAGGAGGTCCTTTCATTGTACAAAGAGGCAAAAATTGATCAGGCAGCGCAATATCAGTATCTCCAGATAGTACTGGAACATATTCAGGTTGCATTGGTTTGTTTTGACACGGAAGGGGAAGTCATATTATTCAACAAGGCTGCTTCAAGATTGTTTAAACGAACAGGTGTCAGCAACCTGGAGCCTTTAAAGGCTGAGTCTCCGGAGTTATACAGGGGAATGATAGACCTGGAAGTCGGCAAGAGAGAACTTATCAGGATCAGCAATGAAGAGGAAGTCATGAGACTCGCGGTAACCGCAACCGGCGTAAGGATCAGAGAGAAGAATTACAAGCTGGTCTCACTCCAGGACATCCGTCATGAGTTGGATGAGCAGGAACTGGATTCCTGGCAGAAACTAATCAGGGTCCTCACTCATGAGATCATGAATTCAGTTACACCCGTTTCATCACTTAGTGCTGCTATCAATGAGATGCTGATGGATGAACATGGCAGACGCCGTACACTGGATGACCTGGAAGAGGATGATCTGGAAGATATGTATTCAGGTCTTTCTACGATTGAAGAGCGCAGCAAGGGACTGGTGAAATTCGTTTCCGACTATAAAAACCTGACCCGCCTACCCAAACCCACATTTGAATCTATTCCTGTGAGTTCACTGTTCGGACACATAGAAAACCTGTTCGCCAGAGATATGGAACAGGCTGATATAGATTTCAGTATATCAGATTCTACTCTCGACCTGAGTATCTGGGCGGATGCGCAGATGATACACCAGGTGCTTATTAATCTCCTGAATAATTCAATGGACGCAGTTGAAAGCAGGAAAATGAAAACAATCCGGCTGGGAATTGAATCTCAGGATGGCAAAACCAACATTCGGGTTTCAGACAACGGTAAAGGGATTGATCCTGAATATGCAGACAAGGTATTTATTCCCTTTTTCACAACCAGGAAAAAAGGATCCGGAATTGGTCTGAGCCTGTCGAGGCAAATCATGAGGCTGCACAAGGGATCTATATATTTTCATTCCGATGAGAAAGGCACTACATTTACACTGGAATTTTAAATAAAATGAGGAAAATACTATTTATTATTTCCCTCTTATTGCCTCTTTCTTCCTTCTGCCAGGAAACAGGGATTTACATCAATAATATTAACCTGGGAGAACTCCTCCATGCAACCCCTGAGCAGTTAAATTCAATGAACGGGGAGGCTTACGGAACCCTGGGCACACCCTACGTCTTTAAAGAGTTTAAGAAGGGAAATATTTATTTTTCAAATAAGACCATGGTTAAAAACTACTTGATCAATTACGACTGTTATAATAACCGCCTTATTTTTAAAAAGGGGAATGAGCACTATAGAATTGAATCCAGACAGATTGATTATGTTGAATTTCAACATTTGCCTGACAGTACTGTTCTTTTCAGGCAGGTTTTCCTCGAAGACAAAAAGAAAATTATCCTTATGAAAATACTTTATGAGGGCGAGAGCATACTATATAAGTATTATTCCAAGGCATTTTATGAAGCTGATTATACCGGACCCTACAGCAGAGAAAACAGATACGATGAATATAAAGATGAATATAGCTGGTACATTGATACCGGTTCCGAGGGGATAAGGCGGTTGAAGCCAAAGAAAAATTCCATTCTCAAGATTATGGAACCTGCATCAACGGAAATTGAACAATACCTCAAAAAGGAAAAACCGGACCTCAAATCAGACGAAGAATTGATCCGGCTTGTTGAATACTATGACAAACAGACTGGTCCTACTCTGTTTCGATAAAATTAATCTCAAGGTCAAGGATGCTGGCATAATACTCACCCCTCTCCAGGATATCATCATCACCTTCTTCATAATACCAGTTGATCTTCAATTCCTTACCAGTATGAATTACTTCGCTTAGTTCACGAAGGATCTGCATTACGAACTTCGCTGAACCACTGTTAAAATATTCCAGTTCAACATCTATGGTAGTTAATTCCTTGGGTGAATTCACATATTCAAGTATCCAGGTCAGGATAACGTTGAAAAATTTTGAGGCATCTTCAGGTATGGAACGTCCGCTGATCATGATCTTGCCATCAGGATTAAGCATCACCATCGGTGTTTTTCTAGTGCCTTCTATTGTTAAAGGTTCCATTCCTGTGTATCTGATTTTAAAGATAACACTTTTTGATAATAAAATTAATACGTTCTTGATTATCCTGTACAACTACAAAGGCATTCTTGCCATCGGGGTGATATCAAGTCCTGCGAACTCTCCGGAAAGAAACTTGAAGTAACCGGTAATAGCAATCATGGCAGCATTATCGGTAGTCAGGCGGGCCTGGGGAATATAGACCTTCCAATTATTTTTTACTGCAAGATCTTCCATTCTCTTTCTCAATCCTGAATTGGCCGACACTCCACCTGCTAATACGATCTCCCTTATGCCGGTCTGCCGGTATGCCATTTCAAGTTTATCGGAAAGTATATCAACGATTGTCTTCTGGATAGAAGCAGAAAGATCGTTTCTGTATTTTGAGGAAAACTCCGGGTCCTCCTTCATCCGATCTCTCAGGAAATACAAAAATGAGGTCTTCAATCCGCTAAAACTAAAATCAAGTCCCCCTACCCTCGGCTTACTGAACTTAAATGCATCCGGATTGCCTTCTACTGAATATTTATCCACCATCGGTCCACCGGGATACGGCAGCCCCATAACTTTGGCACATTTGTCAAAGGCTTCCCCTGCAGCATCATCAATGGTTTTACCGATAGTTTCCATTTGATCGTAATCTCTTACAATCAACAATTGCGTATGTCCCCCGGAAACCAGCAGGCTGAGAAATGGAAAGGAGGGCTTTTTTGTATCGTTTTCCTTCATTTTTAGGAAGTGCACTAAAATATGTGCCTGCAAATGGTTTACTTCCACAATCGGAATATTCCTGGCAAGGGCAAATCCCTTGGCAAATGAGGTACCTACGAGAAGCGAACCCAGAAGTCCGGGTCCCCTGGTAAAAGCAACTGCGGAAAGCTCCACCGGCTTAACCCCTGCATCCCTAATTGCCCGGTCAACCACCGGGATAATGTTCTGCTGATGTGCCCTTGATGCCAGTTCTGGAACCACACCTCCGTATTTTTTATGAACATCCTGATTAGCTATCACATTTGAAAGCAATATTCCGTCGCGGACAATTGCGGCTGCTGTATCGTCACAGGATGATTCTATTCCAAGGATTGTTATGGGCATCTTAATGATAAGAAAATGAGACTATTTGAACTATTTTTACTTTATTTACGTTTAACAGACAGAGGTGTCTTTTAATCGTCGAAATTATAAAAAAAGTAGTTAAAATACTGGTTATAATTGCTATTGCGTTGTTTGCAATCCCTGCAACTGCCTTTATTGTTTTGCAAAACAAACAGATACAGACCATCCTTGCCAAAAAGATTGCCTCTGCCGTTTCTGAGAATCTGCAGGCAGATTTCTCCATAGAATCTCTTGATCTTATTTTCTTTAACCGTGTAGTAATGAAGGAAGTAACCCTCATGGACCAGTATGGTGATTCCCTGCTATATACACCCCTTATGGTTGCCACACTAAAGAAAATGAGTCGAAACGAGGGAAAAATTATTCTGTCCAGGCTTAAACTGGAAAATGCAACCATCAGGATTGCAACAGACACTGCCAGAGTTAACAACCTGTCTTTTATAGTCGATGCACTCAGAAAGTCCGCTGATACTACAAGCACTAAGAAATGGACGGTAAGCGTTGAAGCCATAGATCTAAATGATTCTCGTTTCATACTTGACCATAACTACAAACCAAAGGAGGTTCCTTACGGGATAAATTTCACAAAATTGCGTATTGAGGATATGGACCTTAACGTACGGGAATTTAAAGTAGCTAATGATACTATAAAGTTTAAGATTGATCACCTCTCATTCCGTGAGAAGAGTGGTTTTAAAATGGAACATCTTGAATCGACAGTCTACATCAACAAGGAATTTTTTTACTGGAGGGATGTCCATTTTTATACCGAGGAAACAGATGTCAGGGCAGAAAGGATTGATTTCCGGTTTAATACATGGAAGGATTTCGGAGAAGACGAATTTGGGAAAACGGGAATACTCAGCAAGGTAAAACTTGACTACAGGTTCCTACCCTCTACCTTTTACCTTCCGGATGTTGCATATTTTGCATGGAGGTTTAAAGGGACAAATGAATCGATTAAGATGTCCGGGGGACTGCGGGGAAGGATAAATTCTTTTAAGGGAGATGATATTGTTCTGGCGTACGGTAAAAACAGTCACTTTTCAGGGAGTTTTGACCTGATGGGACTGCCAGACATCCAGGAAACGTATATGTATTTCGATATCGAAGATCTTACAACAAGCGTTTCCGATATCGAATCATTTCAGTTGCCCGGCAGTTCCGGAGATACTATTGTTATCCCTGAGAATCTTAGCGATCTGGGCAATATCAGTTACCATGGAAAGTTTGCCGGTTTCTATAATGATTTTGTCACCTATGGATCCTTCATAACAGACATGGGAAATATATCATCTGACCTTTCTATCAGGCCTGATGCGGATGAAAATGTACATTTCAAAGGAGAGATAAGTACAGAGGGATTTAAACTGGGGGAAATTGCAGACCTCGAAGAACTTGCCGGTAAGCTTAGCATGAAGAGCAATGTGGAAGGAATAAGCTACCGTGGAGGAGAACTCAGCGCCAAGATGGACGGATACATTTACCTTCTGGAACTGAATGGGTATCCCTATCAGAACATGTACCTGGTTGCAGATCTATCCAACAGAAAATTTGACGGTTCATTTTCTATTGCAGATCCCAACCTCAAGATGGAATTCTTCGGTAAGATTGATTTTACGGATACCCTCCCGGTCTTTGACTTTACTGCAGACGTGGACAAGGCATTGCTAAATAACCTTAATATTGCAACATCTGATCCTACCTATACGCTTTCCTGTTATCTGAGAGCAAATTTTATCGGTGCCAATTTGGATGATTTTGATGGGGAAATCAAACTCGTAAATTCCCTGTTCCAGAAGCAGGACAAACAGATACAGATTTATGATTTCAACCTGATTGCCCATCACCGTCCCGACACGAACCAGATGATGCTTAGCTCAGACCTTGTTGATGCGGAAATAATCGGCAGATATGAATTTGAGGATATCGGAAAAGCTGCCGGTATGCTGCTGGCTCACCATATTCCATCCTTCCGGAACCTTATGAAAATTCCAGTTGAAGAAAATGCAAGCTACAATGATTTCCGATATTCATTTCACTTTAAAAATACATTCCCAATAACAGATTTTTTCTATCCTGACGTTGAGATTGCAAAAAATTCAATAGTACATGGTACTTACAATCCTTCCATCAGGGAATTTAATCTGACAGGTGAATTCCCTGGCCTCCAGTGGGAGAGCAACAATTTTGAGGAACTCAGAGTAAAGCTCTCTTCGGATTCGATAATGGCCGAACTGGAAATAACAAGTGCTAGCGTAGAAGCAGGTTCAAAGCTTAAGATGGAAAACCTGTTGCTCACTGCAAGTGCCTTTAATGATGAATTCATCTATAGTATCGACTGGCATAACAAGAACCCTGATAATCTATACATGGGAACGATCAGCGGAGAGGCAGAATTTGAATACAGGAAAAGAAATATATTACCCAGAATAGATTTGAAACTTAATGAGAGTGAAGTTGTTATGGGAGATACCATATGGACAATTAATCCTTCATTTGTCTCCATTGACACTACGAATTTTAAGTTTGAAAATTTTCGGATCGCGCATTCATCACAGTCTCTCGGTATAGACGGAGTCATTTCTGAGAATCCTGATGACAGGCTGAATTTCACCTTTGATAATCTTGACCTGGCACAGATGAACAGTGCTTTCGGGGAGCTTAACCTTTCCGGGATCCTTAACGGAAACTCAACGATCTCAGGAGTATACCAAAACCTGGTGTTCCTTTCAGATATGAGCATTGACAGCCTGAGCATAAATGAAGAAATGCTGGGAAACACCTTCATTCAGGCTAACTGGGTAAACCCGGAACAAAAAATCCAGGTTGAATTGGAGGCGATGAGAGGAAATCTTAAAACCCTTGTTGTATCTGGTGATTACTTTCCTGAAACCAGGAAGCTTGATTTTGATCTGAGCCTTGATAAATTGAAACTGAATATATTCCAGCCATATATTGCAAATATTATCAGTGACCTCGAGGGCATTTCAAATGGGACAATATACTTGTCCGGAACGCTTGACAAACCTGTTATGAATGGGGAGATCAGTATCCAGAAGACATCCTTTGTACTTGATTACCTTCAAACCGGCTACAGTTTCTCTGACAAGGTAAAGATCCAGAATAATAATTTTCTGTTTACAGATATCAATGTGTATGATAAGAAAGGCAGCAGGGCTTTATTAAATGGCAGTATTGAAACTGATTATTTAAGAGACCCGAGGCTGGATTTCAATCTGGATGCAGATAATTTCACTTTCCTGAATACCCGTGAAGTACACAACCAGCAATATTACGGGGATGCAAATGTCACCGGGAGAGTGGGACTGTCAGGATCACCGGGGGATTTACAACTGGTAATTGCAGCCCGGACAGAGCGAGGAACACATATTTTTATCCCTATTAACCAGGGCCGGGATATAAAGGAAAATAATTTTATAACCTTTATCCACTCAGATACAGATGAAATTAAAAGAGACCTGGAAGAGGAATACAGGGTGGATCTCGGTGGACTGACCCTTGATTTTCAGCTTGAAGTAACTGAAGATGCCACAGCAGAGATCATTTTTGATCCCAGAGTTGGAGATATCCTGCAGGGCAATGGAAACGGGAATATTCATCTCAGCTCCAATCCCAACGACGGCTTTCAGATGCTGGGTGATTATACAATTGAAAGGGGGGAGTACCTTTTCACCCTTCAGAATATTATCAATAAAAGGCTGAAGATTCAGAGAGGCGGTACCATTACATGGAATGGGGATCCGACAGCAGCTATTATAGACCTGAGGGCCATATACCATGCAAAAGCTGCACCCGGTTCTCTTGTGCCCGATCCTCCGGAATACCTTAAAAAAAGGATGCCTGTTGAATGCCACCTCATCATGGAGGGAAATCTTCTGAGTCCCTTAATAAGCTTCGACATTGTACTCCCTACGGCTGAAGAAGAAACAAAAAATGTCGTCCGGAATGCCATTACAACCGATGAAGAACTAACCAAACAATTCCTGTCACTCCTGGTGATTAATAATTTCTCTTCTACCGCAACATCAAGCGGAGGATCAACAGGGACCGCCAGCGCAGGAGTGGCCGGGGTTACAGCCAGTGAACTTCTTTCTAATCAGCTGAGCAACTGGCTTTCCCAGATTAGTAACGATTTTGATATCGGTGTTAATTATCGGCCAGGTGATGAGATCACCAGCGACCAGGTTGAAGTGGCTCTGAGTACTCAGATATTTGACAACCGGGTAAGTATTCATACAAATGTGGACGTAAATACAGGCAGCAATTCTGCTGCAACGGGAACCAATTCTTCAACCATTGCGGGAGATTTTGATGTTGAGGTCAAACTAACGGATAACGGAAGGCTGCGTCTCAAAGCATACAACAGGTATAACCACGACCAGTTGTATAAAACCGCGGATTATACCCAGGGAGTGGGCTTTGTGTACCGGGAAGACTTTAATAGTTTTGGAGAACTGGGAAAACGTTACGGAGATGCTATTACCGGAAAAAACAGGAAAAAGAAAAAAAAGGCCAGAGAAGATGCTGAGGATGAGGATATGTCTTTAGAAGAGGAACCAACTACCGGAGCAAATTAGAGATCTGAAAATTGATAAAGCAGCGACAGCTTTGCTTTTAGGGACAACGAGATATACCACCACCTTGCTGAAATATCCACCATAATCTTCTTCCTGTCTTGACAACCTGACAACCACGATTGTCATGGTTGCACTGCTCCGGAAACTAATAGACAAACAGTCTTGTTTTTCCTTGGAATACTGACCGCTGTTTCTGCACTTCAATCAGCAGGACACCTGGACATGCTTGCGAGAAAACTTGACAGCATTATCGGTTTTCTCTCAGCAATCGTTGATAATGTTCCGCTTGTAGCAGGTGCAGTTGTATTTTACCTGATGTTTGCAATGTAGATTTGCGAAATAAACTCACATTAAAATCGTTATTTATTAATAACTTACAATCCGATCAAAAAGACGTATAAATGAATCTATTAACATTCTTACAGGTTGCAGTCGCCGATTCTACAGCAGTTGCCGGGGGATCAATGAAAATCTCCTTTTTCGAACTTGCAATGAAGGGCGGATGGGTCATGCTGCCTATCGTAATCCTTTCTGTCGTTGCAGTATATATCTTTTTTGAAAGATATTTTGCAGTTAATAAAGCCTCTCAAATCGATACCAATTTCATGAACCGTATCAAGGATTATATCCATGACGGCAAGGTTGAAAATGCACTAACACTCTGCCAGTCCTACAATAATCCAACAGCCCGGATGATTGAAAAGGGAATACAGCGGATCGGAAGGCCACTGGCAGACATCAATGGTGCAATTGAAAATACAGGTATGCAGGAGATCTACAAGCTTGAGAAAGGCCTGCCAACCCTAGCGACCGTTGCAGGAGGTGCACCTATGATCGGATTTCTCGGTACCGTCATGGGAATGATACGGGCATTTGTTGATATGGCATCGGCCGGTAATAATATTGATGTATCATTGCTCTCAAGAGGTATCTACACGGCTCTTATCACAACTGTAGCGGGACTGATCGTAGGTATTGTGGCCTACTTTGCCTACAATATTCTTGTGGCAAGGGTTGAAAAAGTTGTAAACAAGCTGGAAGCAAATACCACGGAGTTCCTTGATCTTCTAAACGAACCTGTATCCAAATAAAAGCATATGGCGCTAAGGTCAAGAAATAAGGTAAGTGTGCAGTTCAGTATGTCGGGGATGACAGACATCGTCTTCCTTCTACTGATATTTTTCATGATCACCTCAACCCTGATAGCTCCCAATGCACTTAAATTGTTGCTGCCTCAGAGCAAACACCAGACGGCAGCAAATGCCATTACAACCGTTTCAATAACCCGTGATGCCAAATTCTATATCGAGACAACACGGGTGGATGTATCACAGCTGGAGTATGAACTTCAGGTAAGACTTCAGAATGAGCCTGAACCCACCGTATCTCTGCATGTGGACGAGAATGTCCCCATGAAGGAGGTCATCAAGGTGATGAACATTGCTAAAAACAACCGGTACAAACTCATTCTGGCCACATCTCCCAGATAGCTTTCAGCCATGGGCAAAAGCAAAAGAGGCATATTAGGAACCGCCGTGTTCCATGGGATCATCCTGATAATCGTAATCCTTTTCGGTTTTATGATACCTGATCCTCCGCCTGTAGAAGAAGGCATTCTGATTAATTTCGGAACGGACGAAACCGGTTTCGGCGATACAGAACCCATGTACAGTGAAATCCCCGAAACTTCTCCACCTCCGCCGCAGGAAGCATCTATCCCAACAGAAAGTTCGGAAGAGATCATCTCCCAGGATTTTGAAGATGCCCCGGTTATTGAGGCAAGTGAAGATGAGGATCATCAGGAAGAAGTTAAGGAAACCCCTGTAGAAGAAGTTGTGGATAAAGTCGAAGAAACTCCACCTCCACCTGAAGAAGAACCTCAACAAGTGAATGAAAGAGCCCTTTATACCGGCAGGGCAAACACTGATGAGACTTCCGGAAATGAAGGAATTACCGAAGGCGAGGGTAACCAGGGAAATATTACCGGTTCAACCGATTCAGATAATTATCTCGATGGATTAGGCGGAGGGGGTGTTGATTTCAGCCTGGCAGGCAGAAATCCTGTCTCACTGCCCAAACCGGATTATAATGTACAGGAGGAAGGAAAGATAGTTGTCAAGATCCGTGTCAACCAAGAGGGAATTGTTACCTATGCCGAAGCTGGTGCCCAGGGTACCAACACCCTGAACAAGGAACTTCTTGAGGCCGCCCGCAAAGCCGCCTTAAAAGCCCGCTTCAACCCAAGCACCGATGCTGCCTTTACACAGCAGGGCACTATTACCTATCATTTCTTGCTGCAATAACCATAAAAAAAAGCCTAACAACATGGCTAGGCTTCTACAGAAAAATAAGTTAAAGTGACACTTTAAGAGACTTTAACATTTACTGCGTTTAATCCTTTTTGACCTTCCTCTACATCATAGCTTACTTTGTCTCCTTCAGCTATTTCATCGATTAATCCATTCATATGGACAAATACGTCTTTACCTCCTTCATCAGGTGTGATGAAGCCATATCCCTTAGAATTGTTAAAAAATTTTACTGTTCCACTACTCATGATTATAAAATTAAAATGAACCACAAATGTAGGGTTTTATTTTTCTTGAGCATAATTATATCTATGAATGACTATTTTTGGTAGCAATTGAGTATTAAACACTGAACAGGATGGAAAAAGACCTTAAAAATTATGAAGCATGGTTTCTAACCGGGAGCCAACATCTGTATGGAGAAGACACCCTTAAAAAGGTCAGCTCTAATTCCCAGGAGATTGTGAATGAACTGAAAAACTCATTGCATATTCCTGTTACTATAGTTTATAAGCCGGTTTTGACCACTCCTGATTCAATAACAAAAATCCTTCAAGAGGCTAATAATTCAAAGAATTGTGTTGGTATTATAACCTGGATGCATACTTTTTCCCCGGCAAAGATGTGGATCAACGGACTCAAGGTCCTGAATAAACCCATTGTTCATCTACATACACAGTATAACAGGGATATACCGTGGAGCTCTATTGACATGGATTACATGAACCTGAATCAGAGTGCTCATGGCGGACGTGAATATGGTTATATTCTGAGCAGGATGCGCAGAAACCGAAAAGTAGTTGTGGGTCATTGGAAGAATGAGGAGATTCATAAAAAACTGGCAACCTGGATGCGTGCTGCCGTTGCCTGGTATGACTGGCAGGCTATGAAAATAGCCAGGATTGGTGATAACATGAGAGAAGTTGCTGTTACAGAAGGTGATAAGGTGGAAGCCGAGTTAAAATTCGGATACTCAGTAAATGGGTATGGAGTAGGTGATATTGTTGAAGCAATAAATCTTGTCTCCGGGAATCGGATTAAAGATCAGGTGGAACTCCTTGCTTCGGAGTATAAGCTCTCCCCCAGCCTTGAGGAAGGAGGGAATAAACGCAACAACCTTATAGAGGCTGCAAGGATAGAACTGGGGATGAGGGATTTTCTTGAGGCAGGTAATTTCAAAGCCTTTACAACCACTTTCGAAGATCTTCATGGCTTGAAGCAACTACCTGGCCATGCTGTACAAAGGCTTATGGCAGAGGGCTATGGATTTGGTGCTGAGGGCGACTGGAAAACAGCCGCACTCGTGAGGGCTATGAAAGTAATGAGCACAGGCCTGGAGGGTGGTACCTCCTTCATGGAAGATTATACCTATCATATGGATCCAGCAGGAATGAAGGTGCTGGGAGCACATATGCTGGAAGTTTGTCCCAGCATTGCTGAAGGAAAATCCTCCATGGAGGTCCATGAACTTGGAATTGGTGATAAAGATGACCCGATCAGACTTGTATTTGATGTTGCAATGGGTCAGGGCATTAATGTCTCAATCATGGATATGGGCGACCGGTTCAGAATGTTAATTAATCCCTGTCAGGTTGTGCAGGCTGATGAACCTCTGCCAAACCTGCCGGTTGCAAGAGTAGTGTGGATGCCTGAACCTGATTTATCCACAGCAGCGGAGGCATGGATCCATGCAGGAGGTGCTCATCATACCGGATTCAGTATGGCGGTGACCTCTGAGATGATGGAGGATTTTGCTGAAATAGCCGATATTGAAGCACTGTTTATTGACAAGGATACTATCATCCGTGAATTTAAAAAAGAGATTCGCTGGAATGATCTTTACTATCACCTTGCTGGTGGACTAAAAAAATAATCTTAATAGAATCTTACCATGATTGAAAAGCTAAAAGAACAGGTATATAAGGCAAACCTGAACTTGGTAAAACATAAATTGGTATTATTTACCTGGGGAAATGTAAGCGGTGTAGACAGGGGAAAAGGGTTGATGGTAATAAAACCTTCAGGGATATCCTATGATAAGATGAGGCAGGAAGATATGGTTGTCCTTGACTTCAATGGCAATGTTATTGAAGGAAGTTTGAAACCATCAAGTGACATGGCCACACATCTTGAGTTATACCGGAATTTTCCTAACATAGGAGGAATCGTACACACTCACTCAGAGTGGGCTACGAGCTGGGCGCAGGCAGGTCGGGTAATTCCTGCCTTCGGCACGACTCATGCAGATTATTTCTACGGTGAGATTCCCTGCACCCGGAACCTCACTAAGGAGGAGGTTGAATCTGACTATGAACTGGAGACTGGAAAACTGATTGTAGAATCCTTTAAAGGACATGATCCGGATAGTATTCCCTCAATTCTGGTAAAAGGCCATGGTCCATTCTCATGGGGTACATCTCCGGAAAATGCTGTACACAATGCAGTTGTTCTCGAGTATGTGGCTAAAATGTCGTTCAGGAACATTGTTCTGGGTAACGAAAAACCGATTGCTCAATACCTACTTGATAAGCATTTCCTCAGGAAACACGGGAAAGATGCTTATTACGGACAATAACAATATTATAATATGGCAACGAAATATACTATCGGACTGGATTATGGAACTGATTCAGTTCGCTCACTGATTGTTAATACCTCCACCGGTGAAGAACTGGCTACTTCGGTCTTTTACTATCCCCATTGGAAAGAAGGAAAGTATTGGGATCCTTCAAAGAACCGGTTCAGACAACATCCTTCAGACTACCTGGATGGATTGGAGCAGACTTTAATAAAATCTCTGGAAATGGTCAGCGATGATGTGATAGCGAACATCGTTTCTATATCGGTTGATACTACCGGCTCAACACCGGTAGCGGTGAACCATGAGGGAGTGCCCCTGTCTCTTACTCCTGAATTTGCAGAAAACCCCAATGCTATG
>DRHS01000234.1 GCA_011053095.1 Bacteroides sp.
CCTTTGTTCCATTGTGAGATGGCAATAACTTTTCTTTGTCATTTTGCAACGATTAATATTTTTTAGCACTTCAAAGATAAGCGAGCTCGCTCGCTTATCTTTGATCTCTAATCGTCGCACTTACTAATTGAATTTTCGCTCCAATAACCTATGAAATCCTGACAATTTCGAATAATTGCAGAAAACGATTAATCCCGGATATTAGTCCTATAATTAATATTATGTTAAGTAGAAAATATTGATATATCCCCTGCCTGGAAAATAACCAAAAAAAAAGGGACTGAAATTCAGTCCCTTAAATATATATTTTGGTGATTATTTTTCTAAGGCGTCCAGTTTTGCCTTAATTTCATCTCTCTCCTCTGTCATCTGAAGTCTGTAATAGATTGTAGATAATGTCTCGAGGCATGAGCTGTCATCAGGAGAAATCTCATGTGCCTTTAGCAGTGAAGGAATAGCTTTCTGCAGTTCGGCATCAGCTAAATCCTTTGCTTCGTTATACTCAGTAAGGTCTTCCAACTTATTCGCTTCATCATACATCTGTACTGCATTATTGAAATGAAGCGCACCAATATTGAACCATGCATTAAAAAATTCAGGATCGACATCCAGGGCCTGCTGGTAAGCTACAAGTGCCTGATCAGGTTCTCCAAGTTTTTCAAAAAGAGTTCCCTTTGCAAAAAATATGGATGGATTGTCCTGCGCTAATTTCTCAGCAGCCTCGAGATATCTCATTCCTTCTTCTGAATTACCTGCTACAAGGTGGTAGTTAACCAATTCAAAAATGATAAGAGTTGAATCCGGATATATTGCGTGACCACGCTCCAGGGCATCCAGGGCCTTTGTCGAATCTTTTAGTGTAATGTATTCATTCTTAAGCATATAGTAAGCATCACTTCCACCATAGTTTATTTCGACTGATCTTTCAAGATAGTAAGCGGATTTTTCATGATTTCCTGCATTTCTTGCAGCAAGTGAAGCATTATAAACTATCACAGAATCAATGTAGCCTTCGTAAATATCAGATTTGCTGATTTCTATTATCAGTTCAAACTTTGTAAGTGCTGCATCGTAATCTTTGCGTGTAAAACCCAGCACAGCATCAGCCTCAGCCTGAATTTTCAAACGATCCAGGTTTTCCTTTACTTTTTTGTCAAGTTTCCCTTTTTCATCCAGTACCAGAGCCTTGTTGTATGCCTTGAGTGCTTCAGGAAGTGGATCCGGATGTATAACTGAGGTTTCCTCCCAGCCGGTAAGAGCATTATTTTGAAAGGTTATTGATATTCTTTCATAAACATGTATTTCTTTAGAGAGTCCATCTTCCTCTATCGACTTTATCTCCTCAGGCTCCTTTAAATACAACTTTACCTCTGAATCCATCATTCCCATGCGCAGGAATTCGATGTTTACATCATGTATATCCTGCAGAAGCTCTCCCCTGTCAAACCAGGTATTGGGTTTTAACATATCCTTTTCATCCACAATCGCTTCATCATTTTTCCTCAGCTTCTTCTCCAGGGATCCATAATTCAGTGCGGTCATGGTTGTAGGATTCTGGCCATGCGCAAATGAAATGCAAAAAAGCAGTAAAGCGGTAATGAGTACTTGTTTCATTTTTATTGGTTATTTGGTTTACAATTGTTATTATTTCACAGAATTATGTAATTCCAGTATGCAAAGTTCAAATTCCTTGCCAAAGTCTGAAATGATATATCTCATATTTCTGCAAATGACTACTGTTCAACAGAAATCAAATATAATTGATTATTCTGAAATTTCTTCCTCGGGATTTTCATCTTCATTTTCATAACCCTGAACCTTGGTTACTGAAGCAATTGAGTCCTTTTCTCTGAGGTTAATAAGTTTTACTCCCTGGGTTGCTCTTCCCATAACCCTCATTTCGGTAACAGCCATGCGGATGGCTATACCGGACTTATTGATGATCATAAGGTCGTCAGAGTCTGTAACCTCTTTTATTGCAATGAGATGTCCGGTTTTTTCTGTAATATTTATGGTCTTTACTCCTTTCCCACCCCGGTTAGTAATCCGGTAACCATCTACGTCAGACCGTTTTCCAAATCCCTTTTCAGAGACCACAAGAATATCCTTTTCGTTGTCCTCCAGGCATATCATACCGACTACAGCGTCATCTTTATTCCCCGAAAGGGTAATACCCTTAACGCCGGCAGCATTACGCCCCATTGGCCGTACCTTTGATTCATTAAACCGGATTGCCTTTCCATAACGATTTGCAAGTAAGATCTCAGCGTTACCGCTTGTCAGTCTGGCCTCCAGCAGGGAATCTCCTTCCCTTACATTAATCGCGATAATTCCGTTTTGACGTGGACGGGAATATGCTTCCAATGAGGTTTTCTTGATCACACCGTTCGAAGTACAGAGCATTATGAAATTGTTGTTAATATACTCATTATCAGTTAGATTCTGTACATTGATATAGGCCTTCACCTTATCCTCCGGATCGATCAGAAGGATATTCTGTATGGCCCGTCCCTTTGACGTTCGCGCACCTTCAGGTATCTGGTAAACCTTCAACCAGTAGACTTTCCCTTTTTCGGTAAACAGAAGCAGGTAATTATGCATGGTCGCTGAAAACATGTGCTCGACAAAGTCTTCCTCTCGGGTGACGGAGCCCTTGGCACCAATACCACCCCTGTTCTGGGTACGATATTCGGTTAGAGGAGTCCGCTTGATATAGCCCAGATGTGAAATGGTAATCACCATTTCATCGTCGGCATAGAAATCCTCTGGATTGAACTCTTCTGCATTTGGAACAATATCTGTTCTTCGTTCATCTCCATATTTTTCCTTGATCTCCAATAACTCATCCTTAATGATCTGCATTCGCAAGCCTTCATCAGCAAGAATCTTATTATAATATTCGATCATTTTTTGCAGCTCCTCGTATTCTTCCTTGATCTTATCATGTTCAAGTCCCGTAAGCCTCTGCAGGCGCATATCCAGGATGGCTTTTGCCTGGACTTCCGACAGGCCAAACTCTTTCATCAGTCCCTCCCTGGCAATATCCGGAGTCTGTGACCCACGAATTAACTTAATTACTGCATCCAGATTATCGAGTGCAATTAATAAACCTTCAAGTATATGTGCTCTCTTTTTAGCTTGCTCCAGATCATATTTGGTACGTCGGGTAACGACCTCATGCCGGTGCTTTACAAAGTATGAGATAAGCTGTATAAGGTTGAGGGTACGAGGGCGTCCGTTTACCAATGCGATATTGTTAACATTGAAACTTGACTGAAGCTGGGTATATTTTAACAGGAGATTCAGTACAACCCCTGCATTTGCATCTTTCTTCAGAATGATTACAATGCGCATCCCGTTCCGGTCAGATTCATCATTGATAAAGGAAATTCCTTCAATCTTCTTTTCATTGATCAGGTCGGCCGTCTTACGGATCATTTCAGCCTTGTTAACCATGTAGGGAATTTCTGTAACTATGATCTTCTCCCGTCCGGTATCCGTAAGTTCAATATCCGTTTTAGCCCTCATCATGATCCTTCCCCTGCCTGTTTCAAAGGCATCGCGTACACCCTGATAACCATAAATTGTAGCACCGGTAGGAAAATCCGGAGCTTTAATTATGTCGATCAACTCATCCATGCTGATCTTATTGTTTTCAATGTAGGCAATAATGGCATCGATGGTATCGGACAGGTTGTGGGGTGGCATGTTTGTAGCCATACCAACCGCAATCCCTGAGGCACCATTGAGCAGTAGTGTAGGAATCCTTGTTGGCAAAACAGTGGGTTCTTCAAGTGAATCGTCAAAATTCAGTTGAAAATCAACTGTTTCCTTATCAATATCTGATAGTGTCTCTTCAGCGATTTTCCGAAGTCTGGCCTCAGTGTATCGCATGGCTGCAGGACTATCACCGTCAACTGATCCGAAGTTACCCTGTCCGTCTACAAGACGGTAACGGAGAGACCATTCCTGAGCCATTCTGACCATTGCTTCATAAACCGAGGAGTCGCCATGAGGGTGATATTTCCCCAGCACCTCTCCCACTATCCTGGCTGACTTTTTATAGGAACTATTCGCACGGACACCCAGTTCATACATTCCAAATAATACTCTTCTGTGGACCGGCTTCAAACCATCCCTTACATCCGGTAAAGCCCTGGAAACGATTACCGACATCGAATAATCGATGTATGCCGATTTCATTTCCTCTTCAATATTGATTTTTATTATTTTTTCTCCTTCTGCCATCTCATTATTATTTATATGTCTGGAATAAAAATGTATTCTGTGAGTATTCTAAAACCTTTGTAGAATTATCCGCGAAAACGGACTTAATGGGGGTATAAAGCTGGTCACTTTTTTATCTTCTCAAACATATCAGATTTCAAACTCCGAAAATACAGAATTATTGCCTCTTTTTAGTCATTTAGATGACCAATTTTTCAACATTTTTATGTTTATATTTGTTGTGTATATAATTGCTATATTTGCACTCTGTACTGTATTTTTAACTTTTGATGTATCAATGATTTAGAGAAGAATGGACGCGAGATTTTCACAACGGATCAAGGATGTATTGTCATATAGTAAGGAAGAGGCTATCCGACTCGGAAATGCCCATATAAGTACTGAGCATCTTTTCCTCGGGATATTACGTGATGGAGAGGGACTTGCAATTGATATTCTGATCCTTATGGGAGCAGAATTATATGATCTGAGAAGGTCTGTTGAGGAGCTGATTCGTCCTGAGAGCACAATCAGAATTAAGGATTCCGATAATATACCATTGCTTAAATCAGCCGAAAAGGTGCTGAAACTGGTTTACCTCGAAGCAAAATCATTGCAGGACGACACAATTGATACAGGACATTTACTACTTGCTATCATGAAAGATGAGAATTCCATAACCACCCAGGTCCTGAAGGAGAATAATATTGAATATGACTCCGTTAAACTGGAACTTGAGAGCACTAAAAAAGGCACACGCTCTGAATTTCCCGGAGATGAAGATGAAGACGATGAAGGCAGAGGACATTTTGAAGGAGGAAAAGGCGCACAGGGAGGCAGCGGACAATCGGCCGGTGCCAAATCCAGTTCTGAAACGCCCGTTCTGGATAACTTCGGAATAGATCTTACAAAGGCAGCCGAGGAAGACAGACTCGATCCCGTCGTAGGAAGGGAAAGAGAAATTGAACGGCTTGCCCAGATCCTTAGCAGACGGAAAAAAAACAATCCAATACTTATCGGTGAACCCGGGGTTGGAAAATCGGCTATTGCTGAGGGACTTGCAAACCGTATTATTGAGAGAAAGGTATCCAGGGTTTTGTTTGATAAGCGTGTAGTAACGCTTGACCTTGCAAGTATTGTGGCCGGTACCAAGTACCGCGGGCAATTCGAGGAGAGGATGAAGGCAATTCTTAACGAACTCAGCAAAACCAACAGTATAATCCTTTTTATCGATGAGATTCATACAATAGTAGGCGCAGGTGGAGCTACAGGTTCCCTCGATGCAGCCAATATGCTAAAACCCGCCCTTGCCAGAGGTGATATCCAGTGTATCGGAGCCACCACACTTGATGAATATCGCCAGCATATTGAAAAGGACGGCGCCCTGGAACGGAGGTTCCAGAAGGTGATGATTGAACCCACCAATGCCGAAGAAACTATCGATATACTCAATAATATCAAATCCCGCTATGAGGATCATCATAATGTGAGATATACTGAGGATGCAATTAAAGCCTGTGTGTCACTTACACAGCGCTATATATCAGATCGACACCTTCCTGACAAGGCAATCGATGCTCTTGACGAATCCGGATCACGTGTGCACATATCCAATATTATTGTACCCGACCGTATCCTTAAACTTGAGGAAGAGATCGAAGAAACCAAGAAAGAAAAAATAAAGGCCGTCAAGAATCAGAATTTCGAAAGGGCTGCCAGTTTCCGGGACCGCGAGAAAGAATATCTTGATATGCTTGACCAGGAGAAGTCCAAATGGGAAAGAGAACTCTCCAAGAACCGTGAAATAGTAGATGAAGAAAAGGTGGCAGAGGTTGTAGCCATGATGACCGGGGTTCCTGTACAGCGTATAGCACAGGCTGAAGGAGCTCGTCTGCTTAAGATGGCTGAAGAAATGAGAGGTTCTGTAATTGGCCAGGATGAAGCCATTGGGAAAGTGGTGAAGTCAATCCAGAGAAATCGCGCGGGACTGAAAGATCCAAATAAACCGATCGGTTCATTTATATTCCTTGGTCCTACCGGAGTCGGAAAAACACAGCTTGCAAAGGTTCTTGCTCAATACCTATTTGAATCCCATGACAACCTGATCCGCATTGACATGAGCGAGTATATGGAAAAATTTTCCATATCCAGACTGGTCGGTGCTCCTCCGGGATATGTCGGGTACGAAGAAGGTGGTCAGCTGACCGAGAAGGTCCGCCGGAAGCCCTATGCTGTAGTACTCCTTGACGAGATTGAAAAAGCTCATCCTGATGTATTCCATATACTGCTGCAGGTGATGGACGAGGGACAATTGACCGATAGCCTGGGCCGCCGCGTGGATTTCCGCAACACAATTGTGATCATGACTTCCAATATTGGTACGAGACAGCTCAAAGATTTCGGACAGGGCGTTGGTTTCAGTACCAAGGCAAAGCAGGACTCCGGCAATGATTATGCCAAGTCGGTAATCCAGAAGGCACTTAAACATGCTTTTGCTCCGGAATTCCTGAACCGTATTGACGATGTAGTACTCTTCAATGCTCTTACACGTGATGATCTTCACAAAATCATCGATATTGAGCTTAAGGGACTTTATGAGCGTATTGGTGGACTCGGATACGATATCAAGATTTCAGCAACTGCAAAAGACTATATCACCGAGAAGGGATATGATGTACAGTATGGTGCCAGACCGCTGAAAAGAGCTATTCAGAAATACCTTGAAGATCCTATGGCCGAGGTATTAATATCAGCCGACATTTCAGAAGGGGATAAACTGAACGTCAGTTTCGACACCAAGAATGAGGAAATAATTATCAAAGTCCAGAAAAAGGGACAAAAGCAACTTCCAAATAGCAAAAAAGAACTACCAAAAGGCAAGAAAGAGCTGCCGAAAAAGGAAGAAGATCAGGCGGAATAATACCAGCCTTGAAAAACCTTTTATACGTTAATCTGATTTTGGGATAACAGTTCCCTATTCAACAGCAAATCCATACAGATCGAATTCACGTGCCTCTGTAATGTGTACATCTTTAAAACTGCCTGTATCAAGCTCAGATTTTGACTTAAGCAATACCTCATTATCCACCTCAGGGGAATCAAATTCAGTACGGCCAACATAGTAATCCCCTTCCCTGCGGTCAATCAGAACCCGTAGTACCTCTCCTACTCTTTTTTCATTGATATTCAGGGATATAGATTGCTGTAATTGCATTAGTTCTTCAACCCGTGACTTCTTAACATCATCAGGTATCGAGTCTTTAAGGTTTTTTGCTCCCCAGGTATCCTCTTCTTCTGAATAGGCAAATACTCCAAGTCTTTCAAAACGAGCACTTTGAACGAAGTCGAACAGTTCCCTGAACTCCTTCTCCCCTTCCCCAGGATGGCCAACCAGCATAGTGGTTCTCAATGCAGCCTCCGGAACTATATTTCGGATCCTGTTGACCAGTTCTAAAGTTCCCTGTCTATCAATGCCGCGATGCATTTTAGTGAGAACTGGATCGGAAATATGTTGGAGCGGGATATCGAGATAGCTGCAAATATTAGGAATATCTCTCATCTGGTAGAGGATTTCATCCGGAAAATCGGCCGGGTAGGCATAATGCAGCCTTATCCAGGGTAGTTGGTTCAAACCGGCCAATGATTCAAGCAAACGAGGCAACTCACGTTTCCCGTAAAGATCCATACCGTAGGCTGTCAGATCCTGTGCAATGAGTATTAGCTCCTTTGCACCTTTTTCAACAAGCAGTCCGGCTTCTGCAGTCAGTTCTTCCTGGGAAATGGACTTCTGCCTGCCTCTTATCAGTGGTATGGCACAAAAGGAACATTTCCGGTCACAACCTTCGGATATTTTCAGGTAGGTATAGTGTGAGGGAGTAGTAAGTAGCCTCTCTCCTACCAGTTCTTTACGGTAATCCCCACCAATTGCAGCTATGATCTGCCTGATATCATTCACTCCGAAATACTGGTCCACCTCCGGAATCTCTCCTGCCAGGTCCTTTTTATATCTTTCGGAAAGACAGCCCATCACATATACCGCATCAAGCAATCCCGCTTCCTTAGCCCGAACATAATCGAGTATTGTGTCAATGGATTCCTGTTTTGCATCCTGTATGAAACCACATGTATTAATGACAACAGTACGGGCATCCGCATCGTCCGAGTCATGAACTACCTCAATGCCCTGGGCATCTACCTGCCGCATTAATACCTCGGAGTCGACCAGGTTCTTTGAACAACCCAGGGTTATAACATTTATCTTATTGGGGCGTCTTGTCATTCGGTTCTGTAATTAATCGCAATGCAGTATACGGAAGGACGGTTGTGAAATTGTATACTCCGGGTTTCACAGATTTTTGTTCAACAATCTGCATATTCCAGGTATCGATTATTTCCATTGTATATTTTTTGTCACCATCCAGTATTATTTCAATATTCTGGCCAGCCTCCGCAATATATGCCAGATAGTATTCACCCTTTTTTGAGAATAAATACATATTTGTATTCAGATTTGTCGGATCTCCATTATCAAAAATGTCCGGGGTCATTTCAGTAACCGGGGCCTGTTCCATCACCGACCTGAAAAAGCGAATCCTTTCCGGGCTATCTCCAACCAGGTATCCTCCTTTTGCCCACCATCGTACTTCAGTAGAATCATCAGCACTATTCTGATATGTATCTCCATGGGTACCATAACCACCGCTTAGTCCCGCCATCCAAAAATAGCTGGCCATTTTCTCTGCACTTAACCGGCCCCATCCCGCGGGTACACCACCTTCATAACGCATTTCATCGAATAGTAGTGGTTTTTCATACTGGTCTCGCCATTTAATGGCATTGTAGAACTGAGAGGTTTGAGTACTGGTATGTGTAATCCATGGACGTGAATGATCGTAAAAATGATCCTCCGAACCATGCCAGTTGTGAATTCCTCTTAAACGTTGATGCGGATCCTCATTATGAATTAATGTACCAATCCCTTCCCAGTCTATTGTATCTTTTATCCTTGGAACATCCCACTCATTGGCTAGAGACCACCAAACATTTCTGTAGGCTGATGACCTGGCAATCATGTAGCGCACGTATCTGCTATTCATCTCATCTCCCATCTGACTATAACCCCAGGCATCATAAGGATGAAACAGAATCACATCCGCCTCAATTCCCATTTTCAGGAGTTGCTCAACCCGCAGATCGAAGTTCTGAAAAAATTCATAATTTGGTTTTGAATAGTCATTCACATCATCCTGTCTGCCGAACGGATACATCCAGGGTTCAGTATCGTTGCCGAACCTGTAGGATTTTGGGAATACGCACATTCGAATTTTATTGAAGGGAGCTTCGGCAAGGGTTTCCAGAGTCTTTAACTGTATGCTTTGTGCCACGCTTGTCCACTGATAAGCCGTTGTCCCGACTGCATAATAGGGACTGCCATCAGCATACTGCAGATAAAAGGTGTTTACTATTTTAACAGGACCATGGTTCTGCCCGGCAGGCGAAACACAATGAAACCCTCCCTTTTTACCTGACAGCTCAGCCAGATTACTTTCAGTCTTATAGGTCCACTCTCCCCGGCTGTGCGGAGAAAACCGTATACGGTAAATTCCGTTCCCGTCATAAAAACCAGGAACTGCTATACTTTCTTCATTGTTTTTAAAAACTGCAGATAAATCGACATCGATGAAAGGATCCCCTGAAGATGGTCCGGAGAGGACTAATTCATAAACACCCCATTTTTCAATATTCAATACCTCTTCGGATTGATTACATCCGCTTGAAAAGGCATAAATAAAAATTAATCCAATTGCTATTCTGTTCATTTATTCAAGTATTATTTAAAGGGATTTTCAATTAATCAAACAGGGTCCTGCCATCATTCAAATAACTATAGATATCCTGCAAATGCCTTGAATGTGTCCTGCTTTCTGAAAGTTCAGGAATCTTGTTTTGTTCAAAATATTCAACTGAAATTGTCTCTTTACTGGTTTTTAGTTCCCCGGCAAGGTACTCACAAAGAAAGATGATTTTATATGCATGGTACAGTGACAGATCACGTCCATCTCTATTTGCATCATACTCGTCCTTCGTAAAATTAAGTCCTGTTTGACCTATGGATTGCAAAGTCCTTGCAATATTTAGCCAATCTGTTTTCCTGGCCATTATGATTGCGATTTTGTATGCACTACAATTGCGAAATATACGAACTATAATGCGGATTTAAAGGAATGCCTGCGACCAGGACTTCAGCCTAATTTCCAAAAAGGGAATCCACGAATTCTTCACGGTCAAAGATTAGAAGATCTTCCATCTTCTCGCCTACTCCGATGTATTTGACAGGTATCTTAAACTGGTCGGATATACCAATCACCACCCCGCCCTTGGCTGTGCCATCAAGTTTGGTAAGAGCCAGGGCATTTACCTCTGTAGCTGCTGTGAACTGTTTGGCCTGTTCGAATGCGTTCTGCCCGGTTGATCCGTCGAGTATTAAAAGTATCTCATGCGGAGCATCCGGTACAACTTTAGTCATGACACGCTTGATCTTGATAAGCTCATTCATCAGGTTAACCTTATTGTGCAGACGTCCGGCAGTGTCAATAATAACCACATCCACATCATTGGCGACAGCCGAAGAAAGGGAATCAAACGCAACTGATGCGGGATCCGAGCCCATATCCTGTTTTATGATTTCTACTCCTACCCTTTCGGCCCAGATTGACAGCTGGTCCACAGCAGCAGCCCGGAATGTATCGGCGGCACCCATGTAAACCTTTTTACCTGCCTGTTTGAAATGCCAGGCAAGTTTTCCTATGGTGGTAGTCTTACCTACTCCGTTCACGCCAACAACCATGATCACATAAGGTTTGGAGGGCAAAGGACCGGAGAAAGAAAATTCGGAACCAGGAGAATCATTCTCAGACAGCAATCCGGCAATCTCTTCACGAAGAATCACATTCAACTCTTCCGTACCAATGTACTTTTCCCTGGAGACACGCTTTTCGATCCGTTCGATGATATTCAGGGTGGTATCTACACCGACATCAGAAGTAATAAGGACTTCCTCAAGGTTATCAAGCACTTCTTCATCGACCCGTGATTTTCCCACGACAGCACGTGAAAGCTTCTTGAATACGCTATCCTTGGTTTTTTCGAGTCCCTTGTCCAGCGACTCCTTTTTTTCCCTCGAAAAAATCCCCATTTCCTTTTATAAATATAGTGGTTTGCAGATTTGAAGATACTAAAAAAGCTTCCTTTAATAAAGAAAGCTTTCCTGGTATTAAGAATAAGATTTTGCTAGTTCTTAGTGAAGAAGTCGTTAATGTGGTCGTTGTGCACAACCTCCTCTTCGAACAAATAAGCTCCGGATTCAGCAGATTTCACCATGCGGATGCACTTTGTAAAATTTCTACCTACACCACTCTGTAATGTTGCAACTACTTTCTTTGCCATTATACTTTATTTTATCTCCCTGTGAAGTGTAACCTTTCTCAGGACGGGATTAAACTTTTTCATTTCTAGCCGGTCAGGAGTATTCTTCCTGTTCTTGGTGGTTATGTACCTGGATGTTCCGGGCATTCCACTATCCTTGTGCTCTGTGCACTCGAGGATCACCTGTTGTCTGTTTCCTTTCTTAGCCATTATTCTTCGCCTTATATATTAATAAGTTTTCAGGAAGCCCTTTACCTTGGCCTCTTCCAGTGCAGTTTTTAACCCTTTTTTATTGATTAAACGGATCCCTGAAGCAGAAACCCTGAGCTTCACCCAACGGTCTTCTTCAACCAGGAAAAACTTCTTATCGAACAGGTTCGGATGAAACTTTCTGCGTGTACGTCTTTTCGAATGAGAAACATTATTCCCTGTAATTACTTTCTTCCCTGTTATTTGACAAACTCTCGCCATTGTTCTATATTTTAATAATACCCTCTTGAAAAACGTGTGCAAATAACGCTAAAAATCTTTAATTAATCAAGCCTTTTATTAACTATTTGGTGTTGATAACTAAGTTCCGGAGCATATTGAGTCCCGTGACCGAAGCTTTCCTTATATTCCTACCCCGGTGATCACCCATTCTGTACACTTCTGATTCGGTTATACCTTCCGACGCCACTGCGATCCAGGTGGTTCCAACCGGTTTCTTATCCGTACCCCCGTCAGGTCCGGCAATACCGGATGTAGCGATTGAATAATCCGCCCCGAAACGCTTCCTTACACCTTCTGCCATCTGCTCAACTACTTCCCTGCTGACTGCTCCATGTTTCTCTATGCTCTTCGAATCTACTCCGAGCACTTCCTGCTTGATCTCATTTGAATAGGCCACAACACCCCCAATGAAATATTCTGAGCTTCCGGGTACCGAGGTAATCAACGAAGCAATTGTGCCGCCTGTACAGCTCTCAGCCAGGGCCAGGGTAGCATTATTATCCTTTAACAGCTGCCCGACAAGCTTTTCCAGTTCTTCTTCTCCATATCCGTATAATTTCCCTTGCGGGATAAAAGGGATCAGCCGTTGCATTTCCTGGTTCACCAGATCCTCTACTGCTCTCCTGTCTTTTCCGGAGGACGTCAATCTGAGTCGTACCCGACCGGGTGATGGCAGATAGGCAAGCTTCACTCCCGTGGGAATAGAGTCCTCATACTCTTCTAACAATTTTGCCAGGTGTGATTCGGGAACGCCCTGAATCAGCATGGTCTTATGTACAATGGCCGGCAGATCAAATTCTTCAGCCAGCATGGGAAGAATGTAATCAGACATCATAGCCTTCATCTCGTAGGGTACCCCGGGGAGAGATATATATTCTGTTTCATTCTTGCTGAATCTCATTCCTGAGGCAGTACCGTTGTAATTTGGGATAGTAGTACAATTATCCGGTAGCATGGCCTGTGCCCGGTTCAGCTCATTCATATTAACCCGGCCTTTGAACAGTTCCCTGATACGATCAAGAACTTCTTCACTGTGAACCAGCTTGCTTCCGAAGTATTCAGCAAGTGTTGTTTTGGTGATGTCGTCTTTCGTGGGACCAATACCCCCCGTAATAATTACCAGGTCGGCCCTTTGTTCAGCCTCCTCAAGAGCGGTCAAGATATCCTCCCTGCGATCAGCGACAACTGTATTGCGGATAACCTCTACCCCGATTCCGGTAAGTTCCTCTCCCATCCAGGCAGCATTTGTATTGGTGATTTGCCCGATAAGAATCTCATCACCTATGCTGATTATTTCTGCTTTCATTTTGATCTGTAAGGTAAAAAACAGCGCATGGCAAATTGCCGTGCACTCGAACCACAAATTTAGCAAAATCCGGCTCTCCCGGGGTACCCGTTACATCAAAGTAATTTGAAGGCTTCCCCTCTGTCCGGTTTGAAGGAGGTATTCCTGGGGATCCTTTCGACCGGGATGATCCTGGCAGGGATCTCGAAACGGGACAACTTTTCACGAAGCAGTTGCAACCATCTGTCAAGGGGTGGTGACTTCTCCCGGGTTTCTACCACTAAAACAAGGGACTCTCCCAGCCTGGCATCGTTCTGCGGAAGGACCAGGCAATCCTGCCCGAGTACTTCCCTTATGATCTGTTCGAGCACCTCAGGTATTATTTTTATCCCCCCCGAATTGATCACATTATCCCGGCGGCCCAGCCATCGAAATCCCTTGCCATCACTGCTTACCTCAACAAAGTCGCTGGTGATCACCCTGCCTTCGGTAATCCCCTTTACAACCACCTCCAGGCAGCCATTTTTATCTCTTGCAATGCTGACCCCGTCGAGCAGCCTGAAATCGATGTCGGGTTGTTTTCCGTTGATCCGTTTCAGGGCAAAATGCGTATAGGTTTCCGTTGTGGCAAAAGATTCAAATACGACAGGCCTCTCATTTTCGATCAACTTGTCTTTAAGCGCCGGATGAATTTCCCCTCCGCCTATCAGCAACTGGTCCATTACCGAAAGATCGTCCCCGTTCTTCAATGACTCATGCACCTGCAGTGGCACCATGGCGCCAAACTTCAGTGCTCCGGTTGAAAAAGCCTTCAAGGGTCGGCTGGAAGGTTCAGCCAGCCGAAGGTTTAAACCGCCAAGCAGTGCCCTTACAACCATCATTTTCCCCGCGATGTAGCGAATGGGCAGACAGAGCAAGACAGGGTCACCGGGTTTCAGTCCGAAGTATTGATTGGTTTTGGCGGCGCTCCGGATCATGGATCCCCTGTTCAGAACGAATTTTTTTGGATTTCCAGTGGTTCCACTGGTCTGCTGTTCAATTTCACCGGTAGCGGGATCAAGAAACAGGTTCATAAATGCCAGTACATCCAACTTCCACTCCGGCATATTTTTATCATTTACAGCCTGCCGGCAGAAAGAAAGAAGCTCTTCCAGATTGAAAGAAGCACCTTCAAGAAAAAAGGGATCGCTAAATCCGGGATTTTCATTCCTGTCCCGGTAATTTTTATTGTCCCGGTGATTGTTCATGTTCGGTAATTATTGAAAGCTTCCATTTTTTACCGGGCCTGTGCCAGAGCCTGTCGCCTTCCATTACAAGAGGGGAAGGAATGTTGTTGCAGTAGAGGCTGCCGGTACCCAGTCCCTGTGGCATGTTGATCCCCATTGAAAAGGTCCACTGTGCAATTGCATTCAATCCAATGTCAGATTCCAGGGCCGAGGTTACCCACCAGCCAGTCCCCATGCCTTCTGCAATGCTTATCCAGTCTTCTGCTTCACTCAGCCCTCCCAGCAGGCCTGGTTTTAAAATGATATAGGAAGGCTTTATCTTTTCAATCAATTTTCTTCGGTCTTCAGGACGGTTTATTCCTATAAGTTCTTCATCAAGGGCGATAGGAATGGATTGAATTGTGCAGAGTTCGGCCATTTTATCTTCCTGTCCCGGCATGATCGGCTGTTCAATGGAATGGATATGGAACCCTTCAAGTGCGTGCATTCTGTCCAGGGCTTCGGCGGGAGTCCATGCCCCGTTCGCATCCAGGCGGATCTCCAGGTCGCCCTCAGGGTATTCTTTGCGGATCCAGTCCAGCACCTCCAGTTCATCCGGCATATCCATGGCCCCCACCTTCATTTTCAATACCCTGAATCCCAGCTCAAGTTTTTCGCGGATCTGTTCCTTCAGCCGTGACTGGCTACCCATCCATATCAGTCCGTTGATGGGTATACCTTCATAGCCTCTTGTGAAGTCTGAAGCGTAAAGTATCCTTTTGCCTCCATTTTCAAGGTCTGCAAGGGCAGACTCAAGTGCAAATCTGATTCCCGGAAGTGGAGACATGGTAGACTGAGATTTTGAAATCTTTTCGCTGCCGGGCTGACCGGACAGCTTTTTGAGGGTTGCTTCTGTCTCCCATCCTTGCTGATCGCAAAGCTTGATCAGGCCTGTTTCGATCTCTCCGGCGTCTTCCAGGCTCAGCCCGGGTATGAACGAGACCTCGCCCAGTCCACTCCTGCCATCCTCAGAGGTAAGTTTTACAAACCAGCACTTCTTATCGTTTAATACGCCCCTGGATGTGCCTGCCGGGCGATGAAAGACCAGGGGATAAGTTATGTAGGAGAAATGGATCATTTACAGGATAAGCCCGAGTCCGAAGGAAACTGAGAACAGCAGTGTGGCAATGGCAAGTTTTTTCAGTTCAGCATTTAATTCAACAGGTACCGTATTTTTCATTACCATATTAATATCTGAAGCCAGCAATGGAAGGGATAGCAGGAACATCAGCTGGATGGCAGATTCGTAATGAATAATTGTATAGGCAAGTCCCAGCAGAAATGCGGTAAAAAGCAGCACAAAATGGTATGCTTTTGCCCAGGGTACCCCCATCCGGACCACCAGGGTATTTTTTCCGTTTACTGCATCGTTCTCATGGTCCCTTAAATTATTAAGATTTAGTACTCCAACGCTTAGCATTCCAACAGAAGATGCAGGCAGCAGTATGCTGAGATGGAATGATTGTGTATGCAGGAAATAGGTGCCCACAACACCAAGTATCCCGAAATAAATAAAAACCATTATGTCGCCGAAACCCACGTACCCATATGGTCTGCGACCTATCGTATATTTGATCGCGGCGAAAATGGCAGAAAATCCAAGCAGGAAAAAGACAACATAGGAAAGGGCCCTGGCATTTCCCATGCCTGTCCGGATCAACAGGGTTCCCGAGGCAAGGCTGAGGACCATGAAGATCGCGATCATCAATCGCATTTTCTGCCTGCTGACAAGCCCTGACTGGGTGACCCTGAGGGGGCCCAGCCGGTGTTCGTTATCGGTACCTTTTTTCGCATCCCCGTAATCATTCGCAAGGTTCGAAAGTATTTGCAGAAAGAGTGTGGTCAGAGTTCCGAATATGAAGACCCCCCATATGAATTTCTGATCCGCGTAGCCCAGGAAGCTACCAAGGAACGTAGCAGATAGTGCCAGTGGAAGGGTACGAAGCCGAAACGCTTTCAACCAGATTGATATACCTTTCATACAGCGGTAAAACTAATCAATTCCATTCAATTCGAATTCAGGGTAGCCTGGGGAACTGGTCCCAGTCCGGTTTACGCTTCTCAAGGAATGCGTTTTTACCTTCCTGTGCCTCTTCGGTCATATAGTAAAGCATGGTGGCATTTCCCGCCAGTTCCTGTATGCCTGCCTGTCCATCCAGTTCGGCATTAAGACCGGATTTGATCATCCTAAGGGCGATGGGACTGTGCTGCATGATCTTCATGCACCACTCAACGGTTGTATCTTCGAGTTGTCCTGGCTGGACCACCTTATTTACAAGTCCCATTTCAAGCGCCTCGGCTGCTGTGTACTGTTCACAAAGAAACCAGATCTCCCTGGCCTTTTTCTGTCCAACATTCCTTGCCAGGAACGAAGATCCGAAACCGGCGTCAAAACTTCCTACTTTGGGACCGGTCTGGCCGAATTTTGCGGTTTCGGAGGCAATGGAAAGGTCACAAATGACATGCAAAACATGTCCCCCTCCGATGGCATAACCATTGACCATTGCGATAACCGGTTTTGGAAGGCTTCGGATCTGCTTTTGCACATCCAGGATGTTCAGCCTTGGCACCCCGTCCTTTCCGACATATCCGGCAAAACTCTTCACATTCTGGTCACCCCCGCTGCAGAATGCCTTATCCCCTTCTCCGGTAAGCACGACCACCCGTACATCACCCATTTCCCTGCACTGAACCAGTGCTTCGCTCATTTCACGGGTAGTGTCAGGAGTAAAGGCATTATGGTAACGCGGACGATTGATGGTGATTCTGGCAATTCCCTCAAAGAAATCAAACCGGATTTCTTCGAACTCCCGGATGGTCTTCCATTCTCTTTTTGGCATGGTTTACTTACGATTATGGGTTAAAAAGTCCCTAAAGATACTACTATTTTTACTGCCCGATGTATCAACTTCCAGGATGGAAATGCCGGGATCCGGAAGGAATAAATTTGCCAGTTTTTCTTCCAGATTATTCATGTCGCCTGCCCTTTGAGCCCTTCGGCCGTAAGCCTGGGCGATCAGTTCCAGGGATACAGGGTGATGCGTAACTGAATATTCTTCAAAGAAATCCATCCGGCCGGGTCCTTCGATAAGGCGAAAAACCCCTCCTCCCCCGTCGTTCAGGACGATGATCTTCAGGTTGTCGGGGAATTTATTGTTCCAGAGTGCATTGGAGTCATATACAAAACTGAGGTCTCCAACCACCAATACATGCAGACGGTCCGAAACCATGGCCGCACCTACTGCAGTGGAAACGCAGCCATCAATCCCTGAGGTCCCCCGGTTTGAATAATACATCAGATCCTTCCTTAGGGGAAGGAGTTGGGAATAACGTATGCTTGCACTGTTCCCAAGATGCAACACAGCATCCCCGGGGAGGCTGGAAAATATCCTGTGAACGGCTGTCAGGTTGCTGAAACCTGCATTTTCAATAAAGTGCAAGGACTTGATAATCAGCCTTTTTTCAAGGTTCTTCCATGCCTGCAGGTAGCTGTTGGTTGATTCCCCGGTGCCGATCCCGGCCGTATTGACCATATTCCTTAATTCTGGCAGTGGGTCAGCTTTCAACTGCAGTAACCGGTGCTCGTGAGACTTCAGGAACAGCTTCAGCTGTTTTGAGACCACCTGTCCCCCGAATGAAACCACAAAATCCGGTACCAGGTCACTTTGTTCCTGCTCATCTGCGGCGGCGATGAGGAGTTCCGGGTTGGCAATAAAGCGATCCGAGGGCATGTTTGCAATGTTCTCGGCAACCACTACTGCCTGCATGGATCCGGTGAGCTCCTCCAGCAAGGTCCGCATTTCTTCCTGTCCCCCTCCCATCCCTGCAAGGAAAAGGATCTTTGAATTGCCTGACAAGGATCCTGAGTCAGGCGAATTTTCGCCTTCCGGTTCAGATACACTGCCGCTTCCGGCCAGGTAAATGAACGGATCCGGCAAGTTTTCATAAAGTGGCTCATTCAACGGGACATTGAAATGTACCGGTCCGCGGGGAGCTGCCAGCGCAGCATATGCAAGATTTTCCACCTGCGAAAGTATTTCCATGAGTTCCTTTTTATCACCTGCTTGCGGCGGAAGCTCATAAAATCCCTTTACGTTCCTCTGAAAGGGTTCAAACTGGTCGATCAACTGGTTGTTGAATTGGGCTATGTCTTCCGGTGAGCGATCGGCCGTAAAAATAAATAGCGGAAGGTTCTGGTATCGGGCTTCCGCCACGGCGGGTGCAAGGTTCAGGACGGCAGTCCCGGAAGTAGTAACGATACCTACCGGTTCATATAACTGGCGTGCCATGCCAAGTGCAACATAACCGGCCGATCGTTCATCTACGATGCTGTGGCAACTGAATGAATGATTCCTTGTGAAAAGCTGGATCAGGGGCGCATTTCTGCTCCCCGGGCAAAGGATCAGCTGCTTTATCCCGACCCCTTCAAGCAATGGGGCAAGCTCGGCAATATGTTGATTATGATCCATTCGCCGAAGTCAGATTCTTGATATAACTGCGAAGCACCCAGAGTAAGCCCTCTGCCTTCCAAAGGGTTTCATTCCATTCGTCAGCAGGATTGGAATCAAGTACTATTCCCCCACCGATAAAAAGTGAAAGGTAATTCGGATTGATCTTAAGACAGCGCAGGTTGACAAATAGGTCGATTGTATCGTTGCTTATCACCGGTCCGAGGAATCCGGTGTAATAATCCCTGTCATGCGGTTCAAGTTTCTTAATATAATCAATGGCATCGTCCTTTGGATGGCCTGCCACTGCAGGGGTAGGATGCATGGCATTCACAAAATCCCAAAGGCGTTTCCCAATGGCTTCGAATTCGAAAGAAAAATCCGTGCAAAGGTGCACCAGGTTTCCTGCTTTCCTGACATAGGGCGAACTCACCCGGTAATCCCGAATATCAAACCTTCTCAATACATCATGGATATACCGTGTCACGTATTCCTGTTCCAGTACCTCTTTCACTGTCCACCGGTTTACGTCCAAATGCGCTTTTGCGTAGGGCCTGGTGCCGGCCAGGGATACCGTTGAAACCCTTCCCTCCCTGAGCCTCATCAGGGGCTCAGGTGAAGCTCCAATCCAGAAGTGCTCATCGCTTTTAAGGAGGTATACAAATGCATTCGGATGCTTTTTACAGATGGACTGGAACAATCTCGCGATGATGGAAAAATAATCCCCTTCGATTACCATGATACGTGAAAGCACCGCCTTCTGGAAGGCACCGGTAGAAATGGAAGTCCTTATGCCCTCAACCTGTTCCATGTAGGCTTCTTTTCCTGTTACCACAGGATATGCCTCCGGCCAGTCGGGCTGTTGCCTGGATTCCAGACTTTCAACGACTGACAGCTGATCCGGTGAAATATTGTGTCCTTCAATAATCAGATCCGGTTTGACAAGAATATAATTTGCGCCATTTCTGGTATCGAAAGGTGCCATAATAAATCCCTTCTGGCTCGAAATTTCCCGGATCGATTTCCACCTGGTAATTCCCTGAGAAGTCTGTATATAGGTGACGGAATGGTCCTTTTGGGGTAGGCGAAACGTTACAAAAGGCAGGTTTTTGGAAATGCAGTTATTATGAATTTTTACGAGAGCTTCATTCATTTTTCAATTCAGATTGTCCGTATCCTTTTTTCGCCTAATACTATTTGTAACACGGCTGATTGAGACCAGATTCCCTTCGTCATCCCTTATTTTTACATCCCACACGTGCTTAAAATCATTCTTTACAACGATCTCTGCAGTGGCATGCAATCCGCCTGACCTGGCGGGTGCAAGATGTTGACTGTAAACAGTCGATCCGAAGGTATTAAACTGCTTAGTATCCACCAGGAGAAAGGAGCCTGCACTGCCTACTGTTTCGGCCAGTGATATCAACGCTCCTCCATGGACCACCCCTGTCGGTTGGCAGAGATCCGGATTGATCATCATGACAGCCTCAATTTTGGCATCGGTAATACCTGTGAATTCAATATTCAGCAGATCGATAAATGTATCTTTACAGAGATTATTTAATTCTTCAAGGGTCATTGGCTAAATCAATCTGCTCAAATATACACATTCGAATTATTTTTTCGCAGCTACGACCAACATGACTGAACCCAGGAACATGGGAACTCCTTTAACCACTGACATTCCCGCATTCTCAAGGATCCCAGCCATCTGTTTGATGGAATAGTAATTTTTTGATGATTTTGCCAGGTACCTGTATGCCCGGATATTCCCGGATATCAATCCCCCGACATAGGGAAGAATGAACTGAAGATAGATGGAATTGAAAATTCGCCACAAGGCGTTATCCGGCCTGCTGCTTTCTAGTATCACCAGCTTTCCGCCGGGTCGAAGCACCCGTAAGATTTCTGATAGGTGAATACCGGCATTTGAATTCTCATAAACCAGGTTCCGGATGCCGAAAGTTATCCCTACCGCATCGAAAGACTGATCCTCAAAGGGCATGTCTTTAACATTTCCCTCCAGAAATTTAATGTCATGAATGCTTACCCGGTCCTTTAGAGCCTCCTCCTTCCTGAGCGCCTCGTCAAGCATTTCCCTGCTGAAATCATAACCCGTCAGGCATACCGCGTAATTTGCCCTGGATGCCAGCTCAAAAAGGAAATCCCCTGTTCCCGTACAAAGATCCAGCACATTTTCAGGTTCAGATAAAAGGCATTCCCCGGCTGCCCTACCTCTCCAATGTACATCCCGGCCAAAAGTAAAAATCCTGTTCACCTTGTCATAGGTGGAATATATATTACTGTAATACTCCTTTAAGGGATAATCTGGTTCAGCATTCCCCATAAAACTGGTTTATTAATAAAAGACCGGGCCTGTGGGCAGTAAACGGCCCGAAAGGTGTCCGGCAGTCCGGACCTAAAGCGATCCGGAAATATGAGCGGGAAAGGAGATTCGAACTCCCGACCCTCAGCTTGGGAAGCTAATTATTTAATGAAACAAAGGAACATAAAACATTTAAGATAGTTGTAAAATTAAGGGATAGCGGGGATTTAAGGAAATATCGAAATTTTGATAATTGAGTATGATTTCATAAATTAGTGTAAACTTTGTGTAAACCGTAAACAATGGCAACTGCAAAAATCGTCCTGTACGAATCTAAAAAACTTTCAAAGGGCAAATACCCCATTATGCTCCGGATAACCTCACAGAGGGCAAGAAAATACGTTTCATTGGGTTATTCTGCCACATCCCAGGAATGGGAGAAGCTAAGAAACCCGGATAATAACTCAAAATTGGCAAAGCTGATAAGAAAACGACAGGCAGATGCTGACAAAATAATAGACCGTTATGAATATGACGGCCATGAATTTACTGTTGAACAGTTTTACAATGAATGGACCCGGAGACAAAAGGGTACAATGACAGTATTTAAGTTCTTTGATGAACGGATACAATACTATAAAAAGAAAAACCGTCCTGGAAATGCAGCCGTTTATACCACAGCAAAAAACTACCTCTCAAAATATAGAAAAGAAAAGGATCTTCGATTTTCGGATATCACCCCTCAATTGCTAAAAAAATTCAAGGATTACCTGGAAGATGAAATAGGTATCTCCGGCAATACAATATCTATATATATGCGAACCCTGCGAGCCGTTTTTAATAGTGCTATGGAAGAGGGCCACGTTAGCAGGGATACTTATCCGTTTGGGAAGGGAAGATTTAACATTTCTCAACTATCTGAGGAAACAGCTAAACGGGCCTTGACCAAAGAAGAGATGCAAAAAATCAATTCTCAGGACTTTAACGAACATCCTGAACTAATTGATGCACGAAATATCTTTATGTTTTCATTCTTTGTCAGGGGTATACAGTTTTTTGATATTGTTCATCTCACCTGGGACCATGTTCAAGGAGATAGGTTAATATACAGGCGTAGAAAAACCGGAGTATATTTCAATGTTAAGATTCAACCGGATACCCGAAAAATAATAGACTATTGTAAGAGTCAAAACATAGGTAGTGACTTCATTTTCCCTGTCCTGGATCACCGTATACACAAAACCGAACAGCAAAAATTCGACCGTATAAACAAAAAGAGAAAACAGGTAAATAAGAAACTTAAATTAATTGGATTACTGGCAGATGTTGAAAAGCCTTTCACATCATATTGGGCAAGGCATACCTATGCCAGTATTCAGAAATTTAACGGAATCCCTGCAGGAATGATAAGGGAATTACTCGGACATTCAACTGAAAAAGTAACTCAGATATACTTGGATAAGTTCGGAAATGAAATGCTTGATAAACTTGATGAGAATCTAATATAATGGACAGAACTATAAAAAATACAGATTCATTGCCCGTCAGATTTAGAAAAACCGTTGAGGCAAAGGATTTTCCAACAAATCCAGATTATAATGAAGATTTTTCAAGGGCCTACCATGAGGCTGGACACCTTTATTTCCATTTGTTTTTTGATATCTGGTTTGAGTATGTAACACTTATCAAGGACGGTAATTCTGAAGCGGCTGTCCACCATCAAGGATTTGAATATATGGAAGACTCGGGCTGGTTTTTGCTCAATGGAGAGCAGCAGGCCCGAACTTTTAAAATAATGAGTCTTGCCGGACTGATAGCAGAAGCAAAATATAGCTCAGAATATAAGTGGAGAACTGCAAATAATGACATAAATGAAATGTATTCTCTCTTTCAGGACGGGGGCGGAAAGGCTCAAGAAATATGGGATCATGCAGTTAGTGAAATTGAGACAAATTGGGAGAGTATTGTTGACCTAGCAACGATCATAAATGATAATCCAATAAAAATAACTAGGAATGAATTATTGACTTACCCGGAAGTACAAACAATCATAAAAAAGGGGGTGCGTGAACACCCCCCAATTGTCAAACCTTGAATTTAAAATTATTGGGCAATTATTTTCCATTCACCATCAATCTTTTCTAAATACTTAAGTTCTCTAATATCCCCGTTACTTTCCTCTCCATTCACCGTACGTTCCCATTGTTGGTCATGAAAAACGGATGCAAAATTGCCATTAACATAAATGTCAAAATTCGATGCTTTGAATACCGTCCATTTAATATTGTCCCTTTCAAATGTTTCCTTCCTTTCCTTAAATGTTTCCTGATAATATACACTGATAGAATCCCATCCAACAGCTTCATATCTGACAATGTATGGTCTATGTGCCCATACTGCTGCTTCACCCTCATAGCTTAAAGCTTTAGCAGCGTCCAATTGAGCTTGAATGACTTTTTTAATCAACAGAATTCCTCGGGGTTCTACCCCGGGGTATGGAGGAAAGTTATGAAAACCTAAGGTTTTCGTATCCATGAAATGCATATTTTTGTTTCATGAGTGAGCATCTCGTCAAAAGGCATAATAAAACTCTGTTGATGTATCATCTTGTGTTGCCATTAAAATATCGTCGCAAGGCGGTGACCGCATCAATAGGGAATACGTTAAAAGCTATATGTCTGGGGATAGAGGAGAGATATGAGATAGTGTTTTTGGAGATTGGATACGAGGAAGATCATGTGCATTTTCTAGTACAAAGTGTTCCAACAAACTGTGTTGATGAGATTATTAGAATTGTAAAAAGTATAACAGCAAAAGAATTATTCAAGCGCCATCCTGAGGTAAAGAAAAAGCTGTGGGGAGGCAATTTTTGGACCAGCGGTTATTATGCTAATACAGTAGGTCAATATGGTAATGAAGATCTTATTAGGCAGTATGTAGAAGACCAAGGGAAGACCTATGAGAAAATATTTGAAGGACAATTGAAATTGTTTTAGAGTCTTTAATACCTCGGGGTTCTACCCCGGGGTAGTTTATTGGCTTCCTTTTCTTTTTCAATTTTTTTCTGGCCTGAAACAGTGCCAGCAATTAACGAGAGAGCTAAGACTGAAAAGATGATCTTTTTCATGATTAATGAATTTAGGTTTAGTAAGTGAGATATAATAAAACTAAAGAATAATTATCAGAATGACAATTAGTGCTGATATTTCCCTTATCCTGTCATAAAGGGGCATGAAGTACAAAAAGCACGTTGAAGACTATTTTAGGGGCATCAAACGCCTGGAAACAGATCCCGAATACAGGGAGTACAATAAAAGGTATTAAACCCCAGGGTAGAACCCTGGACCCAAGTTTCCGATGCAGAGCATCGGGGAATTAAACCATAAATTGATTAAAAAGCTGTCTGAGATTGTTACGCCAACGGATGAGGATCTGAGAAAAATATAAGCCAAAGGTATTACCAGTTTTTTGTATCTTAAATGGAAAAATGGAGGATAGTCTTTTTAGTGAGTTTTACGGGAAAATACCCGATATAATTAGAGAACATGATCCTTTTAAAAATGAAGTTGATCCCAATGATCATCGGTTAATTACCGCATACCATGAATCAGGACATGCAATCTTCGCAATAATATACGAACTTGGTTTACTTTCGGTTGAAATTGATCCAAATAACCCCAAGGATGGCAAAATTATATTAGAGCCATATAATTCTGAATCCAAGAATGAAGGTTATATAAAGCATTATTATGCCGGGATTGCCTCTCAATATTATTATACAGGAGAAATGAATAAGGGGGATAATAAAGGAGATTATTGGCGTATGATAGAGAATAAAAATTTTGGACAATTATACTATTTTGAAAAGCTCGGAACATTTGAGGCCGTGTTTGAAGAATATGAAAAAATTCTTAGGGCAACCATACCTAAAACGCGAACGAATGACTTTCAACGAAACATCCATGAGTTGGCAATCGAACTAAACAACAGTCCTAATCTTCGGTTAACAAGAAAGGATATTTTGTCTATCCTTATTAAACCATACAGTTAGCAAAAGCCCCCCTCCGGGTAACCGGGGGGGCGTTCCCGAATACAGGGAGTACATAAGCTGCCTATCTCGTATAGTGTTGCCAAAGGGATACTGCATTGATCTGCAAACTGAGAACCTAATTAGGGGTTTTAAAATGAATATCCAAAAGATAGGCCTAATCCCGAAGTACCAAAATGTATTTTAAATAAAAATGGCCTATCTATTCTTCGGTGTCCAAGACTTATTATAGGAATATGACGTTTAATCTTATATGGTTGACTGACATAACCATAATTGCCCCCACCTGAATACCGCAAATCA
The DNA here is from genome assembly GCA_011053095.1 of Bacteroides sp. Lineage (GTDB taxonomy): Bacteria > Bacteroidota > Bacteroidia > Bacteroidales > SM23-62 > SM23-62. The sequence goes on from DRHS01000234.1 coordinate 25,820, forward strand.
TATAATGAATAACCTAAACCAATCTCAAATCCAGAAGGCCAGATGAAATAACTTTTAATTTTGAATACAAAACCACTCTCGTCATAAAAAGAAGGCTCCCTTTCTGTCGTACCCGGTCTCAAAAAGTAACCTAAACCAAATGCAAGACACATACTATAACGAACCTTGTCTTTTCCTGGAAGAGAAGTCCCCTCATAATTTATTGAGACATTGCCCCACATAAGTAATGTTTCTGCTTCAATATAAAGCATATTTCTTCTAATCCCTGCTCCAAGAGTATCCTGAGCGTGAATATCATGAATGAGAACACACTGAAATATTAAAATCAGGAATAGTCTCATGTTATATCAAAGTTACGAATTATTAAACAAAAAGAAAACCCCCCGGTTTCCCGGAGGGCGTTCTCGAACAACTACTAATCACTCTGGAGGAATGATATTTTATGTCAGATCACCAGCTGGACGGATAACACCTTTGAGCAGGGATTAGAAGAAATATGCTTTATATTGAAGCAGAAACATTACTTATGTGGGGCAATGTCTCAATAAATTATGAGGGGACTTCTCTTCCAGGAAAAGACAAGGTTCGTTATAG
>DRHS01000235.1 GCA_011053095.1 Bacteroides sp.
AACTCAGGCTGATCTTGACATGACCATTAATCTGTTAAGAGACAGGGTTGGCATGCCGCATATTGTTCTGGGATCCATAACAACTGATCCAAACTGGCCGGATTACGGGTATCCCCTGTCCGACGTATTGTATGAAATCAGAAGAGAACGCGTAACTGAATTGTATGGCGAAGGAAGGCGTTTTGGCGACCTGATGAGGTGGAGGGCTCACAAATTGTGGATTGGTAAGCGATTTACAGGCACTTATTATACCGCGGAATTAAAGCTAGTGGATGCAGATGTGCTGGCTAATGAAGATGGATACCTTGATCCGTTAATAAATAGTTTAAACGGACCCATTTTTAAAGGAAATCCAGGATACGGATTTAATCCTGAGAAGGATTATTTATTGCCTCTTCCAACAAATGAGTTAACATTAAATACTAATCTGCAGCAGAATCCGGGCTGGTAGTTAATATGGAAATTAAATGTATCTGGGCAAAGTCAAAGTCGGAGTGAATCAGCTTTGGTCTCTGACTTTGCTCAGTTTGCCACAAAGATTTCAAAGAACGCTTTATAATTAATCGAATACTAGCATTATCAATCATATGCTAACCTTAAAATGAAATAATAATGAAAAATAAAAAAAAGCTAATTCTGGTTATCCAATTACTTTTTGTTGGATTACTGTTCTTGTTTAACACTAGTTGTGACAATGAAAGTTTCTCGAAACCTGAAGTAACAACATCAACAGTGACTGATATTACAGAAGTAACAGCGACAGGCGGTGGTACAGTAACAAGCGATGGAGGTACAGATATATTTGCAAGAGGAGTATGCTGGAACGAAAGCACTGGTCCAACCCTTGATGATGATGCCACTAACGATGGACTTGGGACAGGAGATTTTACCAGTGAAATGAAAAATCTTACATTAGGTACCACCTATTACGTACGGGCCTTCGCCATGAATAGTGAAGGTATAACCTATGGTAGTGAGTTGACTTTTAGTACTCTTGAACCGGCCGGAGTAGATTGCGTGGCTGATCTTTGGGTTGGTGACCTGGATTGTGCGGATCAGGTGTGGTCAGATTACAAACCTACTTACTGTACTGGTGTAAAAATGGATGATGACTGTAGCCTGTTAAAAATAACTTTTGATTTTTGGGGATATGGTGTGGATTCAGAGGTTGTTCTCGAATTACAATTAGAATCCTTTGACACGGAAACCTACACGGGGAATTTAACCCTGTTGAAGGATGCGCTCACTGAAGCGGAAGGATCTGTTATAACTTTCCACGAAGGAGCGGCTGGTACATATCAGATATTGACAAAGGAATTGCATCTTGACATGACATGGTCAGGTTACGATGCCACTGCTTCGTATCAATTTTTAATCACGCCATTATAATAGTTTTACAGCTATTTGACTCTTACACCTGGATAAATGATCTAATCAGTATTCAGGACCGTATAAACAGAGGTTGTCATTTTATTGGCAACCTCTGTTGTATTTTTATTCATAAATTAAATATACATTGACAACAAAATACTATGACGCGTTTACCAGTTGTTATTACTATACTATTACTTCTTGTTTTTCTCACGGATTGTAAGAACAACGGGAACAAAACTGTTCCTGGCATGGAAGCAAGGAGACCGAATATCATCTTTATTCTTACCGACGACCAGCGCTGGGATGCGCTCGGATATGCGGGGAATGATATAATCCATACACCCAATATGGATAAACTGGCCGGCGAGGGACTGTTTTTTCGGAATGCCTTTGTAACTACCCCTATCTGTGCTGCCAGCCGGGCATCCCTGTTTACAGGCCTTTATGAGCGGACGCATAATTATACCTTTGGGAAACCCAATCTGGATGACCGGTATATGTACCGGAGCTACCCTTATTTGCTCAGGAATGCCGGGTACAGGACCGGGTTTGTGGGTAAGTTCGGGGTCAAGGTAAATGAAGACATCCTTGATTCATTGTTCGATTCGAAAGAACTTACCTGGTATCCCTATTTTGTAGACGTTGAGGGAGAACAGGTGCATCTTGCCGATATAAATGGGAACCATGCAATAGACTTTATCAAATCCGGTAAGGAAAAACCCTTCTGCCTTTCACTTTCCTTTTGGTCACCTCATGCCAACGACGGAGAAGAACAGCAGTATTTCTGGCCAGAATACTGCGACAGCCTGTATGCTGATACACATATTCCTGTACCAGAAACAGCGGATCCTGCTTTTTTTGAGGCCCTGCCGGAGTTCCTGAAAACAACCATGAACCGAAAACGATGGTACTGGCGTTACGATACCCCGGAAAAACACCAGGCAATGGTAAAGGGATATTATCGGATGATAAGCGGAGTGGACAGTGTTTTAGGGAGGATACAAACTGCATTAGAGGAAGAGGGACTTGCAGATAATACGGTGATCATTCTCATGGGTGATAATGGTTACTTTCTCGGGGAAAGGGGATATGCCGGCAAGTGGCTGATGCACGAACCATCCTTGCGGGTACCTCTGATCATTCATGACCCCCGGCAACCGGATTCAAAAAGGAGCAGGAAACTGGATGAAATGGTTCTGAACCTGGATATTACACCCACGATCCTGGAACTTGCCGGTGTTGATATCCCTGAAAGTTACCATGGTGAAAGCCTGGGTGCATTCATCAATGGGATACCGGAAAGCTGGAGGTCTTCCATATTTTGCGAACACCGGCTGGAAAACAATGCCCTTCTTCTGAAGACGGAGTGTTTCAGGGACGATACCTGGAAATTTATCAGGTATGAAGACGAACCTGGCTTGATTGAATTGTATAATCACCGGGAGGATCCTCAGGAAACAAACAATCTCGCCCTTGGAGGGGGATATGAGAATATGCTTAAAAATTACCATCATGTATGCGATTCTATTTCAGAGCGGTTGATGTCTGAAAGAATTTTAGAAAATCCCTGAACGAGAAGCTATAATGCAGGAAACAATCAATAAGAATCGGATAGTATTCATAATAATACTGTTCTTATTCATTGGAAGGGATGTATCGGGCATGGTATGGATTTCGCCTGCGAACCCTGATATACGGTACACAGGGAGATGGAATTTTGATGACCCTGAAATACCATGGGTGGGATGGCAGGGCTCTTCTGTCATTGTCAAATTTGAAGGCTCTGGCATCAGCATTGAGATGGGAGGAACAGCAACTGAACAGTATCGTATTATCCTTGACGGAATACCTGAGAACAAGCGACGGTATTTTTCTGCCGGGAGAAATACACATATTATTGCTGAAGGCCTTTCCAAAGGAGTCCATGTTATTGAAATAATGAAGGAGACCTTTAAGGGTAAGTCCTTTTTCTATGGTCTTGAAGTAGAGGGTGCCGGGATTCATCCGCTCCCGGACCGGCCGGCATTGCGTATCGAGTATTTCGGGGATTCGAATATGGACGGGTCTTCTAACTACAGTGAGAAAAATCAGGGAGATATGGGGACTTACTATGCTTTTCCTGCAATGGTTACGAGAATGTTAGGTGCTGAAATGAACAATCAATCTGTGAGCGGTGCCCAGCTTTATGACAATGGCGACAATTGTGTTGGTTCCTTTATTTTCTCTGAAGATTATTATAACCAGGACCTGGACTACAGGAGTGGTTTTGATCCACATATCATCGTAGTCAATGCAGGTGCAAATGACATAGGAAACAGCAAAACCGTAGTTAAAAACCGGTATGAAAATGTAGTTGCCGATTTAAGGGCCGTTTATGGTGACAGTCCACAGATCATTTTATTCAATTCTTATGGTTGGGATGTCAATGAACCTGCTAATTACAGTCAAGAAGTCGTCGATGAACTGGGAGATCCAAATCTTTCGGTTTGCCTCTTCCCATGGCTGTGGGAGCAGTGGCATGGTTCGCAGTGGGACCATAGTGGTGAGGCATATGTATTGCTTGATCATATTGAAGGACTTAACCCTGAATGGAACCAGGTGAATGCCGGTGACATTGTTGATGGTTTTGGTCGCGATTGGAATTTTGCCAATGGCAGTTTTGAATATTCTGCCCCCTTCGGCGGGTTTGGCTGGCGGTATTATGAAGATGGTGCTGAGAGAATTCTTGATCCCGAAAATGCGGCTGATGGTGATTATTATATCCGTCTTCAGGCTGGTGGGAAAGTTCATCAGCCGACGGATGCAACAGGCGACCTACTGCCGGGTACAACTGCAGGAGGAGAGACCTATTATATTACAGCAAAAATCCGCGGATTGAGCGATGCTGCGAGAGCAAAGATCACTACCGATTTTCAGGGACAACAGATCTGGACACGCGGTACCCCTCACACAACCGGATTTAATCTTACAACCGAATGGAAAACCTACACCGCCAGCTCTGTAGCTCCTGCCGGAAAATGGACTATGTTCACTACCCTTGAGGTCGAAGTGGGTACTGTAGAATTTGATGATGTTTCCATGAGCAATAAAAATCCGGAAAATCCAGGCAATGAAACTCTAACCAAATCCTTTATCGATAAGAGGAGCGAAGTGAATGTCTTTCCTGATCCGGTCTCTGACAATTCTGTTTTAAAATTTACCAATTCAACGAAGCTGAACATGACCATACAGATTTACAATTCTGCAGGCTCAATAATGAAAATTATTAAAACCACTTCAAACCAGATTTCTCTCTCCTCCGGTGAGTTCAACCGGGGATATTACTTATACAGGATTTTCAGTAATGACAGACAGAAATACTTTACGGGCAGGTTTATTGTAGATTGATTGTTTAAAGATCTCAGGACCTTCGTGATAAATAGTTGAGATAATAGTAGAACGGGATCCCTGCGCTCAGCAGGATTGCTCCATAGAGAATAATTTCATACTCCAGTCCGGTGATGGCCCACAAAGAATAGAGAAATGCAGGTACTGCAATGGCAATGATGATTCCCATGATTATTTTGCTTCCTGGTTTTATCAGTTGAGCGAAGACAAGGCCTGCAAGAAGTTCTGCATTCAGGAGGGCCAGTGTTCCTGCTTCGGTGATGGGAGATGTGCTTCCGTACATGCCGTAATTGGATTTACATAAGGGATGCAGAAGGGTTTTGTGGAGATGTCCCCGTGAAGGGTTGATACCATTTCATAATTTCCCAGCATGTCCCCGAGCTTTGTGGAATGCTGCATATGTTTTCTGGTAAACAATTCCACATTACCCTTTTCAATATTCTGAAACCAGGTATTGGTTACACCGATTCCAAACCATGTCTCCTGGCCCTGTTTTTTACCCATGTGAAACGCATGATCACCGTTTTTTTTAAAATCTCGATATTGGGAGGGGCAGTCTGAATGGATTGATCGACCAGTTCTCGCTGTATGTATACCACATCATTCTTGATTCGGACAGCATCAGATTTACTGAAAATTTTCAGGGCTCTTTCGGATGCTACCTTTAACCCGGTATCTTCAAGTATTCGAATGGAATACTGGTGTATATTGTTGATCTGGTCAGGACTAAGAAGCTTCAGGCTGGGCCGGACTACTATTGGACTTCTGGAAGCTGACGTTTTGAACTATGGATTAGGTAATTGTTCTGATGATTCACTCATTGAAATACCTAAAATAGCCAATTCCTTGAGAACCGGTTCATAGATTGTTCGTTTCAAAGGAATTTGCACCCCAATCTCTTTGATTTTTCCGTCCAGGATCAGCCGGACTCCAATGGCTGCAGGCAGGGCGACCGTCCGGGCTATGGATGTATAGGTGCCGTCTCCGTAATCCAGCATTCTTGATACGATCTTTTCCTTTTTTCCGTCTGGCCAGCTTACATGAAAAATATGCTGCATAATAACCATATCCCTCTCCTCTTCTGTCATCATCATTTTCTTGATCATCAGATCGGAAGTCAGGTCGAAGGCAGAGCCCTTCTCCAGGCTTATTGGCTCATTATCAAGAATACCCAGCCATTCTATGGCCATTAAAGCCGGATCATCATTGTTCAGTTTGAATTTCTGCATGATATCTTCCATGAGAGTTCCGGGATTAAATCCGTTAAGTTCGGCCGTAATCCCGGCATAGGTTTTATCCTTAAAATCCAATTCCTGATAAGCTGTCAGATTAAGAGCCTTAAGCAGGTCCATCGCAGCACACCACCTGTCATATCTGAAAGTCCCCCGGTACATGGTTTTTACCTCCGGGATCCCATAAAGTTCTATGTAAGACAATGAGTCCCGGTTAGGATAGACATGCATGCGTTCAACATCCGGAAATTCGATCTCCAGGGGATTCTTGAATACATCGGAAGTATCCAGTTCAACCACTTGTCCCTCCTTTAAAAACCGGGCACCGTTATTGCTTGCCATAACCACGCCTTTGGGCGACCAGGAAAACTTGTACCTGAATGGATTATCCGATGCTTCAGGTGCACAAAGGGCACCGCAGAGGGAGTAAAATTCATCCACTTTCCCATCCTTCCCATGCACCCGTTCAATTATTTCCATGGCAGTCATATGGTCATACCCGGGATCCACACCTATTTCATTCAAAATGATGATCCCTGCCTCACAGGCCCTGGCATCCAACGCCTTCATTTCAGGAGACACATAAGATGTAGTCAGCATGTTCTTCCTGTGGGCAATGCATCTTTCCGCCACTGTCACATGATGGGTATATGGCAAGAGGCTGACTACCAGGTCATGCGTCCTGACAAGCTCATCCAGAAGATCTGACTGATCAACGGTCCATTCTATGGAACTTCCTGAGGAATACCCCTCCAGGATTTTATCTGCCTTTGCCCTGGTGCGGCTTGCCAGTGTTACATCAATATTGTTATCCAGGAGATGGTGCACCATAGGCTTTACAACCATACCGGCACCTAAAATTAAAACCTTCTTCATAAATAAATATTCTGTCATTAAACAAATTACTGCTGTGAATTACAATATAAATGGATTGGCAGAAAACCTGATCTTGTCTGGTTTTCATTAATCACGATTGTGATTATTACCCCCGGGAATCTAGCTCACGGCACAAATGTAATAAAACCAATCATCTCCTTGATCATATTTGCATTTTCCGTAGCTTTATACTGAACTTAACAAGTTTCTTCTAATCTAAACTCACATCTATGAGACAGATTTTCAAATCTCTTTTTTCTTTATGTCTGGTACTTGTATTTCTCCTTATCTCCTGTGGTGACCCCGAGAACCAAAATTCGGATGATACAGCTTCATTGAGTTACAGGATTGATTCATTATTTCGGTCTGCAGTAGAAAACCAGGAAATTCCGGCAGCTGTGGCCTATATAACTGTGAATGAAAAAGAAATTTACCATAAGGCATTTGGATGGAAAATTATGGAAAGTGAGGTTCCTCTTGCAACCAGCGATATTTTCAGGTTGGCCTCCATGACAAAAGCTCTTACCGCTATTTCAATCATGCAGCTTGTCGAAAAGGGATCTCTTGACCTGGATGATGAAGTTTACAGGTATATTCCGGAATTTGAAAATCCGAATATACTGATTGAAGTTTTGCCGGATTCAAGTTTCAGGAGCCGGCCAGCAGAATCCGAGATCACCATCCGGCAGCTCCTGACGCATACTTCAGGCATCGGATACGGGTTTCAGGACGATATGTATAATGCCCTCATCATTAAGAACAATATTAGCGAAGGATTTGAGGATGATGAAAGAACCTCTTATGAGAACATACAAAGGATTGCTGGAATTCCATTGCTTTTTGAGCCGGGGGAGGATTATGTTTACAGCCTGAGCATGGATGTGCTGGGGGTGGTTATTGAGCAGGTATCAGGACTGAGATATGACAGGTATATACAACAGAATATCCTGGATCCATTGAACATGGATGACAGTTATTTTATCCTCCCTGAAGAAGAACGGTACCGTCTGGTTTCCGTTTACCAGCCAGCTGAGACCGGTGTGGGACTTGAAAGAACAACTTACCCGGATACTGCATACCCGGTGGCCAGGCACAAACAGTTCTTTTCCGGAGGGGCTGATCTGTGCTCAACTGCTGATGACTATTCAAATATCCTTAAGATGTTATTAAATGGCGGGATCTATGAGGGAACCAGGATCCTTAGTGAATCCTCCGTCGAAACTATGCTGGCAAAACAATCCGCTTACGCTGAGGGCGATTCATACCAGGGTTTTGCTGCCTGGATTACTAACGAGGTGGGTGCAAAGAAGGGTCCCAGGGGACTCGGATCTTTCGGATTTGGAGGATTCTACGACACCCAAAGCTGGGCAGATCCTGAGCTTAATCTGACTGCTGTATTATTGTTTCAGATGTATCCGAATAATGAATACTCCATACACCAGAAGTTCGAGGATCTTGTATACCAAACCATAGGGAAATAGTTGTGTAGGGAAACGGAGTACTGGCAGCCTGTAACTAAGAGATTCCACTTTGGATATTGATTAGGATTTTTCATTAACTTCAATCAATAAAAATTCTTTGACTATGAAAACTCATTCGACAAAATTTCTGATCCTTGTTGTAATCATGAGTATGACAGTTTATTCCTGTCAGAATCAGTCCGGCGAAAAAGTTTCCCAAAGCACCGATGAATTCTTCCTGGAGGAAATTTCAATCAGCGAAATGCAGGAAGCCTACAGGCTTGGCAAGTACTCGATTACGGATGTTGTTAAGGCATACCTTGACCGGATCGAGGCTATTGACCGGAACGGTCCTGCTCTTAATTCCATTATTCAAATAAACCCGGATGCCCTGTTAATTGCGAAGGAATTGGATGAGGAGCTGGCAGCTGGTAATATCAGGGGACCCCTGCATGGAATACCGGTTATTCTGAAAGATAATATTGATACACACGACAAAATGCCCACTACAGCAGGATCGAGGGCCCTGAAAAATTCCTATCCCCTTCAGGACAGCTGGGTAGCAAAGAAATTCAGGGATGCCGGAGCCATCATTATAGCAAAATCAAATCTCAGTGAGTGGGCCAATTTTCGCGCTGATTTCTCATCAAGTGGCTGGAGCGGGGTAGGGGGACAAACGAAGAATCCATATGTACTTGACCGCAATCCATGCGGTTCAAGTTCCGGTTCGGGAGTGGCAGTCTCTGCAAATCTATGTGCCATAGCAATCGGAACGGAAACCAACGGCTCAATTGTATGTCCCTCGACTGCAACCGGCATTGTTGGGTTCAAACCTACTGTGGGACTAATAAGCCGTTCCGGGATTATACCCATTTCATTTACTCAGGATACACCCGGACCGATGGGACGAACGGTTGAAGATGTTGCCATTTGCCTTGGTGAACTGGTCGGGATTGATCCGTCTGACAGCAAAACTCTGGATTCAGAAGGCCATTCCCATACAGACTATACGAAGTTCTTAATTACCGATGGACTGGAAGGGAAACGTATCGGGCTGATGAAGGATGTTATGGGATTCCATTATAAAGTAGATGTTCTAATGGAAGAAACAGTTGAATTCCTTGAAAGCCAGGGAGCTGAGGTAATTGAGCTGGAATGGCCGGGAGACAAAAAATACAGGCAGGCCTCCTTTCAGGTATTGCTGTATGAATTTAAAGATGGACTGAATAAGTATTTCAGTGGACTGGGAAACAATGCCCCGGTTAAAAGCCTTGAAGAATTGATCAAATTCAATATTGCCGATTCCGTTGAGTTAAGGCATTTTGACCAGGAGATCCTTGAATTGGCACAGGAAAAGGGAGATCTGGATGAACAAGAATATAAGGAGTCACTACTGAAAATGCACAGTGCCACAAGGGAAGAGGGCATTGATAAACTCATGGATGAGCATGAGCTTGATGCATTGATAGCCCCGACAGGATCTCCTGCCTGGAAAACCGACCTGGTAAACGGGGATAATTTCCTTGGCTCAAGCTCATCTTTTGCGGCCATCTCAGGGTATCCGAATATTACAGTTCCGATGGGATTTATTGACGGATTACCGGTGGGAGTATCATTTTTCGGCAGGGCATGGAGTGAACCTCTGCTCCTGGAAATTGCCTATGGGTTTGAACAGGGAACAAAACACAGGACGGCGCCCGGATTCCTGGCAACGGATAATTAGATTCCCTGGACCCGGCATTCCGAGTGTCAGCTGTTCCGGAAATCTACTCCGCTCTCTTCTTGTAATAAGCAGCCTTCTCTTCGTCCTCCAGCCTGGTATAAATATTGGCAAGGTATGAGGCATAATCAGGTTTTGGATATAGGCTGTGGAGCTTCAGGAAATAGTCGCGGGATTTTCTGAAATCGGAGTTTACCTGTTTAAAAGTTTCCAGGAGGATGGCATATTGTTTATGTGTACGATTTTGCTTGTAGGCTTTCATCTGGGACAAATAGCTGTTCTCAGCACTCCAGAAGTAGGTTTCTCCAAACCACATGAGGCCGGATTCATTATTTGCATCCTTGTCAAGCACTCTTTTGCCAAGGGTGTTACATAGTTCATTTTTCTCCTGGATCCTGTTGATGTTAAGATAAACCTCAAGGTTCGCAACATTATCCCTGGACAGACTATCCATTCCTGCCCACAATTCATCTGCCAGTTCGAAGTTTTCACTTTCAAGGCAGGTCTGGAACAATCTTGTCCGCATTTCCCCGATATATTTTCCCTGAGGATACTTCCCTAAATAGGATTCCAGAGAGCCAATTTCCTTGGAGAGGTTATCGATCTGCCTGTAGTTCCTGGCAAGATAATAGTACATTTCCTCACCGTAGTAATCCTGTCCCCTTGCTTTTTCCAGATAGTTGAGGGATTTATCATATTCTTCCAACTCAAACGCAGAGGCGCCCGCAAAAAAATATACCTCCCCGGAAGCCATTTTCCCCCTGGATTCCACATCTCCTATGATCTGCTCTGATCGTTCGAGAGTTTTCGTATAATCATTTTCCAGATAGGAGGACTCCACTTCTTTTGTCAATTCCAGGTACTTTCCCCCGGAACACCCGAGGAAAAGAACTAAATAAGTCCCCCAGACAATTCCTAAAACATATTTCATAATTGAATGCTAAAATTAAGGTGGGCAAATATAGCAAAACATGCCGGAAAGTAGTGTGATCATCCGGGGCTCAGGGATAATTAATGATACCTCCTGATTTTTCCCTTTATAAGGAAAAGCTGCCTGATTTCGGTCTTGCCGATCTCCATTGGCTCTGCACTTCCGTTGGAAGGCATTAAAAGGAGTGTCTCCGGATGATTGGAATTCTTAATAAAACGCAATACATTAATCTTATCCGTAATGATGATATACGGCAGATCGTAGATATATGTGTTCTTATCGACAAGATCGGCCAGAATAATCTCTCCGGGCTGAAAATCGGGTAACATTTCCTCTCCAAACACCTCAAGCGCAATATCACATTCAAGAAATGATTCGATCCTGACGATATGAGCAGGCCGTGCATTGGCACAGCTAAGCAGTTCCTTTAGTTCTCCCTCGATCGTTGAGCCGAATGTTTTGATCATTTTATTGAGTGTGTCCGGCGGAATGTAATCACCTACATTCGATCGGCTCATCATAGGGATCTGGTTGTAACGCACCCATTCAGGGTTGAGTTCGGGGAAAGCCTCGAGGTATTTTTTTATAAGTTGTTCAGAAGGAGGCTCATTCTCATAAAAGAATTTTCGCAATTCATTTTCAGCAACATCCAGTTTCTCTGCAACCTCAGCCAGGGTAATGGCATACTTTCGGTGAATATGAGAAAGCCTGTCATTAAGGTTAGTGAATGAATCTTCAGCAATCGAAAACATTTGTCCCTGTCCCGCAATCAGCCAGCGTACATTCAGCATGTGGTACTTTGAAAGTATCCGGAATATAACATCATAGCTTGGACTCCGGTTAGGATTGTTGATGATGTTGGTAATAGTGGAATTATTTTTTAATCCTATTTCCTTTGAAAATGAGTTTTTATTGAGTCCTAACTCTTTAATCAGCAGTGCAATCCGTTCTCCAATGTCGGTCATTATTACTTAGGGTTTTGTTCAAGTGGGAAGGGTTAGATGAAAAAAAATTATCATACTTTCAAAAGGCAGTAAAATAATTATATATTTGTGTCATAAATGTACGAAAAACAATTACCGCATTGGCAGGTACATTTTGCAAATCATGTCGTTGTTTGACAAACTGAACAAAATAATCCATAATAATCAGGCTCAGCTAGGTTAATGGAACAAAATACAAAGGGGAAGAAAAGACCAGTTCATTCCAATGTTTAATTCTTATGGTAGTGGTTTCATTTCAAACATTAATCTCAAAATGAACTGGTCTTCCTCTTTGTTTCCCCTTTTTCAATCAGTTTTCTCTTCATTTACCGATTTTCTTCATTCCTCACCATAAATAATTATTTTCATACATTTATGGGGTGAAGTCTCTCTCCCTAAATCTCTGTTTCCTGTCAATTTCAGTTGCACTCAGCCTGGCTTTTGCGAGTGGTCAGGCCGTTACAGAAGAATGGCTAAAATCTGAATACACTCTGTTACTCGCAGGATATATCAGCTGGCCTGATGAAGCAGAAATAGATACTTTCCAAATAGGTGTCCTCGCATCTCAACCGATATATGTACAGATGAGCCTGAAGTCCGGGTTGGACTCGCTGAAGAACAAGCCTTTTCATGTCAGTTATTATAAGAGCCTTAAGGATATTCAGTCGGTCGATATTCTGTATGTTGATGAGAGAAAGAACAATTCCCTCAAAAAGATCTTCAACAAGATCGAAGGACAAAAGGTTCTGGTTGTAACCGACAGCGCCAAAACCCAGGATTTCACCATGATTAATATCCTGGGGATGAATCTGGCGGGCAGCAAGCCGTTCCAGTTAAATAAATTAAATATTGATAATGCAGGATTAAAGGTTGATCCGAAAATATTATTTGTTGGCGGAAGCGAGGATGACCTGAGGGATATTTACCGGGAGCTGAAAGTTGAAGAAGATGCAATGCGGGCAGAGCTGGATTCCCTCAACCAGGAAATGGTACAAAAAAAGAAAGAGCTGGCAGAGAGTGAGCAAAAACTCGAGCAAAGATCTATAGAGGTTGAGATGCTTGTTAATGAGATCGATTTGCAAACCGAGCAGTTAACGACCCTTTCGGATAGTGTTAACCTGAAGCAGATGGACCTGATTGATAAGATCCGCCTGCTGGCAGATCAGGAAAAAAGGGTAAAACAAAGGGAAGCAGAGATCAATACTCTTAATCTGGATATCAGGGAGAAGGAAGCTGATATCGCTGATCGCAGCAAGTTAATTGACAAGCAGCTCGAAAATATTGGCCTGCAGAAGGCTATGATGAACGATCAACAAAAGATTCTTGACAGCCAGAAAATCAAGATAGAACGGCAAAAAATGGTATTAATATTTTTCCTTATTCTGTCTGTTCTTATACTTGGACTTGGTTTTGTGAGTTACCGTGCCTATCAGATTAAAAAACGTGCCAATCGGATCTTACATGATAAGAACAAGCTAATTGGGGAACAGAAATCAAACATCATCAACCAGAAGGAAGAGATCCAGACCCAGCGTGATGAATTGCAGGAAGTAAACAAAAAGATCGAAAAGCAGAACCTGAATATTACCGACAGCATATATTATGCTCTTACCATTCAGCAGGCAATGCTGCCAGATGTTGATGAGATGAAAAAATTGTTTGACGGTTTTATCGTCTACCTTCCCAAGGATATTGTCTCAGGTGATTTTTACTGGTTTACTCATCAACGTAAGAAAAAGACACGTGAAAGGTCATATTACCTTGCGGCGGTGGATTGTACCGGACATGGAGTTCCTGGAGGTTTTCTTTCGATGATTGGTGCCCGGGCACTGGAAGCTATTGTTAATGAATACAGGATTGATAAGACTGATGAGATCCTGGAATTTATGGATAAAAGGATCCGTAGTGCTCTAAATCAGCATAAGACTTCTAACGATGACGGAATGGATGTCTGTCTGTGCAAGATTACACCCGCCAGCGAAGATCCGGACGAAAAGGAAGTATACTTAAGTTTCTCCGGTGCCAGGCGTCCCCTTTTTCTTGTGCGCTCGGGTAATGAGGTGGAAGTTATCAGGGGAGACAGGCGTACTATTGGAGGTAAGCATTTCAATCCGAATCCTTTCTCCAAAAATGAACTTGCACTCAAGAAGGGTGACCGCATCTACCTGACCAGCGATGGACTTATGGATCAGCATTCCAAAACAAGGGAGAAATATGGTACCAGGAGGTTTATTGAATTTCTGAATAAAACCAAAAATATAGGTATGAATGAGCAGCAGACAAAACTTGAGGAGGAGATAATGGAATTCATGAAACTTGAAAAACAGCGTGATGATATCACAATTATGGGGATAAAACTGTAAATTTATTGCAATCAATTAATAAAACCAGCACTCATGGAAAAACTTCATATCCCTGTAGAAGAAGAAGAATACGATAAGCCTTACATTAACTTTGATGCGTCGACCGGTAAATGCGAAATATCCGGTGAAAGCTTTCCGGAAAAAACCGAGGATTTTTACGGACGCCTTATGGATTGGCTTCAGCAATACATGGGAGAGGTAAAGGGTCCCCTCGATTTTACATTCTCACTTTCGTATTTCAATACCAGTTCTTCCAAGCGTCTCCTGCATATTATGATCCTCCTGCAGGAGTATGTTACAAAAGGAGGCAAGGTGAAGGCTCAATGGAATTATGATCCGGAGGACCTTGACCTGGAGGAGGACATAGAGGATCTGAAGGTCATATCAAAACTGGATATAAAAATGAATCCGGAAGGAGGGGAGACACGCTATAAGAAATGGAGTGATAGTCTATAATGTGGGTTTCATGTTTTCAACCTGGGAGGGTTTCAGCACATCCTCTTCTGTTATAAATCCATCAACCCAGGATGAGGGGGTTTTTTCAAAGTAATAATTCTCAACGCTGATACCATTCGGTGGATCCAGCCAAATCTCCTCTTCCGGTTTTTGTTCTTCGTAGTAGTCCATCTCCTGGCGTGAGGGCGGCAGGTTGGACCAGAATTTACGGCTGTCAGCAAGGACATAAATGGGAATTCCTGCATTCTTTCCGGCAAGACAAATATTATACGTACCAGCCTTGTTAACAAAATAATCCCGGTAGATGGAGTCAGCGCCAAGGAGTATCATATTAATTTCTCCAAGGTGTCTTGAAAAGCCAACATCGGGAACCAATGTTACTTCGTATCCCAGCCTGCTGATCATGGATGCCTGCATTCGGCCTTCAAAAACCGGTCTCGATTCAGTCTGGATGACCTTTATTTTTTTTCGGTTGCCTGAATACTGGTGGAAAACTTCCTTAACTGCACTGCTCTGGCTGTGGATGAGTATCTGTTTCTGGCTCATATCTATGACCGAAACGGCCTGTGTTGCCAGCCGGGTGCTCACCTTCGACCATATGACCTTATATTCCCTCAGGAATCCCAGTAAATTTCTTCCCCATTCCTCCCTTTCTTCATTCAGCACACGGATAATCTGGTTGTAAAAATGAACAAGAACGAAAAGTGTTTTATGCGATTCCTGGAGTTTGCGGACATGGTCCATTAGAAATCCACGGTCTTTAGTGGACTGTAAATCTCCCTTTTCAAGCCAGTAAAGGATTAGCTCTATATACTGTTCAAGCAGTTCAGCCGAACCGGAATAATTATCCGATTCAAATTTTTTCAGGTCCGCTTTCCAGTTCATTCAGGGGTTAGAATTATTCTGCTGCAAAATAAGAATATTTCCCAAGATAATGAGAGTTGCCATCCTTAACTTGATTGATACATCTATGAAATATCATTCATATCTCAGAGCATCAGCAGGGTTGGTAAGAGCCGCCCGACCAGCCTGGTAAGAAACAGTAAGTAAGGCGATGAGCAGGGCAGCCATACTTGCCGCAGCAAATATCCACCAGTCCATATCTGTACGATATTCGAAGTTTTTAAGAAAAATGTTTTTCATGACATACCATGCTGCCGGGATGGCAATAAGGCATGAGATCAGGACAAGCAGGGTAAACTCCCTGGATAGCAGCAAAATGACGGAACTGACACGAGATCCCATTACTTTTCTCACCCCGATCTCATGGGTCCGCTGTTCCGCTGTGAAGGACGCCAGTCCAAACAATCCCAGACATGCAATCATGATCGCCAGGATAGTGAAGTATTTCAGAAGATTCCCGAGACGTTCTTCTGTTCGGTACATTTTGTCAAGTTCTTCGTCGACAAACTGATATTCGAAAGGGTATCCGGGAATTAATTCATTCCAGGTTTTTTCGATACCCTCCATTGTTTTTGAGATATCACCCGGGGCAATGCGCACAATTATATAGCTCATCCAGAATTCGACGTCTGCAGTGATAATAAGCAATGGTTCGATTTTAGTCCTGACCGAGTGGTAGTGCCAGTCCCTCATTACTCCTATCACCCTGCCATGGATATTCCAGATGGAAAAGGAGCGGCCAACCGGATCTTCTACGCCCATTATCCTGGCAAGAGATTCATTGATCATGAAATTGGCTGTGGTATCATGATACAGGTCACCCGGAAACTCTTTCGAAAATGTTCTCCCTTCAGCCATTTTAATGTCCATCGTCTCGATATAGTCAAAATCCACAGGGTTGGTACCAATCAACACCTCAAGTTCAGGATCTTTGCCTTCCCAGTCAGCTCCCCCTGAATTGCTGCCAATATTATGGGGCTCGTGTGCACTTGCAGTTACATTCAACACATTCGGATCTCGTACAAGCTCATTCTTCAGAGTATAATAGCTATCCTTAATGTCTCCCCGCATACGGATTGAGAACAGGTGTTCCTTATCATAGCCCAGGTCCTTGCTCTTCATATAATTCAATTGTTTATAAACAACAATGGTACCGATAATAAGAAAAACAGAAAGAGTAAACTGGATCACAACGAGGATCTTTCGCATCCTGCCACTTTTCATTCCAGAGCTGAGATCACCTTTGAGTACTTTTATGGGCTTGAATGCGGACAGGTATAGCGCCGGATAAATTCCCGAGACAAATCCCGCAACAAAGGTCACCAGTATCATAGAAACAATGAATCGAAGACTTAGCAGGCTGTGAAAATTAAGCTCCTTACCTGAGATAGTATTAAAAACCGGAAGTATGGACGATACAATGAGGAGGGCAAAAACAAGGCTTATAAAGGCAAGAAGGACAGATTCCCCGAAGAATTGAACAATGATGGCTCTGCGGTTTGCACCGGCAGTTTTCCTCAGGCCTATCTCCCTGGCCCGGTTGGAGGAGCGGGCGGTGGACAGGTTCATAAAGTTAATGCTGGCAATAAGCAGAACGAACACTGCAATGGCGATGAAGATGTAAACGAATACAATGGCTCCCGGATCATGCCCATAGCCACCATAGGCATGAAGATGAATGTCTGTGAATGGAGCAACCATAAACTCGGTTGTAGTATCCTCATTATGCTGCTTGACAATGCTGGTAAGTTTGCTGTTGACGGTGTCGATAATCGCATTTTCATGGAGCATTACATAGGTTGATATGGAATTGTTTCCCCAGTTTTTGCTGTACCGGCCGATTTCCTTCATAAAGCTGAAAGGCAGGAGGATCTTGAAATTAAGAATACTGTTTTTAGGGGGTGGTTCAAGTACTCCGGTTACTGTAAACTGATGCTGGTTGTTCACGGTAAGCACTTTGCCAACCGGGTTCTCATCTCCAAAATATTTTTTTGCAACCTCCGTGGTAATCACTACAGACCAGGGCTCATCCAGAGCGGTGGAGGGATTGCCAGCAAGCAGTGAATATGTGAACATGTCGAAGAAAGTGGAGTCGACGGCTATACATCCGCCTTCATAAAAGGATATTTCATCATGATTAAACAGCATGCCTCCGGTCCAGGTGATACGGCAGGCATCTTCGATCTCCGGGATCTCTTCTTTCCAGACGGGTCCGCTGGGCCAGGGTGTCACATTGACATGGTATATTTCACCGGAGTAAAACTGGTCCTCTTCAACCCTGAAGAGTCTGTCGGCATTCACATTGAACTTTTCAAAGCTCAGCTCGTCCTGAACCCATAGAAGGATCAGAAGGGCACATGCGAGTCCCAGGGCAAGTCCCATAATATTGATTAATGAAAATCCTTTCTGCCGGAAGATTGTCCGGATTGCTGTGATAAGATAATTGCGAAACATTAGAGATTGATTTAGTTCAAGACATCATAAAGACGATTTAATTTACAAAACATTGCAGTACAAATTAATAACGGAGCGATTTTTGCGTTATATTGAAACATCTTAAGAGTTCGTTTTGTAAGACCCTGAACCTAATTACCAACCAATGAAAAATACACTACCCGGGGATTCGGAGATCCTTCAGTACCTGTATAAAGATGGCGGAGTGAGAGGAGAGAAGGTGGCCATGCGTTTCCGCTGGTTTCTTGCCTTTCTTGTCCTGGCACTGATTATCGTTATGTATATAAAGGGACAAACCCGGGAGGCTTCCTGGTCCCTTATTCCCGTAAGCATATATGTTTTCTATAACATTTTCCTGATCTTTTTATTCAGAAAGGGTAAGGTCGGTTATTGGGTGAGATATGTATCTGTAATTGTAGATGTGGGGGTACTGACCCTGCATATTTTTGTCTACTCCACTTTTTTCAGTGAGATAGCAGTAGCTGTAACTGCTTCAATCTATATATATTTCATCCTGCTATTCCTGTCCGTATTACGCTATGACCGCAAACTGGTGATTTTTGCCACCGTTTTTGTGATCTTCTGTTTTAACCTGAATTACTACCTGAGAATAGACAGCATAGACCCGGAATTAATCAGCCAGGTTGTGTCTGCGGATAAAGCAGGACATTTCTACAAGAGCATGTATATGGTGCTTTTCGGGATTATGCTTCTTCATATACCACGTCTGGTTACAGAACTGATCAGCCGGCAGGAGAGGGTCCTTGCCGATAAAAAGGAATCTGAAATCAAACTGGCAGTTGAAAAGATGGAGAAACAGTTTCTGGGTGACCGTCTTGAATTTGAGAAAGACGCGAACGCAGAACTGGCCGGACAAAAAAAACAGATTGAACTGCAAAACCATGAACTTCAGCAATTGCTTTCTGCCCGGGAAAAACTACAAACCGTCATCAGCCATGATCTCAGGAATCCATTTACGGTGATACAATCTCTCACTGAATCCCTCAATGAAAACCTTGAGAACATGGATGAACAGGATGCAAAGAGGGCTGTGCAAACGATTCATGATACCAATAAAAGGGGACTCTATCTGCTAGATAACCTTTTGAACTGGACCCGGCTGCAGACGGGTAAGTTGAGGGTTGACAGCACGTCGATACCGGTATATGCTGTGGTACAACGTGAAATGGAGTATTTTGAAACTCTCAGCAATGACAAGAAGGTGAAGATCCGTAATGAGGTCATACCTTCACTTTCTCTTTATTGTGATATGGATATGTTTCGTACCATGCTCAGGAATATTGTATCCAATGCTTTGAAATTTACCCCTGAAGGGGGAAACGTGAGGTTCTCAGGGAATACCAAAGATGGAACTACAACCTTATGCATAGAAGATAACGGTGTAGGCATCAGTGGCAATAACCTGAAGCGGCTGCTTAGATTTGATGAGAGTTTTTCTACCCCTGGAACAGAGAATGAAAAAGGTTCCGGCCTGGGATTTTCTCTGATAAAGGAGTTCGTTGATATGAACAAGGGTACGTTTACAGTTCAGAGTGAAGAAGGAAAGGGCACCGAGGTCTGCCTCACATTTCCTGAGAGTCCCCCGGGAAATAAATAAAAATTTGCGATTTTTCCGGTCAACTGTTAAATTCGGGATATGGGAATGCCTGAAAATATTTTTGACCGGGATTATTTTCCGGATCCTTCCCTTGCGGGGGAAGACGGACTTCTTGCTGCCGGGGGCACTCTTGAGTCCGAAGTACTTCTGGAGGCCTACAGCAAGGGAATATTCCCATGGTATTCTGAAAACACACCTGTTCTCTGGTGGTCACCGGATCCGAGAATGGTTTTATTTCCTGGCCGGTTCAGGATTTCAAAAAGCCTTTCCCGGACCATTCGCAATGCGGAGTTTGAAGTCCGACGTGATTCATCCTTCAATGAGGTAATTGAACATTGCGCCCGTCTGCCAAGACCTGCACAGGAAGGAACCTGGATAACCAGGGAAATGATAAGTGCGTACATCCGGCTTCATGAAGAAGGATACGCCCATAGCTTTGAAATATTCAAAAAGGGTAAGCTCGTTGGAGGCTTATACGGAATCTCGATGGGCAGGGCCTTCTTTGGTGAGTCCATGTTTCACCTTGAACGGGATGCTTCAAAGGTAGCACTTTACCACCTGGTTGAATTTGCAGTGGAAAAAGAATTTGATCTCATTGATGCCCAGCAGTCCACCGATCATCTTCGAAGTCTGGGTGCTGAGGAAATCACAAGAAAGAAGTTTATGGATATGTTGAAAAGGACCATGATAAAGGAGACCATTACCGGAAGTTGGAGTTAAACAATTGGCCCGGGACCATCTGAATTGCTACAATTTAAAAAGTTTCACCTGATAGTCCGGCAGACTAATAATAATTTACAGTCTTTACGTTAAGGAATTCCTTTATCCCGGCCTCAGATAGTTCTCTGCCATAGCCGGATGCCTTAATACCTCCGAATGGCAGTCCGGGTTCTGATTTCACCATGCCATTAACTGCAACGGTTCCGCATTCAATGCCGCGGGCCATTCGATCGGCGAGTTCCCGGTTAGCTGTCCATACAGATGCACCGAGACCAAATTTTGTATTATTTGCCATATCAAGAGCCTCCTTCTCGTTTGTAAATCGGAAGACGGGTATTATTGGGCCAAAAAGTTCTTCATCGTTAATAGGAGCATTAATGGGCAGATCCATAATAATAGTCGGTTCCAGTATGTTACAGCCTTCATTATGTCGATTCCCTCCTGAGACAATCTTACCACCCTGGTCCAGGATATGTTGTAACTGGTCTTCAAGCTCCAGGAGAAGGTCTTTGCGGGCCAGGGGACCGATAATTGTATCAGGGTCCATTGGGTCGCCTGCCTTCAAAGCCTCCACTTTCTTTTTGAACAGGTTCATAAAGGGATCAAATGCATCTTCCTGGATAATAAATCTTTTGGCTGCAATACAGCTCTGTCCGTTATTCTGGAACCTGGCCATTACAGCATTTTCAGCAGCCTTTTCAAGGTCCGCATCCGAAAATACAATATAAGGATCGCTGCCTCCCAGTTCAAGTACGGTTTTCTTGCCAATTGCCCCGGCGGTTTCAGCCACCCGGTTGCCTGCGTAATTACTGCCGGTCAGCGTAATTCCCCTGACCATATCAAACTGGATAACATAAGTGGCCTGCTCGTAATTGATGTAAAGATTCTGAAAAACACCTTCCGGCGCTCCGGCATCAAGGAAGAGTTCTTCCATGGCCCAGGCACAACGGGGAACATTGGAAGCGTGCTTCAGCAATTCTGTATTACCGGCCATAAAATTTGGTGCAAGAAACCTGAAAGTTTGCCAGTATGGGAAATTCCAGGGCATAATGGCAAATATGATCCCTAGCGGATCATATCTGACATAGCTTTCCTTTGCTGTTGATTCCAGCACACCAGGTGAAAGGAAAGCCTCTGCATTTTCAGCATAATACCTGGATACCCATGCACATTTCTTTATTTCGGCGCGGGACTGGCTGATGGGTTTTCCCATCTCCCAGGTAATAAATGATGCATGCTTTTCCGTTTCCTTTTCCAGGAGGTCGGCTACCTTATTCAAAATGTCTGCCCGTTCAGCGATCGATGTATGACTCCATTCCCTGAAACGCTTTTCGGACAACCTGAGCTTTTCTTCAAGGACTATGTCGGAGATAAAGTCAAAGACCGCTTCTTCTTTGAGGGTGAAAGGATTGATGCTCTTGTATGCCATGATATGAAGTTACAAAAAAACCGAATTAACGTACAACCATCCTGGCCGTATAAACTCCTCTATCAGTTGCTAATCTCAACGTATAAATGCCACTGTCAAGTTTCGAACCATCGTATTCCATACGATATTTACCGGCAATCTGATCCTCCTTAACCAGTATATCAATCATCCTTCCAGTCTGGTCGAAGAGAACAAGGTCTACAGAGGTATTCTCCCTTAATTCGTAAACAATGAAAGTAGTATTATCGAATGGGTTAGGGTAATTACCCAGCATATTATCCCATGCTCCGTCCGGTCCGATACCTGTGTTATCAACATACCCTGCAGTTGTTACCTCCTGGCAGCTCGTGCTCTCGTCACCAGTAATTGGATTGGAGATGGTCAGGCATGCCGTGTATTTACCGGGCTGCGCGTATACATGAGTCGGATTCATTGTTGTTGTATCCGGAAGTGAACCATCACCGAAGTCCCATTTCAATTTTCCGGCATCACCAAGTGAGACACCCACAAAGTCAACAGGATAGGTGTCAGCCTTGAGGTTTGAACTGTCAACAGTATAAGAAAATGAAGTACGCAATCCCTGGTTGCCTTCCGCTACATTAAGCAGGTCGAAGTTATTGCTGGTACATTTGGTGGTTGAATTGGAAATGCTCAGCTCAACCAGATAATAGCCTGCATCGGTGTAGGTATGCTTTGGATCTGGATCCGTTGATGTTGTACCATCACCAAAGTACCACATGAATGCATCCGGATCACCGTGGGATTCCTGCACAAAAGCAACAGTTTTTGTAGTGCTGTCTACAGTAAAGAAGAAATCTGCAAAGCAATTTTCCGCCTCAGTGGTTGCCAGCTGTACAAAATCACAGAACGTATTCGGAATCCCAAAGTTATTGACAACCGTCAGGCATACCAGGTAATATCCTCCTACTGCATATGTATTTTCCGGGTTCTGGTCAAATGAGTATTGACCATCGCCGAAGTCCCATATGTATTCAACGATCTTACCTTTGGACCGGTCGCCGAATTTGACCCCTTTTGTTGCCGGGTCGCTTACATAGCTATATCCTGCACGGCAATCCTGGCCGGCACTTCCGATCAGTATAACCTCTTCCCAGTAATCCATACAGCCGGTTGCCTCATCGTAGGTATTTAATCCCACAGTAAAGTAACCCGGTTGTGTAAATACATGCCTGGCACCCTTCTCAGTGGAAATGGCACCATCACCAAAGAACCATAGATAATCGGTTGCAGATCCAATGGCTTCGGGTGTGAAATAAGCAACATTATCCGCGGAATCGATGAAATAGGTAAACTTGGCAGCACATTCAACAGTACCGACCTGTATTGGGTCAAAGAAGAAATCCATGCAGAGACCATTGTCATTTATTACGGTCAGTGAGACAAAATACATCCCGGGCTTGGAATACTGGTGCTGGGGATCTTTCTCATCGGAGTAGATTCCGTCATCGAAATCCCAGAAGTAATCTGCCAGGGTACCTTTTGACTGGTTGTAGAACTGTACATTGCGGGTAGTTGCATCAACCTTATACTCAAATGCTGCACGGCAATCCACCGTACCAATTTGTATGAAATCTGCATAATGGTCATTGCAACTTGTATTCTCATCCCAGACAGATAGTACAACAAGGTAGAATCCGGGTTGTTCATATTTATGTCCCGGGTTCGTGGCAGAGGATGTGACACCATCTCCAAAGTCCCAGAAATAATCAGTGGCCTTTCCTCCCGAGCGGTTACTGAAGGTTACCGCATCATTGTCTATATCAATGAAGAATGCAAAGTCGGCCCTGAGGTTGCATTCAGCCACACCCACCGGGATTTCCATACAAACTTCTTCTGCACAGCCGGAATTCTTGTCAAATACGATCAGGCAAACAGGATAGATCCCCGGTCCCTTATAAGTATGCTGGGGACTGCGTTCTTCTGTGAAGATACCATCACCGAAAGTCCAGTACCAGTTGGTAATACCCTCTGAGGATGCATCATTGAATATTACTGAGTTGTTGTCCGCATCAACAAAATAGCTGAAGTTGGCAAAGCAGAATGAGGAATCTTCTTCCCCGACCTGGAGCTCTGAACATTTGTAGGCAAAGCAATCGGAGGCATCGTCATAGACCGAGAGGCATATTTCATACCATCCGGGTTCGTTGTAGGCGTGGAGGGGATCCTTAAGATCCGAGAAGCTTCCGTCTCCGAAATCCCAGAACCATTCCGTGGCATTCGTCGATTGGTCCGTAAACTGCACCTTGTTTGTTGAAGTGTTAACTTTTGCTGTGAAGTCTGCTATACAGAGCTGATTTCCTGTTTCAACCTGCCTGCATACCTGGTGTGCACAATTACTGATGCTGTCATAGACGGACAGGCAGATAAAGAAAATTCCATCGTAATCGTAGGTGTGCATCGGGCTTTGTTCCCCTGATGTAAATCCATCCCCGAACTCCCAGAACCGACCCGTTATATCACCTCTTGAAATGTCTGTCAGGTATACTGTTTTATCTACAATGGAATCGATCTGTATCTTCGCCTCACAATTGAGAACGGCATCAAGGATATAGATCATCTGGGACATGGAATTGCTGCCGCAGCCATTTGTCACGGTCAGTCTTATGGTATAATCTCCATCCCTCTCGTAGGCATGTACCGGATCTCTGAGGGTTGATGTGTTACCATCGCCGAATTCCCAGAAATAAATGTAGTTCCCTGCATTATCTGACCAGTAATCCGCATATTCAAACTGGATGGGTTCAAGTCTGGAATAATCATACCCATCCACCCAGAAATCGGCATACGGAATATTGGTATTTCCTATTTTAACCGGTGCATCAATGGTATCAACGCGGCCGCACGC
This sequence comes from Bacteroides sp., assembly GCA_011053095.1. GTDB lineage: Bacteria > Bacteroidota > Bacteroidia > Bacteroidales > SM23-62 > SM23-62. Next base: position 24,773 of record DRHS01000235.1, read on the forward strand.
GTTGGTGGCAACAACAAATGCATCATAATCACCAATCGCTGAATAGGTATGAACCGGATATCGTTCAGTGCTGGTAGGACTGGCATCACCGAAATCCCAGACATAGCTCAAACCGCCTGCAATTGTGAATAGCACCTCGTCTCCGACACAGCCGGACGACTCCATTCCTGTCATTCCAAAGTCCGCATGTTTCATAAAGGTGGAATCGGTAAGGTACTGGACCCGTGTAGGACACGGATCTGATATCATGACAAGATCCATCTGGTCCCCGTTAATGGTGTAGAGGTAAGTTCCGGTTGTGAGACCGCAGTCCCCCCAATCCGTAAACACAATCGTGTCCTTATTGGGGATATAAAAATCTCCGTCTGAAATTCCTGCGAGCCAATCATAACCTGCCTGGTCACCGGTGGCATACAGGTAATATTCATCGTAATCCCTGTCCAAGTTAAGTTGAATAAACTGGGCTGCATTGAGCTTATAGTAATAGTTGCGTCCAGGCTTTTCGTCGTTGCAGAGGCCATCCCACATTCCTCCAGTATCCATCATAACTGGATTGCCAATTGTGTTCATATTAGTGTATCCCATGGCCTGGATGGGAATTTCGTTTATGGGACTCCCTAAGAAATCCATTTGCATGCCCCAGACTTCGGGTTCTACATCCGCAGGATAGAGACCGTCGCAGCTCCAGCCTGGTGCAAATCCAATCATTGGCGGGTACATTGGATCAATCGGGATATACGCCCTGACTGAATCACCAATCTGGATATTAGAAGTTTTAAATTCTACATATCCGTTTGCGGGTCCTATATTATCTCCAGGATAGAATCCTTCGTACCAGAAAAATACCGCAAAATTGTCCTGGGCTCCGGACCAGTTAGGCCACACGGTATGAATCACGATTTCATGATCTGAGGGATCCTGCCGTACGCTCCAGTCCTCCATCTGCATTTCACCATCGGAACTACTGGCAGAGTTATCGACGTAATAGAACGGTTTTAGTTGGGGATCATCGGTTATAGTGATTGTCCCGTAATAATCAGACGTATTCCCACATATATTTGTAAAGCTGTAGGTATAATCGAATTCGGTACCCGGGGTACCTCTATATACATGATTTGCTATCGTCTCCAGAATCGAGTCACCGTATGAGGTTGCATTTTTAAGGGTTTGTCCATCACCAAAATCAATATCGATTACATACAGGCCTTCAGTCAGGCCTTCATCCAGGTAAAAGAAAACTTCTTCTCCGTCACAAACTACCAGTGGCACTACCCCGGGGGTGACATCAGGAAAGAGCTCTCCATCGACTATTACATATTTTGTTATTGCATCGCTTCCTCCACAGGAGTTGGAAACAACCAGGGTTACGGGGTATGGAAGTAATCCAAAAGTATTATACACATGGGAAGCATTTTTGCTGTATGCCTTTGTTCCATCCCCAAAATCCCATTCATAGGACATGTCAGCCGAACTGAAAGCCCAGCTTTCATTTTTGAATTCGATCAGCATACCCGGGCATACTCTTATGGTATCATTCCATTCCTGATCTCCATCTGAGGCTAGTAGCTCAAAATAGAAATCTGTATAAGGCTGGTCGGAGGGATCTAATCTTACCTCAATGGAATCGGTCATGACATCCTTATTCCCGCATCCGTTCCAGACCGAGAGGGTAATGCCGTACTTGCCTGGTTGGGTGAAATAATTTACGGCATGCTGATCGTTTGAGCTACTGCCATCACCAAAGTCCCATACATAGTTCCCCGCACCCCATGCATCGAATTCCACAGGTGTTCCAGGGCAAGGATATGCGGACTGGCCTTCAAAATAATAATCAAAATCTGCATCGGCCAGGAGGTCATCTTTGAATGTAACAATTACAGAATCGGAATTTGTATTTCCACAGGTGTTTGTAACCGTTATGGTCGCGTTATAGGTTGTGGGGACTTCAGTGGGATAAACGTGGATTGCATTTCTGTCGGTTGAGGTCTTTCCATCCCCGAAATCCCAAAGATAATTGGTAAACTCTCCATCGACATAAAATGATACTGGATCAGAGGGACAGAAATCGGGACCATTGGCAAGATCTCCTCGCGGTTGAGGTTTCGCTAGTCCACCTATAGTTACCTGCTGTACAACGGTATCCAGTGAGCAATAATGATCCAGGATCATGGTGACATCATAGGTCCCATCCTCGTAGTAAGTATGCGTAGGCCAATTATCATAATGCTGGCTTTCGGGAAAAGAATTATCGCCGAATGTCCATTCCACAGAATACCATGGAAAATCTTCATCGAACCAGAATTGTAGTTGTTCACCGGGACAGGCTTCCCCGCCGGAGGATACTACAAAACTACTGACACCAGGATTCACATCGAAATTTTCACTAACTGAATCATACCAGATACCATCGGCATAAAGATTTAAGGTGACCGTATAGGAGCCCGGGTAGAATTTTATCATGGGAGGTTCCCATTCATAAAAAAACTGTGTGGGAGGAGATGCACCATCAGATAATACTCCATCGATAACCCATTCCCAACTGGGATTCGGCAATCCGGTTGTATCGGAATAGTTAGAAAGGTAAAGTTCAAGAGAATCGCATTCCGAACCCTCAAGTCCGGTGCTAAAGAACACAGACTGCGCCTTTACACCTGTTCCAAGACAGAAGACCAGGCAAAACACAGGGAGAAGAAAGTTGAATTTTTTCATAGCTATAGTGGTTTGATTTGATTCCGGGTATTCAGTTAACCAACGGGGATAAGTTACGGAAAAACAGAATTCTCTAACTAATTATAGACTATTTTTTTGGTGAACGGGTTGCACGGGAGGATAAAGTGCAAATAAATTGATTGGGAGAGATCTTAAATACGGAGCCCCAATACAAGAATGTCATCGATCTGCTCTACGGCGCCCATCCATTCCTGTATGGTATTGTCAAGGATATCCCTCTGCTCTTTCATAGGCTTTTTGTTGATACGTAACAGCAGCTCCTTGAAGTTCTTGGTCATGAATTTCTTTTGCCTGGCACCGCCAAACTGGTCAACGTAACCATCCGAGAACATGTAAATTGCATCACCTATCTCGACATCGATATCATGGTTGCTAAAGGGGTCAGATTTCTCCATGTAGATACCTATGGGCATCTTATCCGGCTTGAATTCCAGCAATTCATTATTCCGGATAATGTAAAGTGGATTATATGCACCGGAATACTGGATCTTCATAGCGTTGGTATCTATTACGCAGAGGGCCATATCCATACCATCCTGGGCTTCCCCTTCCTCACCTGTCTGTCCAAGGGAAGAAATTACATTGCCCCGGAGCTGGTTCATTATCTCATTGGCCTGGGTCTCATCTGATTTGTTTACAATCTCATTCATGAAAGAGATACCAAGCATGCTCATGAAAGCTCCTGGGACCCCGTGTCCGGTACAGTCTGCTACCGCAACAATTGTCTTATTGTCTTTGAGTGTCATCCAGTAATAGTCCCCGCTCACAATATCCCTTGGTTTATAGAGGATGAAATGTTCCTGAAGCTTGCTGAGCATGGAATCCGGAGGGAGAATAGCATTCTGTATCCGACTGGCATATTGTATGCTATCTGTGATTTCCTGCTTCTGTTGGAAGATCTGATCTCGCTGTTGTTTGATCTCTATATTCTGTTCATTCAGAAGGATATTTGCTTTTTTCTTCTCCTGGTACTGACGATAGACCACAAATCCGAATACGAGGATAATTATAGAAATCCCGATCACTGAAAAAAGGAAGATTCGCTGGCGTTTCACCTGTGCTTCCTGGAGTTCATTCTGAGTATTCAGCAGTACATTTTCCCGTTCCACTCTTTCAGTCTGATATTTGGTCTCCAATTCAGAGATCTGGTTCAGGTTTTCCTCCCGGATGCTGGAATCTTTCAGGACCGTGTATAATTCATAGTTCTCCAGTGCAGGCCTGAAATTACCCATATCCCTGTAAACATTTGACTTATCCCTGTACACATCAAACATCTCACGTTTAAGGTCCAATTCCCGTGAAATGACCAGGCTCTGGTTCATATATTCCAGGGCCTGGGAATAGTTTTGCATGTGGTAATGGATCTTACCAAGATTCTTAAGATCTTCTGCCTCTTCTTTGAGCTGTCCGATTTCATGGTAATAATCAAGTGATGCCTGCACGGCTTCAAGGGCTTCACGAAAATTACCCTCTTCCATATAAACGGATCCGAGGTTTCTCTGGGTAGCAGCAATACCGGCACTGTTATCAAGGTTTTCGAAATACTGCAATGCCGTGCTGAAATTATCGAGGGCATTGTCGATAGAATCGAGTTCCTTGTAAACAATACCCATATTCATATAGGTCTGTGCCAAACCCATAATTCCAAGAACATCCTCAGGTTTTTCTTCATTATGAGTTAGAAACAGGTCAAGACTGACCTGGTAATATTCAAGGGCTAATTCAAAATCGATTTCGAATGCAAAATATACATTGGCAATATTGGTCCTTGCCCAAGCCATCTTTATGAGGTTGCCGGCGGCTTCCTGTATTTTTAGATTTTCCTGGTAGTACTCTATGGCTTTATCATATTCTCCCATGGTCTTGTAAACCACCCCGATATTGTTCAATAAGGTGGCCCTCTGATCTGTCAAACCTTCCTTTTTGGTGGAATCAACAGCCTGAAATTCCTGCATTTTAATTACGTCAACACAGTCCATCCATTTTTCGAGGGCCCTGTCATAATTCCCGGAATAATAATGAGCGGCTCCAAGGGTGGTAAGTGCCCAGCTCTCCAGTCGAAGTGAACCGGTTTCACGGGCAACCTTTACAGCCTCTTCCCCGTATTCAACACTCTGCTGAAGATTTCGTCTCAGAAACATCTCAGTAAGCTCCATCAGAGCTTCAACCCTGGTGGAGTCGGAGTCGGTATTTTCGACAATGTTCTGAAGACTGTCTACAAGGGTTTGGGAATGAACCGTGGAGGCCAGTAAAAAGAGAATAAATATGGACAGTAATTTTCTCACCTGAGACCTAAAAATATTAAACAGAACATAAATGTAATTTATTCTATTGAATTTTCAATGGTTTCGAATAACGGGTGGGTTTTTACTTCGTAGCAGCGGGAAATCATGTCCAATGGAAAAGGTATATGGCCACTGGGTGCTGCCTTTATGCTCGCGGGAAAGTTCGGGAACCTGGTCATTCAGATAAGCTTTCAACTCATAAATGGTTACGTTGCCATCCCTTGGGGCCCCGTCTGCGCCACCATCAATTGCCTTCAGCAGGGCAAAGGTAAAGATACCGTGTCCGAGGCTTTCAACCTCTGTAGCGTATTGTTCACTTCCGGAAGCTGCCATAACATGAACACCTGAACTGCGTGAAAGTTGAGCCATGGCCTTTTCTTCCATGGCTCCCCGCTGGGCAAGGATCTCTGCGGATCCACCGCTCTGGCATGCATCCAGAATGACAACCTGCTTGAGGGCCGAAATATTGCTGAATTTCTCCTGCATTTCCCCGGCTTCAATGGATTCATCGATGAGTTTTTCCTGCTGGTAGAGGCTGACATTTTCCGTAGGGATGAAATAGAAGGTATTATCGACCATGCTTCCATGTCCCGCATAATAAAAAACAAAAACATCTTCCGGTCTGGCTTTCGTCGACAGTTCATCCAGTGCAGCAAGTATGTTTTCCCTGGTTGCTTCCTTGTCATAAAGGGTTTGAACTTCGACTTTCCTGAATATATCTTTACCCTGTTCCCGTAGTGCCTTGCTGAAGGCTTTTGCATCCTCTTTGGCATAATTCAGATTCAGGGCCGGATTTTCATATTCATTAATCCCAACTGCTAACAGGTAGCAATTGATCACCTGACCTTTACCATCATAATGCAGCTGAATTACCGATGGAGTAGATTCTATTCTTCCCTCGCTGTAGGCACTTATTTGCAGTGTATTACGTCCTGGAACCAGCTCTACCTCAAGAGATTGTTCAAGGGATTTTCCTTCCTTATTCAGCTTGCTTATCTCAGAATTATCAACCGGGATACGTTTCCCATTGTTCAGCAGGCGGATATCCTCTATACCACCTCCACGGTTGGTTAACTTCACAAGCAGGTTTATACTCAGACTACTGATTGTGTCACGGTTTGTGGGACTAAGGATCTCAACCGTCGGGGGAGGAGATTCTTTGAGTCTTTCCTGTATGCTGCCTCCTCTAAATGCCGGCCCCGTTGAAGAGGGCTCTGAGGGATCCGTTGCCTTCAGTCTTTCCTGTAGTAATCCGGGCATGTAGAACTCATCAAAGAACTGGTCTATGCTGAATAGTTCTGTACCCCTCGCAAAGGAGATGGATTTACGGGCCCCTTCTGAAGCATCAAAATGGCCGTCCGGGACAGAGATCATCCAATCGTTTTCACCCATAAAAATCCAGGTCAATAACAATTCACCGGTTTCAATGTTCCAACTTTTCAGGGTACCATCGTGGCTGCCGGTCATCATAAAATGGCCAGTAGAGTCAATCATAACTGAACTCACGGTTCCTTTATGTCCTTCGAAGGTCCGGATAACCTCACCGGTTTGAATATCCCATAATTTTGCTGTATTGTCATCGCTGCCGGTGACCATGAACTTTCCTGTTTCATCGATGTCGAGGGACTGTACACGTGCTTCATGGGCAGTGAATTTCCTCAGCTGCATCCCTGTTGAAAGATCCCACATTTTTGCTTTTCCATCCCAGCTTACCGTAATAATCTTGTTATGCTCCGGATGCCTTCTGACGACAGAAACTACGTTTGTATGCCCGATAAATTCACGGATTTCCTCCCCCGTATCTATCTCGAACATTTTCAACTTGCGGTCTAGTCCCCCGCTTATAACATACAAGCCATTATGGCTGAACTGTACGGAATAGGGGGATACATTTTCATGGGCCTGTATACGCTGAAGGAGCCGGCCTGTTTCTACATCCCATATCTTCACCATACCGTCCCAGCTACCGGTCACCAGGAGTTTTCCATTGGGACTGAAATCAACCGAGAAGCAGGGGATATTGGCAGTTCGTTCCGGCAGGGAGACAAGCATTTTACCCGACTTAACATCCCAGATCTTTGCAGTACCGTCTGCAGCCCCGGTGGCAAGCAATTTTCCATTTGGACTAAAATCGAGAGAGATAACAATGCCTTCGTGTCCCCTGAAAACCTGCACCGGCTTCCCGGTGTAAAAATCGTATAGCTTTGCCAGGTTTCCCATCTTGCCTATAGCGGCATATTTACCATCCGGGCTGAGTTTTATCTCGTTCATAAAGGCCACCCAGTACATATAACCGTTGCCAAGTATTTTCTCGTCCACGTCGTTCAGGTATCCCTGAAGACTAAACTGTTCATTTCCTGTGGGGATCTTCCAGATCTTTGCGGTGCGGTCTTCACTTCCGGTAATTGCAAGGTTTTTTGTGGGATGGAACTGTACATCGGTAATGTTCTTAAGGTGTCCTTCCAGCATGGTGACCTCTTCCCCGGTGGAGGAGTTCCATATGTGGCAGTCCCCGAAAAGTGTGGAGGCTATGTATTTGCCATCGTAACTCCAGGAGGAATTTCCCCATCGGCTTTTACGGCCCTGCATGGTACGGAGGACCTCAGCTGTGGCAGTGTTCCATATGAAAACAGAGTCCATGTTACCCACTACGATCTCTTCCCCGGAAGGGGAAAAATGAGCATTTATCGAACAGGAAGTACAGGAAGTCCGGTCTGATTTATACTTGCGGATCTGCCGGCCTGTACGCAGGTCGAAAAGAAAAGCTGTATGGTCACTGCTGCCTGTGAGGAGAGTTTTGCCATCGGGACTGATATCCACGGACCGGGCAGTAGGATATCCGAAGTTTTTTTGCATGTTGATATCCGCTGTATCGGGACTGTAACGCCGCATCTCTGAAGCGTCAGCGAGGCTGAACTGAATTGCATGATTACGCTCTGTACCTGCTATCAGGCTGTTTCCATCTGGCAGGAAAACAACCGATAGAATCCTGTCATTGGGAACAAAAAAATCGTAAATCTCCTTGCTGCTTGGTACTCCCCAGATTTTTAGGTGATAATCCAGGTCAACGGAAGCAAGATATTTGTCATCAGGGCTAAAGGCAAGATACAGGACATTGTGGGTATGTCCGAGGTAAGACCGGATCTCCTTACCTGTGGAGGTTTCCCAGAGTTTCACCGTTTTATCTGAGCTTCCGGTGGCGGCAAAGCGTCCATCGCTGCTGTAGGCTACAGAGGTTACTTCAGCATAATGCCCTGTCTGTACGACGGTTTCTATCGGATAATCCTGTGCCCGTAAAGTACTGAGAGCAAAAGCAACGATGATGAGAAGGAATATGGGGAAACGACTCATTAATCAGGATTTTGTGAAACAGAAATTTACAAATTAATGCACAGAGTTCATAACCGCGGTTAAAGGTTTTGGCAGAAGTAAATATTCTATGGCCGGTGAATGATGATACTCGAATACTTTTTATATATTCGAATGACCCAAAAAAGCAAACATTGAAAAGAGTCCCACTCCTTGTAATTCTAGTATTTGTTTATTTCTGCCATTCCTGTGAGAAGGAGGGAGCATGTACGGATATTGATTTGATTTCCAGGCTAAAGGCTGGGTTCTATGTTCGAGACAGCATTGAAGACCGGGATACCGTATTGAATAATGTTACTTTTTATGGGGAGTTACGGTCTGACAGCCTTATATATGATGCAGCCCTCGGATTACAGGGGCTGGAATTTCCATTACCACACAGTACCGAAGAATACACCGGATATGTTCTGGAAATTGATACCATGGTTGATATAATCAATATCTGGCATACTCCTAAGATTACACTTTTTTCCTATGCCTGTGGTTTTACCACCACCCATGATATTTACTGGTTATCCCATACAAATACAATTATTGACAGCATAGCTATAGTAAGACCCCATGTTAATTTTAACAGTGAGGAGAATTTTAAAATTTATATCAAGCCTGCTGCTGCTGACACTGCTCAGTAGTATGCTCCCGGCACAGGAAACCGGTATGCGCCTTAGAGGTCCCCGGATCGGGGTTGACCTGGCAGGTCTTGTATTACTGTATACTGAGCCGGAGAGAAGCATCTATACCTTTTCTGTTGACTATGAAGCCTGGCAGGATATATACCCGGTGCTGGAATTCGGATTCCAGAATGTAGAACTAAACAGGGAAACATACAACTACATTTCAAGTGGAATCTTTGGGCGGTTTGGTGTTGACATCAACCTGCTGAAATATGAGCAGACCAATGTATACGAAATGTTTTATACAGGTTTCCGATACGGCATATCATACCTGACCCATCAGGCTGATGATATTTATCTGGCAGATCCATATTTTGGCGATGTTACTGGTGCAGCAGTGAATGAAAACCAGCTTAATGTGCACTGGATATCACTGGTAGGAGGGGTAAAGGTTGAGGTGTTTGATAATTTCTTCATGGGATGGTCTGTCCTTGCCAATATTAAACTCTTGCAGGTTAAAGATGAGAATATGACTCCATATAATATACCCGGCTTTGGACCTGGAGACAAGAGTACAAATGTCCTTTTCAACTATACATTATCCTATCGGTTCCTGCCCAGGGAATACAAACCCAAAAAAATCTTAAAGAAAAAGCCCATCCCCGAGCAGGTTGACATTCCTACTCAGAATTGATAAGGGTATTTAGAAAATCCTTCGGGTATGGTAACCCATATGTAAAAGGCCGTCCCAAAGATAAGACAGCCTTTTTCAGGTTAGTTATCATCCCAGTGCGTAAAACCAGTTCGCTCACGGACTGGATATAAGCACTAAGTTACTGATTTTGGATATACTCTTTCACAATTTCCAGTGGTGCCCCACCACAGGAAGCGATAAAATAGCTTGGCGACCATAATCCACCCTTCCAGTAATATTTTTCCAGCTGAGGGAACTCTTTTCGCAACATCCTCGAGGATACGCCTTTAAGACTGTTGACAAGTTTTGATGGGGTAGTCTGAGGCAGGGGTTCCACCAAAAGATGAACATGATCTCTTTCTGCGTTTGATTCAATCAGCCTGCATCCAAAATCTTTGCACACCCTTTGGAAATGATATTCCATTCTTTTGATCATTAAGTCAGAGAAGATCCTTTTTCTGTATTTAGTTACAAAGACCAAATGTAAGTGTAATGAATATACTACATGTCTTTTTGTTCGTAAACCTTGCATAATACGTTATAATTTAGTATCTTAAAATATATGTCGAAGATACGAAAAGCCTATAAAGTACGGTTAAAGACCAATGATGAATTGGAAAGAAAACTGGTTCGTATCAGCGGGAGTACCCGTTTTCTATGGAACAAATCACTTGCCATGAACCTTGAACGCCTGGAAAGGGACCAGGGTATACTCTGGTACAATGAACTGGCATTCTGGATGAAAGTATGGAAAGGCAGTGAGGAGTATGGCTTTTTGGGTGAATGCCCTTCCCAAATACTGCAGCAGAAGCTGATGGACCTGGAGCGTGCCTTCCGGGATTGTTTTGACAGGAAACAGCCCCTGAAGCGTCTTCCGGTATTCAAAAAGAAGGGAATGGCTGACAGTATCCGTTTTCCTCAGGGCTTTAAGATCGATAACAGGAGAATCTTCCTGCCAAAGATAGGTTGGGTAGGTTTTTACAAGAGCCGGGAGATCCTTGGGAAGGTAAAGAACATTACCCTCACAAGGCGGGCGGGCAGGTGGTATGCTTCCATCCAGACAGAGCAGGACATTGAGATTGGAAAGCATCCATCCGATTCAGTGATCGGCATTGATGCAGGCATAAAATGTTTTGCCGCCTTTTCTGACGGCACCCTGGTTGAGGGGGTAAACAGTTTTCGAAGGCATGAACAAGCCCTGGCTAGGGAACAGCACCGCCTGGCAAGAAAGCAGAAAGGATCAGAGAACTGGAACAGGCAGAAGAGAAAGATAGCGAGGCTCCACCACAGGATTGCCAATGTACGAGGGGACTTTCTTCATAAACTCAGCACCGAAGTTAGCAAGAACCAAGCTAGGGTGTATGTGGAGAATCTGAACATACGTGGCATGAGTGGATCGGCCCGTGGAACGGAAGAAGAACCGGGCAGTAACATTAAGGCAAAGGCAGGGTTGAACAAGTCCATCCTGGACCAGGGATGGTTTGAGTTCCGTCGTCAGCTGGTCTATAAGCTTGCCTGGCAGGGAGGAAGCCTTGAGGAAGTGGATGCCCGCAACACATCGCTAAGGTGTTCTTGTTGCGGACACATCGAAAAGCGGAACAGAAAATCACAGGCAGAATTCGTATGTTTGTCCTGTGGTAAAGAGCAGCATGCCGATGTAAATGCTGCTATTAACATACTAACCGTCGGGCAGACGGGGATGGCCTGTGGATCGAATCGCAATAGCGGTCGGAAGCAGGAACTTGCAAGAAACCGTGAGGGAGTACTACCCGTGGCTTAGAAGCCATGGAATCCCCTACGTTTACGGAGGGGAGGATGTCAAACATTGCCGGTTGCGTTTTCCAGTTTTTTCATTATTGAGAAGATAAAAGCGGCAGACATCAGGCAGCATAACACGAATACTGACCAGAGGATCCAGAGATCTATCCGTATCCAGAGAAGGCTGCCAACAAAGAGCAGTCCGTTTCCAAGGGCTGTGGCTCCAAGCCATCCTCCCTGCATAAGTCCCTGGAATCTCGGCGGAGATACCTTGGAAACAAATGAGATACCCATGGGACTCAGGAATAATTCAGAGATGGTGAGGATTAGATAGGTATTGATCAGCCAGTATGGCGAGATCCTGTCAGGTGAAGGCATATCTCCCAGATCTGCAGGTGATGTAAGTCCCCTTGACCCCACAATCATGATCACGAAACCGGAGGCAGCCAGAATCATTCCGATCCCTATTTTTCTGGGTGTTGAAGGTTCCACTCCTTTTTTATTCCAGTATGAAAACACTGCAATGACCAAAGGGGTAAGAAAAACAATGAAGATTGGATTAAATTGCTGAAAGATTTCAGGTTGGATCCGGTTGCTCTCAGAGTAGCTTCCATAAAAATACCATGCAAGTGCACCACCAACCAGAAGCATACCAGCTCCAATAAGTTTTTCAATCATTTTTGATTTCCTTCTTACCAGGTAGACAAGGCCAATTATCGCGATGATAATCGCAAGGAATGACTTCAGTTCGAAGAACATATTTGTCACGGGACCCACATGGGTTGAAGTGTAGTCCCTTGCAAAAAATGATAATGTAAGTCCGTTCTGGTGGAAGGACATCCAGAAAAAGATAACAACAAGGAAGACAAGCAGAAGGGCTATGATTCGTGGTTTTTCTTCAGACCATGGCATTTGTACAATGGTTTTATTTTCTTCGATCTGTTTCTTACGGTCGGGCAGTAATCGGTGGAAGAATACATATACCAGCAAACTTATTGTCATGGCAATGGCAGCAAGGCCGAAGGCATAGTTATACCCCGTTGAGAAAGCATCAATATATTCAGATGTATACGCCTGGAGGTCTGCGACCGGTGCCCCGGCCATCTTGTCGGCTAGCAATTGGAGATGAGTACTGTCCTCAAGTCTGCCAGCCAGATAGGAGTTGCTGAGACCGGCAAGATCTGCGTCATAAATATATCCCTGTGATTTCAGGTACCAGTTCCTAATCCCGTTTGCTGCGCTGGGAGCAAAAAATGCACCAATATTAATTCCCATATAAAAGACAGAGAATGCCCTGTCTCTCAGGTGGGCAAATTGGGGTTTGTCATAGAGTTGTCCGACGATAGCCTGAAGGTTGCCCTTGAACAGGCCATTCCCGAGAGCGATAACGAAAAGTGCGATAAGGGTTATGGAATAACTCAATCCAGGAACTGCAATTAATATTTTTCCCAACAACATAATCAGGATTCCCACGAAAATGGTTCCCTTGTACTTCTGTGTCCTGTCAGCGATAAATCCGCCTAACAAAGCGAGTGCGTATGTCAAAAGGTAGAATGTGCTATAGATATTGCCTGCCTTATCCTCAGCAAGTCCGTACCTGGCCTGGAGAAAGAAGACCAGGCATGCCATCATGATATAAAAACTAAATCTCTCTCCCATGTTGGCAAAAAAGGCAATCGCCAGTCCCTTAGGTTGTTCTTTAAACATTACTATGATGTTTTTGTTCTTCCGAATTTAATTGGACAAATATAGAAATCTTTTCCCGACACAGGAATGAAGGTTTTAAGTTGTTTACAATTGCTTATTTTTGTATTAGTATGAAAATATTCACATCGGAACAGGTAAGAAGCATCGATGCCTACACCATTGAAAACGAGCCCATCGCCTCTATTGATCTGATGGAGAGAGCCAGTGTGCAGATTGCATCATGGATGGGAGAGGTGTTTGAGGGTGAGCGTCCTTTTGCTTTTCTTGTGGGACCAGGGAATAATGGCGGAGACGGACTCGCGGTTGCACGCATGCTTGCCGGGATGAATTATGTTGTAGAAGTTTTTCTAATTCGAATCTCAAAGAAGCTTTCGCCGGATGCTGCAATCAACCTTGAACGTCTTCAGAGGCAGGGTAAGGTTGGGATTACTGAGGTGGAGGATACCGGGGGAATTGATTCCCTGTCTCGTTTCTCAGCGGATAATCCTACCGCGGTTTTGGTGGATTCAATTTTCGGTTCGGGTTTAACCCGTAAGGTCGGGGGACTTGCAGCCGATGTGATTAGCATGGTAAACTCTTTACCCAACCTGAGGGTTGCAATCGATATGCCAAGCGGACTGTTCGGGGAGGATATGCGGGGGAATAATCCGGATGCCATATTAAAAGCCGATTACACTCTTGCACTGCAGTCTCCATCCCTGTCGTTTTTCTTTTCTGAGAACCAGGAATACACCGGGATATGGGAGGTTTTGCCCATTGGCCTGCATCCGGAGATTCTGGAAAGCGAGGAGACACAATACAGGTACCTTCTGCCCCAATATTTATCAACTCTGCTTACTGAGAGGAAAAAGTTTGATCACAAGGGGAGCTACGGGCATGCACTGCTTATTGCTGGATGCTATGGAATGATGGGGGCTGCAGTACTGGCTGCCCGTGCCTGTCTCAGGAGCGGTATTGGACTTGTAACCAGCCATGTTCCCCGTTTCGGTTACCAGATACTGCAGGGATCTGTCCCTGAATCGCTTATAAGTATTGACCAAAGCGATATTATGTTTTCCGCAGCACCGGCACTGGGGTTGTTTTCAGCGGTGGGCGTGGGACCAGGACTGGGATGCAAGCCCAATTCAGGAAAGGCACTAAAGGAACTTATTGAGACCGTGTCGGTACCAATGGTGATAGATGCTGATGCTCTGAATTTACTCTCTTCAAATCCGGAGTGGATCAGTCTCCTGCCTGAAAATACAATACTGACTCCCCACCCGAAGGAGTTTGACAGACTGTTTGCAGCGGAAAGCCTGAAGGGAAAAGAGAGATCTGACAGGGAAGGGAAATCCCAGGCTGGTTATGAGCGCCATCTGCTCCAGATTGAATTTGCAGGGAAACACAAACTTATCATTGTTCTTAAGGGTGCCCATACAAGCATCGCATTTCCTGACGGAAGATGCTGGTTCAATACTTCCGGTAACCCGGGAATGGCTACAGCAGGAAGCGGAGATGTGTTAACGGGAATAATCCTATCTTTACTGGCACAGGGATATTCACCCGGGAACTCAGCCATGCTGGGGGTTTACCTGCATGGACTTGCGGCAGACCTTGCAGCTGAGACTTCATCGGAAGAATCCCTGATTGCAGGCGATATCATTGAATCTTTAGGCCTGGCATTTCAATATTTAAAAGGCTCACGAAATGAGACAGACACTTAGTTTTTTTATATTAGGATTATTGGTACTGACAGGATGCAGTGTACCCCTGAACATTGTGGAGACCCGTCCCATTCACAAGGGTGATTCCATGTCCCTCAGCGGATATGTGTATTCCCTTCCCCAGACATCCTTCAAACTGAACATAGAGGTGGTCCGGACAAGAACCATACGGGGTCCCTACTACAGGTTTGCTGAGAAACTTCTGAGCCTTGTAGATGTTCCCACACGGAATAATAATTCCTACAGAATATCAAATGTAAAACTTGAATCTTTCGAGGAAGCAGATCCGGGACATGCTTTCCTGGTTAAGCAGGTGTCAGGGCAGACCGATCTTTCCGGGTTGCTAAGGCTGGGTGAAGAGGGACTGATTTTCGATGACCGTAAGACCACAAGTCCGGGTGATCCGGTAATACTGACCGATGATTCGGGTGATGGACCGATTTTTACTGAACTTTCCATGGAGAGTAATACAGCCATGTCTATCGATACTTTTTATAAGACTATACTGACGGATACATCCTTCATCCGGGTCCCTGTCCTGAAGCAACAGCTGATGGTCAAGACAATTGATGAGAAAGCCGAGGAAGCAGCTGAGTTTATCCTTGAACTCCGGTATGAACGTTTCATGATGCTTACCGGTAACAACAGTACACCCATGCCTGATTATGCAGTAAAGAGGCTTGATGAGATTGAAAGAGAGTATCTGGAACTTTTTATTGGTAAAAGCTTTGAGGAGAGCTACCGCTATACCTTTTATGTTACCCCTTCCGGGGAAGAGGTATTTGAGAATATTGAATTACTGGAATTTTCTGAACGGCGTGGTGTTGTAGAAGCTGGATCTGTTGATTCAGAGGTACTCAGCTTTGAATTCAGGAAGACTGGAAAAACTGAAATTCTGAAAGATCTGACAAGACCTGAAAAACTACCGGTTCAGAATAATTCACTCTATTACAGGGTGCCGGATGTGGCTGAAGTTGAGGTCAGCCTGGGAGGACGCACCTTGCTTTATGACAGGTATCCGGTTTGTCAGTATGGGGAGATCCTGTCTCTGCCCATCGGTAATTCCCGGTAAGATCAAGAAGTTTCAGTATGATCCTCAAAAAATTTGATATTATTCCACGTCGAAGTATGTGATTCCCTGCAAGTATGTCCCACTCTCTGTAAATCCACGGATAAGTAACATGTACCTGCCACTTCGATCTGATGTATTGAAATGAAAAGTACCTGATTCACCTGGAGTCAATACAATATCCGGTTCCCATGTAAGAAAATTCCGGAAGTCCGGTATATCTGAGTCTTTATCCTGATGCACAGAATTACCCGGTACATTATGTGGCAAAAATCCTGTATACGGAAAGAAAAAGGAATTCGCCGGAAGGTCCATTCCGGCCATGTCACCATTTTTGGAAATGATGTTTATTACCCCCCCGTATAAAGTATTCCCGAGTACGTAAATTTCATTGAGAACCTCGATGCTCTGGATCCTTTTTGGAGAAAGTACGTATAGTTTTTCAAGATCATTGACGGGTAACTGGTCGAGTAGAATCAAAGGTTCCATATCTTGCATCAATGGAGCCGTGAGGGTATTCCCGGTGAGGTAAAGAGAGGTTTTGTTTCTTCGGGTTATGGAAATTACTTCCGGGACGAGCTCAATAAATACCTCTTTCAGATTCGGCAATTCAATATACTCATCAATCATTAGTTTGTGCAGAGGAATATCATAAAAGGCCGTTCTCTCAGAACCTGTATCTGGATTAGATTGGATCGTAGGTTCAGAAGTTTTGTACATTTTTTCAGCCTGCATATTGATCATAATTTCTCTCGCCAGGATCTTTTCTGACGCCGAAAGTTCAAATGAATTTTGAAATACTCCAGGAGGGAAATCAGAGAAATCCTTATCAATGTTTATATCCAGTTCCGGATACTGCTTATGCCTTGAGGCAATGAATAGTTCGTAATCCCCTGAAATGGAATCCAATGCAAAATAAAACTTCCCATCCTGTTTCGTGTCATATACAAAGAACCTGTGAGGTTTTCCGAGGATGGAGAGTTCAACTCGTGCATCTTTTACGGGTTCGTCTGAATTTTTCAGTACAATCTTGCCGCCAATGGACAATCCTCTTATATCGGGTAGAAAGTTTACGTTGTAGGATTTGGGACTTTCAAATTTATCAGAAATAAGCCAGGCCTGGTGCAACGTGTCAATCGCTCCGGGTCTGCAGGCTACTGCGGTTACCCGTGAAGGTTCAAAGTTTAAATGTTGGGGAAGACGTATCGTGTACCCGACTTCTTCTCCTTGACGATATTTTGATTTATCCGTTTTACAGATCACCATTGTCCCCTGTTGTTCAGGAATCATTCTTCCTCTCTCAGGGATTGTCCCGGAGGTATCTCCCTGGCCAGTTCCTTCGATCTCGGTCAGATAAGGATTGATGATCTTTATACCCAGGTAATCGTATTGCAGGGATGAGAAATTTCTCATCCATTTTGTATAGGCGATTAGATAATAATTACCGGTAAGTAAATTCTCCGGTATCACAATGAATCCATGGGAGCCTGAGCGGGATAATTCAAACTTGCCATTCTCTACGGAGGTCCCATTCTGGTTAATTAGCTGCACATATAGGACTTTGCTCCAGAAAGCTTTTTTAATATTGGCCGGACTTATATTAAATGCTTTGAAATAAATTTTCTCACCTACAGCATATATATTCCGGTCGGTGATCAACTCATATTTTTCATTGTAGGTGTCCTCTACCAGAAGATTTGAATCAGCCTCAGGAGAGACCATGCTAAAGCCTTTTCCCTGATACAACAATGCAAGGAAGAAAAACAATATATATGTGGAATGTATCCTCATTACTATTAAACTTATTGCCAATAATCCGGACGTTCCAGTGTTCCCCCACTCATCCTGCAATCAAAACAATGTTGGTCTACATAATCGTAGATTGGTGGCGAACCATCAATATAAAACAGAAATACAGGGTATAATGATGGACCTATATCTCCGAGAAATGCCATTAAAGTAGCGTCATCCAATCCATAAGGTGTACAAGATGATGAGGTCTGAGCTTCTATGCTTGGCTGCACCAGGATTCGTTTTTCAGTTATGGAGCTGGCCGAGAAATAGCCCAGTACTGTTTCTTCAGGATTTTCCAAGGATCGAATATTGCCGAAGATTCCGGAAGGTTGTGTCGCATATAGTTCACCGGTTTGTTTTGACTGCCCTTCGAGGTTCTTCCAGAAATCATAAGCCGTTTCACTCAGGGAATACTGCTTGACTAGAAGACTATATGTAATAGTCAGCCTGTCGGTCTCGTCAGAAACATGATTGATAGGAAGCTTGGTAATATGGTCGCTGGTAAGATGTCTGGTCGAATACGTGTAAAAATCATTAATTCGCAATGTCCTCCAGCAATTTTGAATAGTATCGCTTGGGAATTCCCCCAACTTAATACTACCATCATAGTAGGCCCATGTTTGAAATGTGGAATGGTATTCCCAGGTTTCCTCGAGCTCCCATCGATAACTTTTGGCATATTCACCTGTGGCATCCGTAGCCACAAAAAATTGTACACCTTGTGTGTTTCTGTTGGGATTTGTGCCTGGCTTATCTGTTTGCTCCCATAATATGTCGTCAATAGGTGGACTGGGTAATAATTTTTCGACTCCGGAATAGTATTGTTTCCCATTTTCTGTGGTTACGGTTAACATGTAATCTGTACCCGCAACCAGGTCCTGAGCAGTCATCTGGCATGCATAAATACCAGGACTTGATTCAAGGAAATGATATATATGGTCCTTATTATCCTGCACTTCAACGATACAATTTGAAACATGGAGGAGTCCCTCATCATGTCCAATCGGAGAGGTCCTGGAAACTTGAATATACTGTACTCCTTCCTGATCGGTTATGACTCCATTAATAACCATTATTTCCACAGATTCTCTAATCTCAGGAGTATAGGGAGTTACACATCCACCAAGCAGGATTGCTCCGAATATTATCATGAACAACCGGCTAATCACTCGCATAATTACCAAATTTAAAATTCCACGACAGGGTGAATATGGGCTGGCTGAAGACAGACATTTTAAATCCATTAAGATTTCTTCCCTCCACCTCGAAAAAAACGGAATATGCGTTGTCTCTTCCGGTGAGGTTGTAGATACCCAACATCCAGTAGCTATGTGCTAGTTTGTTAGCCTTGAGATTCCCTTCCAGGTTCAGGGACACATCGACCCTGAAATAATCCGGGATTCGGTAGGCGTTCCTCGATGAATAGTAAATATATTTCCTGTCATCAACAAGGTAAACGGAAATCGGGTAGGTGGCTGGTCTTCCGGTATGATAAACAATATTGGATGAAAAGCTTAATCTTCTGTTCAATCGGTAATTCAGAACTGAATTTACAGAATGGGGGATATCATAATTTGATGGATACATTTCACCCTGATTAATTTGATCCCAGGGCTGGGATCCATTTACCTGGATCATTGAACGGGACCAGGTGTAGGACAACCATCCGGTCAGTTTTCCGGAGTTCTTTTTAAACATTAATTCAATGCCATAAGCATGCTGCCTTCCCTGAAGTACCTCTGTCTCAATGTTTGGAGAGCTAATAAAATCTGCACCATCTTTATATTCCAGAATATTGTTTATCAACTTATAATAAGCCTCAGCAGAGAAGTTGACGTCCAATCTGAGAATATCCTGGTAATGGCCAATGGAGATCTGATCTGCATATGCAGGTTTTACATGATAATCACTTAGCTTCCACTGATGTGTTGGTGAAATAGCAATGGTATTGCTAAGCATGAAAAGGTATTGCCTTGTCCTGTTGTAGGACAATTTCAAGGAAGTGTTTGAGCCGGTAAGAAAGGTAATTGCCCCCCGTAATTCAGGACCGGAATATGTTTTTACCGCCTGATTCTGTGAAAACTTCAGGGTATCTATGATGTATTCCGGATCAACCGGGCTTCCTGGATTATATAAATAGACAGACTGGGGTCCCAGATTGCTGAAGAAACTGTATCGAAATCCACCATATAGTATTAATCTGTCAGACAGATTATATTGATCAGCAATGTGCAGGGCACCTTCCAAACCTGATTCCTCTCCGAGGCTGACAGATTTCCTTGATGATTCTGATCCGAATGGCAGGATGTCTCCCCTGTTAAGGTCGTAAAGTATCAGGTTTCCACCGAAAACGATTTTGTGACTGGCAGTTGGTATCCAGTTGAAATCAGTTTTGATTTCATAGTGTTTGATTCTGTATTTGTGCTGGTACGCTTCCAGTGGAATAGTATTGTCCTCATGTCCTGAAGTATATTGTGAAATCACTGCTGATACATCAGAATTGAGCCTTGAAGAATATTCCCTCCTCCAATTCAAGGATCCCCCGGCATTTGAATAATCGTATTGATCTGTTGATGCAAATATAAATTGGTCATAACTGTAGTATCCGAAAACTTTTATCAGGTTCTTTTCATTTGGTCTCATACTGATACCTCCTGCCAGATCATAGAAAAATGCATTGCTAGATCTCAGGTCCGGATTTTCCATTCTTGATAGGATCCAGTCTGAATATGTAGATCTGGCACTTAAGACAAATGAACTTTTTCCATTCTGGATTGGACCTTCAACGGTCAGACGGGCCGTAATGGGACTTATTCCTCCCCTTGCCGTATACCTTTTATTATTACCCTGACGGGAAGAAATGTCCATGACAGAAGCGAGTTTCCCTCCGTAGCTGGCAGGCAGGTTACTTTTATAAAAGCTAAAATCACGGATAATATCAGGATTGAATGCTGAAAAAAAGCCGAATAAATGAGATGTATTGTAAACTGGAATATTGTTTATTAAATACATGTTCTGGTCGGCAGCACTGCCCCTGACATTCATTCCTGAGGTACCTTCCCCGGTGTTTTGCACCCCGGGCAATAATTGCACCACTTTCAAAACGTCCATTTCACCCATTACGGCAGGAATTTCTTTAATGCTTTTAACAGATATCTGGCTGAACCCCATTTCTATGCCTCTAACATGATCATATGCGCCTGATCTTATAGTAATTTCATCTATGGGATACAATTTCTTTCCCATCTCGATTGTTATCTTTCCTTCCGAGAGAACATCAAGATGGTAATTTAATTCCTCCATCCCCAGACAGTTAAATCGGGCTGTATATTTACCCGGAGAGACTGAGATGCTGAAATGTCCGTATAAATCGGTTACAAAACCTCTGGATAATTCTTCAATGTAAATGGTGGCGCCAATGAGAGGTTCACCATTCTCGGCATCCTTTAGCTCACCGTTGATAACTGCCTCGTCCCGGTTGCCGAGATCTTTTTCGTTTCCAATAATAAGGGTACTAACTATCACTGCTTTTCGGCCCTCTATATATAATTTTTCAGT
>DRHS01000236.1 GCA_011053095.1 Bacteroides sp.
AGGGTAAGCAGTTACCTTATGAAAAGCAGGATTTGGAATTGGTTATGCCCGTGAAAATAAAAAAACGATTGAAAAATTTTACCCCATTGAAGTTGCTTGTTGAGAACAACGAACTAACTTGAGCAACCGAATTTGGCGGTCATAGGATAATATATGAGGGAGATTCCATTGGATTTATCGAGGACGTCAATACCTATATTTTTAATTACATATACCATAACTATATCTACGTGGATTCGGTTATTGCAGCCGATGATTATGCCAGACACCTGGCCGGTAATACCTGGTCATCAGAATATAAGGCAGCTCTGTGGGACAGGACTCGTTCATTTACTATTCCCCTGCTAGGCAATGCTTCACGAAGCCTTACAGAACTGATTTACACCGCCTGGGTGGAAGCAGGAAGTCCATCCATGAACGCTACCGGCATTGAAACTATTGCAGACAAAACCGGTTCAACATCCCGCAAGGGAATACACCTTGAACAAAACTATCCGAATCCATTCAGCCAGAGTACAGTTGTCCGTTTCCGGCTCGATGAGGGATCAGAGGTCAAAATTCAAGTACTTGACGGATCAGGAAGACAGATACAGGTTCTTGTTGAAAGCTACCTGGAGGAGGGTGAATACAACATAGAATGGAGTCCGGAAGGAATGGTCCCGGGAGTGTATTATCTGGTGGTTTACAATAATGGATTTACAGACTCCAGGAGAATGATTTATCAGTCCCCTAATTAATTATTCAAGGATTTGCGCCACTGCCGTATGGCCATTCGCCACGGCAAACATATAGGCGCTTTCACCATCCACATCTTTCTTTGTAAGATCAGCACCATACTCCAGGAGTATTTTTACTA
Source organism: Bacteroides sp. (assembly GCA_011053095.1). Classification (GTDB taxonomy): domain Bacteria; phylum Bacteroidota; class Bacteroidia; order Bacteroidales; family SM23-62; genus SM23-62. The sequence continues at coordinate 857 of DRHS01000236.1, forward strand.
CCTCCATTTGCCCTTCAGCTGCTGCATGCATTAGGGGGGTGAAGGATTCTGTAGCTTCCACAATATTTGGATCGGCATTGTTTTCCAACAGAAGTCTAACCGTTTTGGGAAAGGGGCCTGTTGAAGCATAAAGGAGTGCTGTGCGTCCTGCAGCATCTCTGAGGCCGATCTCAGCACCAGAATCGATCAGAAACTGAACTATTTCAGTATGCCCGTTAAATGAGGCGTACATCAGGGCAGTTCTGTTTTCCTGATCTGCGGCATTCACATTGATCCCAGCTTCTACCAGCTGCTTAACAATAGCTTCATTACCGTTAAGGGCAGCATCCTGCATGGCAAGCTCACCGGCCGGATCTGATGAAGATATCCCGGATGGAGGACTCTCAACGGATTCCCCTGTTTCATTGGTTTTCTCAATTTCCTGCTGAGATGATGCGTCACTCTTTGATTCTACATTATCTCCGACGGTTTTCCCCTTACAGGATATTGCGATCGGGACCAGGATAATTAAAAGAATACGGGTGAGGGAATGAATACTGAACATGAGCCTTCGGAGATTTGGGTTAATTACCAGGCTTCGAAGGTACGAAAAGATCCTGTCCGTCGAGAGCAGAATTAAAGAATTGGGCATATCCTTATCCTCTTAAACTTGACTTTTGCAATGGGTTAGTGTAACTTGTAGGTAAACCCTAAAAACCAGAAACATGAGCCAGTACGTTTATCTCTCTGCCACACCCGAATCGCTGGTAGCTTCACAACTGCCGCCAACAGAATTCGGCAACTATCTTGCTGTAGGTACAAGGAAGAGGACAAGAGGCCAGGCGATCTTCTTTGAGATTGACCCGGATAAAATGGAAAGCCTTCCCAGAAAACTCATGGACGAAAGGCTGGTTCCCTATGAAGACGGGGAGCCCAAACGTTCTGTATTTCTTTCGATCTACCGGGTAATGGAGCAGGTTCCACTCGAAGCATTGAAAAGTCTCTATCTTGTGACAGATGACGGTAAGGTTCTTGAACTGAAACAAGAAAAATATAAAATCCCGGCCGGTGATCTTATTCATCTTTACCAACAATTCAACCCCATTACTACCAGGGTTGCCAGCAAGATGAATCCTCCTGAATTCATTAATTTCCTGACCGATGCGGAGAATATGGTTTCCACTCCCAAGCTGTTTATAGTGGAACTGAAGCTTAATAAACTGGCAAAGGATTCTTATGCACCCCTCTATGACCTGCCCTATCCTAATCCTGACCACCTGAGAGAATGCCTGGCAAGGTTGAAGTCATCTCCGGAGAGGCTTACAAAAACGGTCATCCGACAGTACAAAGGGGAGATATCATACCGGACAATTCAGAATGGTTTCTTTATCGGGGAAAAGGACAAGTACCTGTATTTCCCATTTCCCAGCGTTGAGGAGCTGGAAGACAAGTACTATTACTGGTGGCGCTCTGCATTGGTGCAGTGTTTCTAGGAGCCGGAGATTATTTTCGGGGTATTGGATAAAAAATCACATGTTACTCCGGTGAAATATTTAATTTCGCTGAATGATCCGGCAGATTAACAAGCTCGCTGAAAACAATACCCCCTTCCTCCTGATTGTGGATTTCGAAATTAGAAAACCATTGCTATTCCCCCTGGAGGAACTGCCGGAAGATGTTCTGTTCTCAACTCCCGGATACTCTACCCCCGGCAAATCAACGATCCGACCTGAGAGGGTGGAATTCCAATCCGAACCCGTGCCCTACAGCAGGTACCGCTCAGCCTTTAACATTGTAAGGGAAAACACAATGCTGGGAAATACATATCTGACAAACCTGACCTTTCCTTCAAGAATAAAGACAAACCTGAGTCTTGCAGATATTTATTCAGTCAGCCGGGCGAAGTACAAGCTGCTCTATAAAGATGAGTTTGTGGTATTCTCGCCGGAGATCTTTGTTCAGATAAGCAATGGACAAATCCGGTCCTTCCCGATGAAGGGGACTATCGATGCGGATATCCCCGGGGCAAAGGAGAAGCTGATGGAGGATGAAAAGGAAATAGCTGAACATGTGACGATTGTTGACCTTATACGAAACGATTTAAGCCTGAGCGCCAGAAAGGTGAGGGTAGATAAATTCCGCTATATTGATACCCTGGTGACCAGCCATAAGAAGTTGCTGCAGGTAAGCTCAGCGATTTCAGGTGAACTGCCTGCAGATTACCTCTCACACCTGGGAGAAATTATTTTTTCAATGCTGCCTGCCGGATCTGTCAGCGGGGCGCCCAAACCGGAAACTTTGCGAATCATAGAAGAGGCGGAAGGTACTGAGCGTGGATACTATACCGGTATCATGGGATACTTTGACGGAAAGAATTTTGACAGTGCTGTACTGATACGTTACATTGAGAGTGATGGTGAACAGCTTGTATACCGCAGCGGTGGTGGAATAACATTTATGAGCGATCCTGAGAAAGAATACCAGGAGCTGATTGATAAAGTCTATGTGCCTGTTACTTGAAACCATAAAAATTGAAAACGGTAAGATCCGAAACCTGGAATACCATAACAGGCGGTTCAATTCAAGCCGCAGGGAAAAATTTGGCGGTACCGGGGAGATGGATGCCGGTGCGTCGGGTCCCGGAATGATGGATACCGGAGAGGCGGATCCCGCAACGGGCGATTATATTGACCTTAGTTCAGTTATAACTATCCCATCAGAGCTGGGATCCGGAATATTCCGTTGCCGGATTCTTTACCAAAGAGAGATTGTAAAGATCGAGTTTGTACCACATGAGGATCTGATGGTAAAAAGTCTGAAACTGGTACACTCTGACGATATTGATTATTCCTTGAAGTATGCAGACAGGGAATTCCTGAAATCGCTCTTTGAATTGAGGGAAAAATGCGATGAGATCCTGATAGTTAAGAATGGTTTTATTACAGATACCTCGATCAGCAATATTGTATTCCGCCGCCAGGATGGCTCCTGGGTCACTCCGGATACCCCACTTCTCAATGGTACAATGAGAATGAATCTCCTTGAGGCCGGCCGGATCAATGAAGCGACCATGCGGCCGGGAGATCTTGGCGGGTTTACAGGTGCAAGGATGATCAATTGTATGATGGGACTTGATAGCGGTCCGGTCATTGAGATGAGTAGAATTTTTGCAGATTAACTTGACATAACTTTACGTATATCGTATATTTGTACTGTATTCGTAAGTTATTATCAATATCGTATGAAACGTAAACAGCTGACACATACCGCAAAAGACCTGTTTTTTAAATACGGGATAAAAAGGGTCACTATCGAGGAGATCTGCCAGGAAGCAGGTGTAAGCAAGATGACCTTCTACAAGCATTTCAAGAATAAAAATGAGCTTGTGAAAACAATGGTCACTCAGATAACAGATGAAGCCCTGGAAAAATATCGCAAACTAATGAGTTCAGACGTCCCTTTCGAAGAAAAGGTAAGGCAGACAATCCTGATGAAGTTTGAAGGAACGGACCAGATGAGTCAGGAGTTTTTGTCGGATTACATTACACACGCCGATCCGGATATGCTCGAGTTTATGCATGAAAGATCCCGGCTTACTATGGCACTGATAATAAAAGATTACACTGAAGCTCAAAAAAGGGGTGAGATCAGGAAGGATGTTAAGATTGAATTTATCCTGTGGTATTTGAATAAGATGATCGACCTGATGGGAGATAAAGACCTGGAGAAGTTATATGACAGTCCCCAGGAAATGATAATGGAACAGGTCAATTTTTTCTTTTACGGTATTATGCCTCATAAATAGATGAGAACCTGGACAAAAAATAAACGGATACAATACGGACAGCATGAAAATCAGGCTGTACTGACCATCCGGTTTGGCTTTTTGTTTATCCTGATCACAGGTATGACACAAAGTGGTTTTTCCCAGGAGTTTGTTTTCAAGGGACAGGCGATCGGGTGGACCGTGGCAAGCCAGATGGAGGAGCCGGATGGACTGCCGGGTTCGACAGATAAGAAAAAGGTTTGGAGGGGACAGGCAGGATTAAGATACCTCCCGGAACTTCAGTTTCAGTCGCCGTTAAAGCAGGACTACACCTTCGATGCAAAAGTCTCTGCCAATATCTGGGGATCCGGGCTGTACTGGTCGGCAGACAGCATGGTATGGGACGGGGATGTAAGGCCTTTCAGAGCCTGGATGAGGTTTTCAGGAGACCAGTTTGAGATTCGGGCTGGACTTCAAAAAATAAATTTTGGATCGGCCAGTATGTTTCGGCCGCTCATGTGGTTCGACCAGATAGATCCTCGTGACCCTCTTCAGTTAACCGATGGTGTATGGGGAGGACTTGGAAGGTACTATTTCCTGAACAATGCAAATATATGGTTGTGGGGATTGTACGGCAATGATGAGAGAAAGGGATGGGAATTCATACCCTCGGTACACAATAAACCTGAATTCGGTTTCAGGGTCCAGGTCCCCATATCAGGTGGAGAGCTAGCAACCACATACCACTACAGGGTTGCTGATGCTGAAAAGGTTTTCCCGATACCGGCCGGAGAACAAAATCATGTAAGGGAAAAGCGCCTGGCAATCGACGGGAAGTTTGATTACCTGGTAGGGATCTGGTTCGAGGCTTCACTGATACACCAGGAAATCCATATTCCGGAGTTGCAGTACAAAAGATCGGCTGTTGTGGGACTTGATTATACATTCGGACTTGGAAATGGACTGAACATGATGACAGAGTTCTTCACGTTTGGCAGCGCTGACAGACCTTTCGGTAGCGGAGCGGATAGATATCTCTCTGCCCTTTCAATGAACTATTCATTTAATATTTTCAATAGCCTCAACGGGATCCTTTTCTACGACTTCACCAACAAGGAGATATATAATTTCATCAACTTTTCATGGCAATTTGACAAGTGGAGTTTTTTCATTATGGGATTCTGGAATCCCCAGACCTTCAATATATACCAGTCCCTTGAGGGGGTCAATCTCTACGCAGGAAGGGGCTTGCAGTTTATGGCAGTATTTAATCATTAATATAAACGGCTAAGTTCTAAATATAACAGCAATTATTTGTATATTTGTCAGATGAAATCAAGTCAAGAAATCAAGGAGTTATTTGCTCAATTGCCGATATCCTCCCAAATGCAATTATTGGATGAGTTGCTGCAAGAGCAGGAATTAC
>DRHS01000237.1 GCA_011053095.1 Bacteroides sp.
CGGCTGCACCTTCGATGATCCCCGGGATATCTGCCATAACGAATGATTTATGGTCGCGGTACTCAACGATCCCCAGGTTTGGAACCAGTGTGGTGAAGGGATAATCTGCGATTTTGGGTTTGGCTGCAGAAACGGTAGAGAGCAGGGTCGATTTACCGGCGTTGGGGAATCCTACCAATCCTACGTCAGCAAGTATCTTGAGTTCAAGAATATTCCAGCTCTCAAGTCCCGGTTCGCCGGGTTGTGCAAACCGGGGCGTCTGCCGGGTGGCTGTTTTGAAATGATCGTTCCCTAGTCCCCCGCGCCCTCCGGACTTAAGCACCTTCTGTTCTCCCTCAGTGGTAATTTCGAAGAGTATTTCACTGGTCTCGGCATCTTTTACCACTGTTCCCAGTGGAACATCAAGAATTACATCCTTCCCGTCAGATCCTGATTTACGGGAGGAGCCACCATTTTCTCCAATTCCTGCAAAAATATGCTTGCGGTATTTCAGGTGAATAAGGGTCCATAGCTGTTTATTTCCTTTCAGAATTATATGTCCCCCTCTCCCACCATCACCACCATCGGGTCCGCCTTTGCTCGTATTTTTGTCCCGGTGCAGATGTGCCGATCCTGCACCACCTTTTCCGGACCTGGTGAAAACCTTTACATAATCTATGAAGTTAGAATCAGCCATGCTTCCTCCGGTTCAGGATGGTCATGTATCAGAGGCTTTCGATTATCCCTGAGAGTCTGCCGAAAATATCGTCTATACTGCCAACGCCCTCTACTCCCCTGTATTTTCCCTGGGATTCATAATATCCCATTACCGGGGAGGTCTGGTCCTTGTAAACCTTAATCCGGTTCTCAATGGTTTCAAGATTATCATCAGCCCGCCCATGGTCCTTTCCACGTTTCAAAAGCCGGTCAATAAGTTCCTGCCTGTCAACTTCCAGTCCCAGCATCACATCGATCTTCATTCCAAGTTCTGCAAGTAATTTATCGAGTCCCTCAGCCTGCGCTGTGGTACGCGGAAATCCATCGAAAATGAAACCTTTGGAATCTGACTCAGAACTTATCTTGTTGCGGATCATTCCCATAATAATCTCATCCGAAACCAGTTCTCCTTTTTCCATGATGCTCTTTGCCTGAAGCCCGAGTTCTGTCTCTGCATCCAACTCAGCCCGGAGCATATCCCCGGTTGAAAAATGTGTCAGTCCATACTTTTCAATGATCTTTTCAGACTGTGTTCCCTTACCTGAGCCCGGAGGACCGAATAAAACGATGTTCAACATGCTTTTCTAATATTTTGATTTAAAAAGTGTGCAAATATAGCCATTCACATCCTGAAATCATTTCAGGATCTCCGCTTAGCTTTCAATGACCCTGTACAGATCTGCAAGATTTCTTCCATATCCCTCATAATCAAGTCCATATCCAAGAACAAAGTCATTGGGTATTTCCAATCCGACATAATCAAGCACCAGGTCCTTGGTATATGCATCGGGTTTGAACAGCATGGTAGCCACCAGGATTTCAGCAGGCTCATAGCCCTTCAACTGCTTGATTATATTATCGAGAGTTACACCCGTATCCACAATATCTTCAAGTATCACCACGGTTTTATTAAAGATATCTTCATTTATCCCGATAAGCCTTTTTACCGTCCCGGTGCTGGATGTTCCGGCATAGGAAGCAAGCTTGAGAAAAGAGATCTGGGAGTCGAGAGTTATCTCCCGGAACAGATCCGATGCAAACATGAAAGCACCGTTTAGAATACCAAGGAAAATCACGTCCTTATTGGCGAGGTCTTCATTTAATTTCTTAGCCATCTCAGAGATGACCCTCTGTATCTCAGCGTTGGGAATGTAAATCTCAAATTCTTTATCGTGGACTTTTTTCCTGGTCATCCGGCAGTGTATTTCTGTTTTATCCGGGTGAATTTACAAAGAATATACCGAGAAATAATACATCCCGTCATTAAGCAGTAAGGTTCGGATACTTTATGTAGTTTTGTGAGTAATTAAACACCAAACAAATCCGAGGTATGAACCCAAAAGTCAGCATTATTATGGGCAGCACATCCGATCTGCCAATTATGGAGAAAGCAGCAAAAATCCTTGATGATTTTGAGATTCCCTTCGAAATCAACGCATTATCCGCGCACCGCACACCGGATCAGGCAATGGATTTTGCAAAAGGCGCCTACGATAGAGGCATACGCGTGATTATTGCCGGTGCAGGCGGAGCAGCACATCTGCCGGGCGTCATCGCAGCCCTCACACCGGTCCCGGTTATTGGCGTACCGATTAAAGCTTCCATTTCAATTGACGGATGGGATTCATTGTTATCAATTGTACAGATGCCTCCGGGAATTCCTGTTGCTACTGTGGGACTCGACGGAGCCATGAATGCCGGCATTCTGGCAGCACAGATCCTTGGTGCCGGGGATGAGGCAGTTGTGAAAAAGGTTGTAGAGTTTAAAAGGGGACTCGAAACCAAAATCGTTAAGGCAAACGAGGAACTGAAAAGCGTAAAGTTTAAATTTAAAACCAACTAATTGGGATGACACCACCTGAAATATGATCCCGGGTACTGAACATAGTGCCCACTCAGACGCGATCATATTTCGGAGTTGCATCCGATTGTGCATTCCTCTCTCTATCCTGCTCCTGACTGTACTTACTTTACCGGCAGGGGCAAGCAATGACAACTTCAAAGCAGGTGCAAGGGCCGCAGCCACCGGAGGAGTCGGAGTAATCCAGCCTGACCTCTGGTCGCTCTGGCATAACCAGGCAGGCCTTGGCTTCTATACCTTTACTGCAGTCGGCATCCATCATGAAAACCGTTATCTGGTTCCGGAATTTGCGTTCAGCAGCATTGGAATTACCCTGCCCACTTCGAGCGGGACATTCGGAATTTCATGGTCGCATTTCGGGTACCCGAGGTACCACGAAAACAAAATCGGGCTCGCACTCGGCAAATCCTTTCATCAGCGGTTTGCAGCCGGATTGCAGATCAACTACCTGAGTGTATTTATTGATGATGAGCTCGGAAGAAGCGGAACAGTTGCCATTGAAGCCGGGATCATGGCCGAACTGCTTGAAAACCTTTGGCTGGGCTTTCATGTTTATAATCCCACAGCATCCAGACATCGCAAATTGGACAGGGAGCTTATCCCGGTAATCATGCGCCTTGGACTGGGGTATCAATTCGACGACCGTCTGTTCCTGGGAATGGAAACGGAAAAAGACCTGAATATTGGAAAACCTTTGTACAGGGCCGGTATAGAATACCGTCTAATTGATTATATTTATGTCAGAACCGGTCTCAGCGTACAGGAATATGTTCAGCATTCATTCGGTTTGGGATTCAGCATGCAAAATTTTCAGGCAGATCTCGCTTTTTCATTTCAGCAGATCCTCGGCTATACTCCGTATTTGTCACTCCGGTATGTTTTCAAATGACCTCCCAGCCTGGAGACAGCCTACCGGTGTCCCCTGGATCAACCCGGATACCGCCCGCATCCTAATTCTGGCAATTGCAATCCTCCTGACTGCAGTCCCCCAAACCGGCGCCCAGGAATATTATTCCACCCGCTCGGTAGTCGTGGAAGACCTTATTGAGATGATTGCAAGAGACAACGAGGAAGAACTTGATTATCATACCCTGTTTCAGGATATTTACAATTATCTTGAAGAACCTCTAAATATTAATGCAGCTACCAG
>DRHS01000238.1 GCA_011053095.1 Bacteroides sp.
CCTCAGCGTCAGTGATAGCTTAGTGAGCTGCCTTCGCAATTGGTGTTCTATGTAATATCTATGCATTTCACCGCTACATTACATATTCCGCCCACTTCAACTATACTCAAGGGTAACAGTATCAATGGCAGTTCTACGGTTGAGCCGCAGGATTTCACCACTGACTTATTACCCCGCCTACGCACCCTTTAAACCCAATGAATCCGGATAACGCTTGCATCCTCCGTATTACCGCGGCTGCTGGCACGGAGTTAGCCGATGCTTATTCGTACAGTACAGTCAACCCTCTACACGTAGAGGGATTTCTTCCTGTATAAAAGCAGTTTACAACCCATAGGGCCGTCATCCTGCACGCGGCATGGCTGGTTCAGACTTTCGTCCATTGACCAATATTCCTCACTGCTGCCTCCCGTAGGAGTCTGGTCCGTGTCTCAGTACCAGTGTGTGGGATCATCCTCTCAGACCCCATAGACATCGTAGTCTTGGTGAGCTGTTACCTCACCAACAAACTAATGTCACGCATGCCCATCCTTAACCGCCGGAGCTTTAATGAAAGCACGATGCCGTGCTTAAATACTATGGGGTATTAATCCGGATTTCTCCGGGCTATCCCCCAGTTAAGGGTAGGTTACAAACGCGATACTCACCCGTGCGCCGGTCGCCATCATCACCGAAGTGATATGCTGCCCCTCGACTTGCATGTGTTAGGCCTGCCGCTAGCGTTCATCCTGAGCCAGGATCAAACTCTTCATTGTAATTAAGAATTTGAAATGTTCTCAAGATTCAAAACCTTTTGAATAAACGAGGTTCTTTTGTGCTAAAATAAAATTCTAGCTTTGTACTAACCTTTCCAATAATTCAAAGAACTGTCTTTATTTTCGGATTGCAAAGATAAGAATCTAATCTAATCTGTGCAACTCTTTTTTCTAATTTCTGTAAATGAACTTTGCTGTAAAAGCGGCTGCAAATATAAAAACATTTGTTTAAATCCTGCAACAGTTTTCAGAAAAAATTTCAAGCTTTTTATTGAGATCGTTTTCTCGAAAGCGGCTGCAAATATAGAAGGTATTTTTAGATATACAATACCCTTGGTAAAAATTATTTTCAGGTATACATATATATTATATAAGGGAGTAAGACCGTTTATGAAATATTTAACAGAATATCTTATCTTCGTTCATCATATTATTGGAGGAGCTAATATTGAGTAATAGGCTGGTAATCATACCGACATACAACGAAATCGAAAACGCTGAAAAGATTATCAGGAAGACCATGAGCCTGGAACCCGGGTTTGATGTTCTTATTATTGACGATAACTCTCCTGACGGAACTGCCGATATAGTAAAAACTCTCCAGAAGGAATTTCAGGAACGTCTTCATATCCTGGAACGTGAGGGTAAAATGGGACTTGGAACGGCGTACATTAAAGGTTTTAACTGGGCCCTTGAGAAGGGCTATGAATTCATCTTCGAAATGGATGCAGATTTCTCTCACAATCCGGATGATCTTATCCGCCTCCATAAAGCCTGCAGTAACGGAGCCGATCTTGCAGTGGGATCCAGGTATATTACAGGGGTTAATGTCGTCAACTGGCCGATGAACCGTATCCTGATATCTTACTTTGCCTCCAGGTATGTCCGGGTCATTACAAGGATGAAGATCAAGGATTCAACGGCCGGATTTGTTTGTTATCGCAAAAATGTCCTGGAAACAATAACTCTGGATAATATCCGGTTTAAAGGATATGCATTCCAGATCGAAATGAAATTCAATGCATGGAAACATGGATTTAACATCGTAGAGGTGCCCATTATATTCACAGACAGACAGGAAGGCAATTCAAAGATGTCAGGGAAGATTGTATATGAAGCTGTCTGGGGAGTTATTACAATGAAAGTGGGCTCCTGGTTTAAATCCTATAAAAAAGCTGCCTGATAAACCTATGATCGATTTACTGATCAAAAATGCCAGGATTGTAAATGAAGGCCGGATTTTTGACGCAAACCTCCTTCTTCATCAGGGAAGAATACATTCCATCCTGACCAGGCCTGACAATTTCACGGGAAATGTTCGCAGAACAATCGATGCGAGTGGCAAAACCGTAATTCCAGGAGTAATTGATGACCAGGTACATTTCCGCGAACCCGGACTTACCCACAAAGCTGATATTTACACCGAATCGAGATCAGCTGTTGCAGGTGGTATTACATCTTTTATGGAGATGCCAAATACCATTCCCCAGACAACTACCATTGAAGAGCTGGAGAAAAAATATGAAATCGCTGCCGGGAATTCCCTCGCCAACTATGCCTTCTACCTGGGAGCAACAAACGACAACATAGAAGAGATCCGAAAGCTTAAGCCCGGCCAGTCCCCGGGGGTCAAGATCTTCATGGGTGCATCAACCGGCAATATGCTGGTAGATGACGAGAAAACCCTTGATGCAATTTTTGCCGATTCCCCTGCTCTGATCGCAACCCATTGCGAGGATGAATCCATAATCCGATCACAAACAGAAATCTACATCAGCAAATATGGTAAGGATGTCCCCATCTCATGCCATCCGGAAATACGCAGTGAGGAAGCCTGCTACCGGTCAAGTGCAAGAGCCGTGGAGCTTGCCCTGCGTCATAAGGCCAGGCTGCATATACTGCATATTTCCACCAGGAAAGAACTTGATCTTTTCAGTAATATCCTGCCGGCGGACAAAAAACAAATCACTGCGGAGGTATGTGTGCACCACCTCTGGTTTTCGGACGGTGACTATGATAAACTGGGCAGTCTTATCAAGTGGAATCCGGCGATTAAAAGTGCTGGGGACAGGGAAGGATTGAGAAAAGGACTATTAGATAATTTCCTTGATGTGATAGCCACAGACCATGCTCCGCACACCCTTGAGGAAAAAAACAACACATATTTCGAGGCTCCTTCAGGTGGACCGCTGGTGCAGCATTCCCTTCCCGCTATGATGGAATTAAGTAAAGAGGGACTGATGGACCTGCCAACTCTGGTGGAAAAAATGTGCCATGCCCCGGCAAGGATATTTAATGTTCAGGAGAGGGGCTTCATCCGGGAAGGATATTTTGCAGACCTGGTGATACTTGAGGACGCGGAATGGACCGTCAATAAGTCCAATATCCTGTACAAGTGTGGATGGTCTCCTTTTGAAGGGCAATCATTCAGCACCAGGGTGGCCTCCACCCTTGTGAACGGAAACCCTGTCTATGAATGGGACCAGCTGGCAAATGATCACCTTTTCACAGAGGGAACCCCGGGAATGCGACTGCAGTATAACCTTTAATAAACAGATTTATGAAAACTTCTACTATCTACCTGGTTCTTCTCATGGTTGGTCTATACCTGTTATCCGGATCCTGCAACAACAGGAAATCACCTGAGCCAACCACTCATCCTTCACAAAATACCGAAACGGGTATGGGGACTGAAAACAACCCGTCCGGCGTGATAACAGTCGCCGATCAGGTCATATACGATGTAGAGATAATCAATCCAAATCCAAATGATCAGTGGACTTCGGAATGTCTTAGCAGTCTCGATCATGAGGTGCTTGTCAATTTTGTTTTTGATGGACTTTACAGTGAGAGATTTCTTGCATTCGATATTTTTGATGGAACCTCAATATCCACCAAAACCATCCGGATAATGGAAGAAAATGGTGATTTCTCCCGTGAACTCATTGGCAAATTTCAGTTCAAAGAGATATGGGTACTGGATACCCTGAACATGAGTTATTCAAAAAAAGTCATGGAAATCCGCATGGGAACCCAGGTCTTTCAGGATGATAGCACCGTCTCCGGCTACGAACCACTCCTTCGAGTCGTCCTCTAAGTAATTAAAGGAATTGTTAAACTGTCGCGCGACAGTTTAACAATTCCTTTAATTATCCCTTATCCCTTACAATGAGCTGAATGTTCTGCTTGTAGGTCTGCTCGAGGATGAGCTCCTTGTTGATCATTACCCGGTCGATGGTACTCTGGTCAAAATACCGGATGGTAATTAGTTCGAGTCCCGTTTCATATGTCACTTTGAAATCCTTTTCCAGATCGTCGATCAGATTCCTGGCCTTTCTTTTATTATTGGTAATGCAGATCTGGAAACTGATGGCAGTATTCCGCATAAGATTGATCTTCACACCGTGCTTGTAAAAATACCCGAAAATTGTCTCCAGGTTATCCTCAGCTATGAAAGAAAAATCTCTTGGAGAGATCCGGATCAGTACCTGGTCCATATTGAAAATAAAGGAGGGAACAAGTTTATCATATTCCAGGTTTCCAACCAGAGTCCCTTCCTCTTCGGGTTTTATAAAAGATTTAATGTACAGGTTGATATTTTTGTTCTGCAGGGGCTTAATGGTCTTGGGATGGATTACGCTGGCACCGTAATATGCAAGTTCAATGGCATCCTGAAAAGAAATCCGATCAAGCTTTACCGTATTGTCAAACCACTTCGGATCGGCATTCAGCACTCCGGGCACATCCTTCCAGATAGTTACATGTTCAGCCCCCAGGATATGGGCCAGGATGGCGGCAGTAAAATCTGAACCCTCCCTGCCAAGAGTGGTCGTAAGGTCGTTTGTGGTGGAAGCAACAAATCCCTGTGTAACGTAAATCCTTGAATCTTTAAAGGTAAAATTCTTTTTTGTCAGCTCAGAAGACAAGGGCCAGTCGATCCTTGCTTCCCGGTAGGTATCATTGCTCTTGAGGAATTTTCGGATGTCCGTCCAAAGGTTATCAATCCCAATCTCATTCAGGTAGGCAGAGATTATTTTGGTGGATATCATCTCCCCGTAGGGGACGATCTGGTCGTACTCAAAGTCATAGTCCATGGCCGGGTCCTTATCAAGCCTTTGCTCCATGGTCCCGAAAAATTCCTCGAACTCCCTATGAAAGGGATGTTCCTTACCGGGGAACAGGTCATCGATTATTCCCAGATGAAAATCCTTACGTTCCCTGATTGCCTTCTTCAGTTCCTTCTTCCGCTTATGAAAGAAATGATCTACTATCTCCTCCATGGCATTTGTGGTCTTGCCCATCGCAGAGACCACTATGACAATTTTTTTCCGCGGATATCTCTTTAGAATATCCCCTACATTTTTAACAGCATCTCCACTTTTTACCGAAGCTCCACCAAACTTGAAAACGATCATATGCAATAACTTAGGATTTGGAACTGCAAATGTATTAACAATTGTATAGTAAAAAAAGTACTACTTTTACTCACTCAAAACCTGCTACCATTGCTACTATGACAAAAAAATTCCGGGCCCATACTTTGAATGAGTTTATTGTTCAGCAGCAAAATGCTTTTCCCTATGCAAAAGGTGATCTGACACGTCTCCTGGGACATATAGCGATTGCTTCAAAGATTGTTAACAGGGAGGTGAATATGGCGGGACTGGTGGATATCCTGGGTGAAACCGGAAAGGAAAACATCCAGGGAGAAACGGTTAAGAAACTGGATGAATTTGCTAATGAACAATTTAAGACTGTCCTCGGTTCCAGCATAGAGGTTTGTGGACTGGCTACTGAAGAAGAAGAAGATGTCGTTTCATTTGAATCTGACCTGTCCAGGGATGGCAAGTACATTGTCTGCATGGACCCCCTGGATGGCTCATCCAATATTGATGTCAATGTTTCAATCGGTACCGTTTTTTCTATTTATCGCAGAATCTCAGAGATTGGCAGTCCATCAGTGGAGGAAGACTTTCTTCAACCAGGTACCGAGCAGGTGGCAGCAGGATACACACTCTACGGCTCCTCGACCATGCTGGTTTATACCACAGGAATGGGCGTAACAGGTTTCACCCTTGATCCCTCCATAGGTGAATTTTTTCTCTCACACCGCAAAATTAGTATGCCGGATCCCGGAACTATCTACTCAATAAACGAGGGCAATTATGCCAACTTCCCCCCGGGGGTAAAGCAGTATATAAAATATTGCCAGGAGATTGATCCGCCCACACACCGGCCTTATACCTCCCGGTATATAGGATCATTGGTAGCTGACAATCACCGTAATATGCTAAAAGGGGGAATCTATATTTATCCTCAGACCACATCCTATCCGGAGGGCAAACTCCGACTTACCTACGAATGCAATCCAATTGCTTTTCTTGCAGAACAAGCCGGGGGAATGGCTACAGACGGAATGGGAAACCGTATCCTTGAAATTCCTCCCCAGTCAATCCATCAGAGAGTTCCTTTCTTTGCCGGACCAACCAACATGGTCAATCAGGCAGAAAAATACATGCAGATTAATTCATAATCGATTATATTCGCAGTCCCAAAAGAGGGGCGCAAATGAAACCGGGGGAATATCTAAGCAAATACAAGGGGATTGAACAATTCGGGAATCTGAAAGCCTGGCTTTCAGACAGCCTGAACCCGGACCATAATTCTCTTGCACCAAATAAATCCAATACCAGGATTCTCCACCTGACCGGATTGTCAGGATCTTCTCCTGCCCTGGTTGCTGCCGGTGCAATCAGAGAATCTAAAGAAACTGTCGTCCTGGTACTTCCGGACAAAGACATGGCAGCATATTTCCGGAACGATCTTTTAAATTTTCTCGAAAACCCGGATAATTCAGGAATCCCGGATAAAAATGCTAAGAAATCATCATCCCCGGAAATTCTTTTTTTTCCCTCATCTTACAAGCGATCGGTACAGTATTACCAGAAAAGTAAAGACCATATCGTACGCCGCACTGAAGTCCAGAAGAAAATCAACCAGGATGAGAATCCAAAGGTGATCGTCACTTTCCCGGAAGCCCTGGTGGAGAAGATGGTATCCCGCAGCTTCCTCAATGACAATGCCTTCAGTATCCGGAAGGGTGAAAAGTTATCCATGAGTTTCCTTTCGGAATTTCTTGAAGATTGCCAGTTTCAGCAGGTCGATTTTGTCTATGAACCCGGACAATTCTCTCTCAGGGGCAGTATCATAGATGTATTTTCATACTCCGCACGATTACCATTCAGGATAGACTTCTTTGGTGATGAAATCGATTCCATCCGTTCATTCGATATAGAAAACCAGCTCTCAGTCGAGAAGCTCGAAAATGTCAGCCTGATTCCCAACCTGGTTGATATCCAGACTGAGGGAGAAAGTCAGCAGGCTATGGTGCCTTTTACTGAATTCCTGGGAGAGAATGTAGTCTACTGGACCTATGATCTGGCCTACAGCAAAGATCGGATGGATGAAATTTATAATCTGACCAGGGGAGCAAAAGAAGAAGATGGAGATCATATTACAGATAATAACAAGCAGGACTTTCTGATTGATGGCAATACATTCACTGATCTGCTTTCATCGAAACGCATAATTGAATTCGGACAGCAGGTCTTTTTCACCCCGCAGGAAAAAATCAGCTTTAATACTTTGCCCCAACCTGCTTTCAATAAAAATTTTGAACTCCTTGCGGAAGATATGATCCAACGCGAAACAGAGGGTTATACATGCTATATTCTTTCAGATAATCAGAAGCAGATCCACCGGCTGAATGCCATTTTTGAAGACACTCACACAGAGGTACGCTTCCAGCCCATACTTACAACACTGCATGAAGGATTTATTGATCACGATCTTAAAACCTGCCTCTACACCGATCACCAGATCTTTGACCGTTACCATCGCTACAAGCTGCAGGAACAATTTACCCGCAGGGAGGGATTAACGATACGGGAGTTAACGGGACTCAATCCGGGAGATTACGTGGTCCATATCGACCATGGGATCGGGCAGTTCGGGGGACTCGAAAAAATAAATCTTGACAACCGTGAACAGGAAGCCGTTAAACTTGTGTTCAGGGACCAGGATACACTGTATGTGAACATCCATTCACTTCACCGGATCTCAAAATACAAAGGCAAGGACAATGATCCTCCCAGGATTTATAAACTCGGATCCGGTGCCTGGCAAAAACTTAAGACCAACACAAAGAAGAAAGTCAAGGATATCGCCCGTGAACTTATCGCATTGTATGCCAAAAGGAAAAACCAGAAAGGATTTTCATATTCCCCTGACAGCTATCTGCAAACTGAGCTTGAAGCCTCCTTCATGTATGAGGATACGGAAGACCAGTTCAAGGCTACCCGGGAAATGAAGGAGGGAATGGAGGCGGAATTCCCTATGGACAGGCTTGTTTGCGGCGACGTCGGATTCGGAAAAACCGAGATAGCCGTACGCGGTGCATTCAAGGCAGTAAGCGACAGCAAACAAGTCGCCATTCTTGTTCCCACTACAATACTGGCTCTTCAGCATTTCAAAACTTTTTCCGAGCGTCTGTCTGAATTCCCATGCAAGGTTGATTATCTCAGCCGCCTGAAAAATCCCGCCGCACAACGCAAAGCCTTGCAGGAACTTGCGGAAGGAAAAACTGATATAATCATCGGCACCCACCGATTGGTAAGCAAAGATGTTAAATTCAAGGACCTGGGACTCCTGATTATTGACGAAGAACAAAAGTTTGGCGTGGCTATCAAGGAGAAACTCAGGCAGATGAAACTAAATGTGGATACCCTTACCCTTACTGCCACTCCAATCCCCCGTACCCTCCAACTCTCCCTGATGGGGGCACGAGACCTCTCAATAATTCGCACCCCACCGCCAAACCGATACCCGATTATGACGGAACTGCATAGCTTCAACGAAGATATTATCCGTGAGGCTGTCTATTATGAGGTCGGCCGCGGGGGACAGGTATTCTTTATTCACAACAGGATTCAGAATATCGCAGAAGTTGAGGCACTGCTCATCCGGATCTGTCCGGATGTAAAGATCATAGTCGCCCATGGACAGATGGCGGGACCCAAACTTGAGAAGATCATGTTGGGCTTTATCGAAGGAGAATATGATGTCCTGATCTCTACCACTATTATTGAATCGGGACTCGACATTCCCAATGCCAATACAATAATAATTAACCAGGCTCACCATTTCGGGCTCAGCGATCTTCACCAGCTTAGGGGACGTGTAGGCCGTTCGAACCGCAAGGCTTTTTGTTACCTGCTTGCACCACCACTTACTCTGCAAACACCCGAAGCAAGACGGCGGCTCAAGGCAATTGAAGAATTCTCCGAGATCGGCAGCGGGCTGAATATTGCCATGCAGGACCTGGATATACGTGGTGCCGGAAACCTGCTAGGTGGTGAGCAGAGCGGTTTCATTGCTGAGATCGGATTTGAAGCCTACCATCGGATACTCGACGAAGCCCTGCTTGAATTGAAAGAAGGTGAATACAAAGAACTGTTCAGGGATCAGGCAAAACCCGAAGACCGGGAAGAAACAACCAAATATGTAACGGATTGCCAGATCGATACTGATCTGACCCTTCTGTTTCCTGATAATTATATAGGCAATAATGCAGAACGCCTCAGACTTTACAGGGTTCTGGACAGTATTAAACTGGAAGACCGCCTCCACTCCTTCGAACAGGAACTGGAAGACCGTTTTGGTCCCATTCCCCCGGAGACAAAGGAATTGATCAATGTGGTACGGCTGCGATGGCTGTCCATACAACTTGGTTTTGAAAAAATTATCCTGAAAAAAAGCAAAATGATAATCCATTTTGTCAGCAACCCCGACTCCAGTTATTACGTCTCTCCTACCTTCCGCTGTGTTCTGAATTTTGTGCAGTCCCAAGGCAGACAGTTCAACCTGAAGGAATTAAATGGCAAGCTGAGACTTTCGACCGAATCAATTACCTCCATATCAAAGGCGATGGATGTACTCAACGAAATACTCAGCACTCCCTCATGAATTATTCCTGATATCTTATGAAAATGTCTTAATTTTGCAGGCCAAACATGAACCTCGTCGTCGACATAGGCAATTCCTCCGGTAAAGCAGCCATTTTTAATAAGGATGAAATCATTTCCACGAAGCAATGGGAAATATCAGACATTCCGGAAGTGCTGGAATGGCTCGGACCCTTCCCGGAAATTGAAAATTCGATAATTTCTACCGTAAAGAAAGATGATGGAGGATTAAAGGGGGAGTTTGAACTTCGAGGGATTCGCGTACTGGTCCTTGATGAACAAACACCCCTGCCCCTGTTAAACCGTTACAAAACACCTGCTACCCTTGGGAAAGATCGTCTTGCAGCTGCCGTAGGAGCAAACGCAAAGTTCCCTGATCAAAACCTGCTGATCATCGATGCCGGCACTGCCATTACCATTGACTTTGTTTCTTCGGGGAATGAATACATGGGTGGGAATATATCTCCTGGATTATCCATGCGGTTTCGTTCACTGGCTGAGTATACAGACAACCTGCCCTTGCTTGAAAAAGCCGATGAAGAAGTTTTGCTCGGGGATAATACCGAGGCTGCAATTCGAGCAGGAATTCAATGGGGAATAATATTTGAGCTTGATGAATACATAAACAGGCAAAAAAACCGTTATCCTGATCTACAGGTCATCCTGACGGGAGGCGATTCCTTATTTTTTGATAAGAAATTAAAAAACTCCATCTTTGTGGACCTGAATTTGAATTTGCTTGGGCTTCATAGAATTTTAGATCATAATGTTGTTGCGTAGAAGGTTACCTTTTTTAATTATACTACTTATTTTTGCAGGTCAGGTTCTGGCACAGACAAATTCAAACTCCCCCTATTCAAGGTTTGGGCTTGGAATGATGTCACAGCCAGGATTTACAAAAAACCGGGCAATGGGGGGTGCAGGTATAGCATTCAGGGATAATAATCAAATAAACTACCTTAACCCTGCCTCCTACACTGCAATCGATACCATGTCTTTCCTTTTTGATTTCGGACTTATGGGCCATTATACCTATACTGAAACGGGATCTGTGACTGACGATTTCTACGGGATGAGTATGGACCACCTTGCTTTTGCTTTCCCCGTCACAAAATGGATGGCTGCAAGCGTAGGTATACGACCGTATTCAAAGGTAGGATATTCCATTAAGGAAGAGGATTATGACCCGGATATCGGGTTTATCGATTATACATACATGGGGAATGGCGGCGTCAGCCAACTCTACCTTGGAACCTCATTTGAATTCTTTGACCGGCTTTACCTGGGTATAAATTTCAAATACTTGTTTGGTGCCCTGGACCTTGAAAGGACAGTTAGATTTCCTTTCGAAAATTATTATTCTTATACAGAGGTGAAGAGCCGTACCCTCATCAACGATTTTATACTTGATATGGGACTGCAGTATTCCCAGAATATCCGGGAAAAATCAAATATAACATTTGGGGTAATCTTTGACAATAAAACCAAGGTATCAGCCGAGAATAGTGTTTTAAAAAGAAATATATTCCCCGGAAATTCAGCCCCTTCAAACGATTCTACACTTATAAGTCCGTCATTTACACTCGAAGACAGGACCACATTGGGGAATATTGTAATCCCTACCAATGTGGGCGTAGGGATTTCCTATAGTTATAATAACAAGTTAAGGATTGGATTTGACTATTATTCACAGGATTGGTCTAATTCAACATTTTTCTCTTCCGAGGAACCTCTGACCGAGAGTAATTCTTTTCATGGGGGACTCGAATTCACCCCTGACCCGGAAGCCCAGAAAGGTTATCACAAACGGATTGCATACAGGCTCGGGGGACATTACCAAAACTCGTATCTGCAGCTCGAGGGTGAACAATTAAAAGATTATGGCATAAGTTTTGGAGTAGGTTTACCACTTAAGAACCCCAGGAGCTCTTTTCAAGTGGCTTGTGAAGCCGGTAGGATGGGCGCACTGGAGAATAATTTGATTCGTGAGAATTATATATTTTTAAGTTTTAGTGTAACTTTACACGATTTTTGGTTTGTGAAGAGAAAATTCGACTAAGTATCTAATTATGGATAGAACTTTTAAAATCATCATGATCCCGGTTTTAATGGGTTTTTTTGCAATTCCTTTATCTGCTCAGAAAGGAGTTGAAGACGGAAGCCGTTATGGACATGGTGAGGACAGTATTGCCTGCATTAAGAACCTCTCTCTTTACAGGGAAAATGTTAAGTATAAGAACTATGATGATGCCCTTGGTTCATGGAAAATTGTTTTTAATGATTGCCCGACAGCAACCAAAAATATATACATTGATGGTGTAAAGATTTGGAATTACTTTATCGATAAGGAAAAAGACCCTGTACGTAAGGCTGAACTTATGGATACCCTGAGGCTGATATACGACCAGAGGATAAAATATTACAAGCAGGAGGGATCCGTTCTTGGAAGAAAAGGTGTGGATATTTTAAGGCATAAGGAATACAGGACTGATTCGGATATTATCGAGGAAGCCTACGGCTACCTCAACAAGTCACTTAATATCCTGAAAAATAAGTCATCCGTGGCAGTGGTTGCTACCTATATGACCAGCTCCCTGATGCTCTTTCAGGATGGAAGAATTACCGATTTACAGGTCATCGAAGATTATTCAATGACTAACAATATACTTGAATATCAACTCGGACAGAAGCCTGACAATGCTTCTCTGCTTTTAGTTAAAGAAAAGAATGATGGAAATTTCATAGCAAGCAGGGCTCCGACTTGTGAATCCCTGGTAGATTATTTCCAACCTCAGTTTGAAAGTAAGAAAGATGACCTTGGCTACCTTCAAAGGGTTGTCAGTTTTATGACATCCCTGAATTGCGAAACAGATCCCTTTTATGCCCAGGCGGCGGAAACCCTTTATTCTAAAGAACCATCTTCCGCAGCTGCATTCGCACTGGCAAAATTGTTTTTGACCAAAGAAGATTATACAAAGTCAATGGCATATTACGAGGAAGCCATTAATTCAGAGGAGAATCCTGATAAAAAGGCCGATTATTACTATCAGCTTGCATTTATTATTAATGCAAAACTCGAACAGCCCCAGAAAGCAAGATCCTATGCACTTGAAGCCATAAAGCTGAGACCTGACTGGGGCGATCCCTATATACTTATTGGTGATGCATATGTAAGCGCAAAGAATTGTTTTGACGATGAATTTGAGAAGACAACAATTTACTGGGTCGCTGTTGATAAATTTGCCAAAGCTAAGTCTGTAGATTCTGCAGTTGCAGAAAAGGCTAATAACAGAATAAGTACCTATTCGAAATATTTCCCTGATGTAGAAACTGTCTTCTTCTATAGCCTACAGGAAGGTGACAGCTACAATGTAGGTTGCTGGATTAATGAAACCACAAAGGTCAGACCTCGATAAAGAAGAATCCCTGCCTGCCTGGCAAGGCAGCCTGCCGGCCTGGAAGCACAGCCAGTCAGTCCAGCGGTGTAATCAGCCATTCCTGAATTTCCGGGTGTCTTCACAGAGCATCGTTTTAACTATAATGCTCCTTTCAGCAGCAGCCTGTTTTCTCCCTTCCTGTGAGAACGACCTTGAAAAAATTAAAACCCTGACAAGCATTGAGCAGATCCCGGATGCCTCAGGAAAGAAATACGAGATCCTCTACAGTGATTCCTTCAGGCTAAGAGTCAGGATACTTGCCCCGGAGATCGAACGATATGCCCGGATCGATGACCCTTACCTGAAGTTTCCCAAAGGAATGACGGCATATTTCTACGATGACAGCCTGAATATTGAAGCCTACATCAAAGCCAAAGACGTAATTTATTTTGAGAAAAAAAACCTCTGGGAAGCAAAAAATAATGTTGAGGCACGGAATCTCGATAATGGAAACCAGATAAACACGGAGCATATGTTCTGGGATGAAAAGAAGCACATGATCTACTCCAATACAAGATCACGTATTGTAAACACAGATGGCACATTTTACGGTGAGAACGGATTTGAAGCCAAGCAGGATCTGTCCTGGTACAGGCTTAAAAAGTCAAAAGGTGTTGTGATACTTAAAGATGAATAATTTTGCCATCATACTTACCTCAATACTTTTCTCCGCATTCTTTTCGGGAATGGAGATTGCATTTATCTCAGCCAATAAACTGCGTATAGAGCTTGATAAAAAACAGGGCGCTTTTGGTTCAAGAATAATATCTTTTTTTACCGGTAAGCCTGGTGAATATATTGCCACCATGCTGGTTGGTAATAATATTTCCCTTGTAATATATGGTGTTGTCATGGCCATGCTTCTGGAACCATCAATCCGCTTGTATACAAATTCAAGTATTGCTGTACTAACCATTCAAACCCTAATCTCTACTCTTATTATCCTTTTTACCGCAGAATTCCTCCCAAAAACACTATTCAGGATCAGTCCAAATATTGCATTGAAAGTCTTTTCTATCCCGGTGATCGTTTTTTATGTTCTGCTTTACCCGGTTACAAAGCTGATAATTGCCATATCAGAATTTATACTGAGAAGGATTCTCGGTGTTCCCAGAGACAAAAATGCTTATCCCATGGTATTCGGGAAGATAGATCTTGATAACCTTGTTAGTGAAAGTAATCCTGAAAGTGGTGAAATACGCGAAACCGAACATGAGATAAAGTTTTTTCAGAATGCACTGGATTTCTCGAATGTGAGGTTGCGTGACTGCATGGTACCGCGGACCGAAATTGTAGCATTGGAGGAGAATAGCTCAATCGAAGAATTAAGACTGAGATTCATTGAAACCGGACTTTCGAAAATCTTGATATACAAAGACTCTACTGATAATATCATCGGGTATGTTAATTCAAAGGAGCTATTCAAGAACCCTGCAGATCTCCTGTCAATGATCATGACCATCCCTCATGTTCCTGAAACGATGCCAGCAAACAAGCTGCTGCAATCTTTTATAAAGGAACATAAAAGTATTTCTGTGGTTGTAGATGAATTCGGGGGGACCAGCGGAGTTGTCACCATGGAAGATATTCTGGAAGAGATCGTGGGCGAGATTGAAGACGAACATGATACCTCAGAACTCCGGGAAGAGAAACTGACTGACAATGAATATATATTCTCTGCCAGGCATGAGATAGATTACCTGAATGAAAAATACAAACTGGATATCCCAAAAACCGATGACTACGAGACCCTTGCGGGACTTATACTTACTCATCACGAGAGCATACCCAAACTAAATGAAAGAATAACCATAGATAACTTTAACCTCCGGATTCTCGATGTAAGCGAGACAAGAATCGAACTGGTGCAGCTGAAATTTACCGGTGAACATCAAAATTGAAGTTCTTCATGATGGTTTATTATTATAATTATTATCTTCGTACCCTATTTTTTTTAACTGTTTTAATTAGAGCTATATGGCAACTTTACAGAGAATCAGAAATCGTGCAGGACTCCTGGTAGCAGTGATCATCGGGATGGCCATTTTTGCGTTCGTGCTGCAAGATCTACTGAGTGGTGGACAGACTGCATTTTCACGTTCTAAATTCGAATTTGCAGAGATAAACGGGAATTCTGTACAATATGAGGAATATTTAATCAGGGTTGATAAACTGGCAGAATATTACCGTCTCAGAATCGGACAAACTTCCCTGGATGAACAAACTATGGAGAGCATCCGGGAACAGACATGGCAGGATATGGTAAGGGAATTTGTTACCCTTGATGAATACAAGGAACTGGGTATATCAGTAGGCACGGATGAGCTTATGGATATGGTCCAGGGCAGGAATCCTCATCCTATAATTGCAAGTCTTTTTGCAGATCCCCAGACCGGGATTATCAACCGCACATTCCTTGTCCAGTTTATACGTACAATGAATGATGATCCTTCCGGAGCACAGAAAACTATATGGCTTTATCTTGAAAATGAAATACTGAAAGACAGGGCTTTTTCTAAATACAATAACCTGATAAGCAAGGGATTATACGTAACCGAACTTGAAGCTGGCAACAATGCTATGGAAAATGGCAAAAGGACTGATATCAGCTATGTACTTCGCAGATATACAAGCATTTCTGACTCAGCAATTTCATATACCGATAATGACCTTCAAAAGTATTATAAAAACAATGAAACGGAATTTCAGCAGGAGGCCTCACGTGATATTGAATATGTAGTCTACGAAGTTGTCGCCTCTCAGGAGGATGACAATGCAGCAAAAGAATGGATAGATCGGATGCATAGTGAGCTGACCAGCATCGAGGATCCCATTTCTCTTGTAGGAATGGAATCCGATCAACCCTTTGATAATATTAATTATTCAAACGGGAACCTTCCCGAAGTCATTAATGATTTTATGTTCTCATCTGATGTTGGAGCGGTTTATGGACCCTACCAGGACGAATCTTCTTACCACCTGGCCCGCCTCGTTGAGATCAATTACCTTCCGGATTCAGTTCGTGCAAGGCATATTCTTCTGCAGGTTGACCAGTCAACCGATCCCGGATTGTTGCTTGCACTTGCAGACAGCCTCCAGGAAGTTCTTCAGAATGGCGGCAGCTGGGATCTGCTGGCAAGCCAGTACGGTACTGATGGTACAGCTACACTTGGTGGAGACCTTGGATGGTTCCAGGAAGGACAGATGGTAAAACCTTTCAGCGATACGTGTTTTTATGACAAGAGTAGTGATGTGAAACAGGTACAGACCCAGTTCGGAGTCCACGTTGTGCAGGTTACCGGGAAAAGCGGTAATATAAAAAAGGTTAAGGTTGCATATTTGAGCCGTAACATTGAACCCAGCTCTGAAACCTACCGCGAATTTTACAGCCAGGCTGTAAAATTCGCCGGAATGAATAACAACTACGAGAAGTTCAGTGATGGAGTTACCGCTGAAAATCCAAACCTTCGCTATGCGAGTGACCTTACTGAAAACCAAAAAACCATTACCGGACTTGATAATCCAAGACCTCTGATACGCTGGGCTTTTGAAGCGGAACTTCATGATGTGACGAGCGAGATCTTTGAATTTGGCAATAATTATATTGTAGCAGCCCTTTCAGGAGTTCGTGAAAAAGGAATAGCACCCCTCGACCAGGTAAGAGCCCAGGTTGAACTTGAGGTCAAGAAAGAAAAGAAGGCCGAAAAAATTGTCGCAGAACTTGAAAGCACTCTTAATACTGTTGGAGATATTGAAACTCTTAGCCTGGAAATCGGCGTGCCGGTTCAACAGGCAAATAACATCAGTTTCAACAGTGTTTCATTGCCCGGTGCGGGCATTGAACCCAGGGTTCTTGCTGCCGCCGCTGTTCTTCCGAGTGAGGAATTATCCCAACCGATCGAGGGTAATATAGGGGTCTATGTTCTGACGGTGACGAATGTCACAGAAGATGAGAACCAAGACATTCCGGGAACAAGGACAAGGATGACTACTCTCAGGGAATCCCAGGCAAATTTTGAAGCCTACAACGCCCTTCGGGAAGCTGCTGACATCACGGACAACCGAACGAAATTCTTCTAGGATTTTGCTGCAGCTAGGGTCATTCCAGATTTATTAGGATTTATCCGCTTGCCCGTAAAACCCGCTCACTTAAGGGGCGGGATATAAGGGCACAAAATTTTTTCAAATGAAACAATGATATTTCGAAATATATTTCATTAAGTACCAGAAATTGTCTTGAAAACCAATGAGACAAACTAACCGTCGGGCGGACGGAGTTGGCCTGCCTAGCGAACCGCATTAGCGGTCGGCAACAGGAACTTGCAGGAAACCGTGAGGGAGTACTGACCATGGCCTCATAGAAGCCATTGGAATCCCTTTCTCTTTAGGGAAGGGAGGACGTCAATAAACAAGGTCCTGGTAATTTCCATCACCAGGACTTTTTGCTACCCGGCTATTTCTTTTTCTTTTTGGTAGTTACCAAAATTACGCCTGAATCGGTGTCATACTCTTTTTTTGATTCAGGGTCCTTCCTTACTTCAATGGATTTAATTATATCGAGGTCAAGCTTCCTAAGGGCTTCTTTGGATTCTATTTTACCATCAATGATGATAACCGGACTGCCCGATCTGATAGCACCTGTACCTGTTATCCGAATTCCGTCGTTTTCTCCGGAAGAAAGGCTGTCATTCAATGATCTTGCTCTGGTTTTCTTCTTCGTTGTTACAATGATTACCCCCTCAGTATTGTATTTTTCCAATGCAGACTCGCCTTTGAGAACATCAACCGACGCGATCCGATCCGGGTCAATAAGGTCGAGTATGTAGGCATCGTATTCCCTCCCATCAATGATAACGAGCGGATCCGCCCCTTCCTTTACTTTAACATGAGTGCTTTGAGAGTTGATTTTCGGTTTCATAAGGATATGTCGTGTATTCACCCTGTCATCACGTCTCTCAATAAGCTGGATAATGTGAAAGCCGTAGGATGATTCCACTATGGTGGATATTTCGTCCTGTTTCAGGCTGAATGCAGCCTTGGCATAGGCAGGGTCAAGTTCTCCCTTACCCATAAATCCAATTTCTCCTCCCTTTGAGGCTGACGGTCCCTCCGAATACATTACTGCCAGAGTGGTAAATTCTTCTCCATTTATGATTCGTCTGCGGAGATCAAGCAGTCTTTGTTTGGTTTCAAATACGGCTTCCTCATCAATCTTTGGGTACATTTCCTGGGCCAGAGTGCCTGCTGTTAACAGACAAAGTGTAGTTAGTGCAATGATTAATTTTTTCATGATTTGATATTTACTCAGTATAGATTATTATTAGATTGTCTTCATAAATAACTTTTCTTTCAGGCTCTTGCCTCCCCTCTTCCAACATGCTCAGGGCTTCTTCCAGGACAGCAGCCTTCTCTTCGTAGCTCATCGCTCTTTGCTGCCAGGGAATAGTTTTGAACAGGATGGAGATAAGTAAAGCAACGCTGGCTGCGGCCAGGGATATGCGCTTGATGAGCCTGTATTTCCCTCTCTCCAGAGAATTAATTGAATCCCAAATCCTCTGATCCAAATCTCCCGGGGCTCTTCTTTCCTGATGCTTCAGATAATTGAACCAGGCACCGTCAGACTCATCTGAAAAGTCAGCATGATTAATCAGAAAGTCCTCCTCCTCCTCAGAGCACAATCCCTGTTCATACTTTTCAAGGAGTGCTATTAGTTTTTCCTTGTTCATAGCTGTATATTTTAGCCAGTTTTTCCCTTACGGACTTCCTGGCACGTGATAACAAAACCCGGATGTGTTCAATTTTCAGACCGGTTATCTCAGAGATTTCTGTAAACTTCAAACCGTCGAAGTCATAAAACAAGATTGCCTTTTTCTGATTTTCAGGCAATTCATGAATAATGGACCGGATGAATGTAAAAACTTCTTTCAGCTCATGTTGATCAACGGACCTCTCAGGGATCCTTTCCTGATATTCAGTGTATGGCTGCTCGGGGATATTCCGCCTTAAACGATCAAGACAGTGATTCCTTGCGGTAAGGAAAATAAACCCTTCCAGGTTCGGATGGTGTATAAGTTGTTTCCTGAACGGCATCCTGGCAGCCATTGGAAATATCCTGGAGGACAAGGGAATGACTCTATTTTGAAACTGTTCACTGGTCATCTATACCAGAATAACGAAAATACAGCTCATTTATAACAACAGTATGGCTGTTTTTGTATTTCTGTGGGATCATAACCCCGGTTAAGCAATGATCATGTTAAGAGAAAGCATGGAACCGGTATAGGCAATCTCAGGATCTCTAGTCTACATTATCGTGAAGGTAGGCGTTGTCTTCCCTCAATTTCGAGTTGTTATTCTCGTCTTCCGAGAGACTGTATTTTGACATGCGCGACTCCGAAGATGGTTTGGAGTCATCGATCTTGATCTTTTTCCTTACGTATGCAGGTTCATTCTCAAGTTCATCGATTGATTCATTGTCATTGGCTTTATTATAAAGCTGCTCTTTCACCTTTTCATGCGATTTTCGAAGTTTCTTAACACGCTCTGAAAGTTCTTTTGATTTCTTTTCATTCGCCTCCGGGCTTTTCTCATTTGCATCACTTACGAAAAAATCAAGCTGCTGGTCTCCCCCACTGATGTCAAATTCAAATGTCCTCTGAACATTTGAGCGGTCGGCCGGATCATACTCCGGAATTCCGTCTTGCGCTGAGAGATCTGCTTTTTTTACCTCTGATGGTTCAGACAGTTTTACCTTGTCAGCCTTTCCTTTCTTTATATACAATTCCGGAATGCTTGTAGCCTCGAAACCTGTAGCAATTATGGTCACTGATATTTGTTCACCCAGGTTTTTATCCTGGCCGGTTCCCCATATGATATGAGCATTCTTTGCTGCAGAATGGCTGATATAGTCGGTTATCTCACCGATTTCATCCATGCTGACTTCGTTTTCACCCGAAGTTATATTAATCAGGATATTATCTGCACCATTGATTTCATTGTTATTTAGCAGGGGTGATGCAAGAGCTGCATCCATGGCCTTAACTGCTCGTCCTTCACCCGAGGCCAATCCGGTCCCCAGAATTGCCACACCACTCCCCTTCATAACAGTTTCAACATCTGCAAAATCAACATTTATATAGCCTGGAACAGTTATGATCTCTGCGATTCCCCTTGCAGCAATCGAGAGTATATCATCCGCTTTTGCAAAAGCTTCGGAGAGTTTAAGGTCACCATAGATCTCCCTGAGTTTTTCATTATTGATAACCAGGAGGGAGTCAACATGGCCCCTGAGCTGATTGATGCCCTCAATGGCCTGGTTGATACGCTGTTGTCCCTCGAAACGGAACGGAATCGTTACAATGGCAACGGTAAGAATGCCCATTTCCTTTGCTGCTTTTGCAATGACCGGTGCTGCTCCTGTACCGGTTCCTCCTCCCATCCCAGCAGTAATAAATACCATTTTTGTATTGCTCTCCAGGACTTCTTTCACATCCTCCAGGTTTTCTATTGCTGCCTGCCTCCCAACATCCGGCTTGCTTCCTGCGCCACGGCCTTCGGTAAGGGATTCTCCCAGTTGAATTTTGACCGGTACGGGTGTATTTGACAGAGCCTGGGCATCTGTATTGCATACTACGAAATCAACATCTTTGATCCCCTGTTTCCACATATGGTTAACAGCGTTGCTGCCACCCCCGCCGATGCCGAGTACTTTAATAATGCTGGACTGGTTAACCGGCAGCTCGAAATTCATTAATTCTTCAGCCATGATATCTGGGTTTATTATTACATCGTACTGTCATTCTCATCAAATATATCATTGATCCTTTCCTTCAGATTACTGAAAAGACTCATCTTCGGCCTGCTTTCAACCTCCTCCCTTCCAGGTTCCTCTGCATCCATCTCCAGTGGAAGCGCCTCCTTTTCCATTATGGATTGCTTTCGCTTATTTTCATAACCCTTCAGGAGGAGTCCCACACTGGTTGAATACATGGGCTGGTTGACTTCTTCGATACTCTCAGTTGCAAGCTGCTCAACCGGATAACCTATTCTGACATCAAGACCGGTACGAAACTTCACAAGCTGGGGAAGGTGTCTCAGAAGGGCTCCTCCACCCGTAAATACGATTCCTGCGCTGAGTTTATCAATGACCCCGGAGTTTTCGATTTCAAACATTGCCGAATCGATGATCTCCTCCATCCTGGATTGGATAATATAGGCCAGGCTCTTAAATGAGATCTCCTTTGGATCCCGCCCACTTATACCAGGAATAGTAACTATCTTATCTTCCTGGGCCAGGTCGCCCAGTGCAGAACCAAAGGTGATTTTCAGTGACTCGGCCTGCCGGCTGAGAATAGAGCATCCCTCCTTAATATCTTTGGTTACTACATTCCCGCCAAATGGAATCACTGCCGTATGTCTTATTATGTCATCGTAAAAAACAGCTATGTCTGTTGTCCCTCCCCCTATATCCACAAGGGCCACACCTGCTTCTTTTTCGTCTTCAGTCAGCACTGCCTCAGAGGATGCCAGAGGCTCGAGTATCAGTTCCTCGACATTCAGTCCCACACGATTAATGCATTTGGAAATATTCTTTGCCGATGCGATTTGACCAATCACTATATGAAAATTACCTTCCAGTCTTTTACCTGACATCCCCACCGGGTTTTTTACGCCGGTTTCACTATCCACGATAAAATTCTGTGGCAATACATGAATAATCTCTTCCCCGGCCTGTATGGGGATTTTGTACATATCATCGATCAGGCGCTGAATATCAACCTTGGTGATCTCATCATCGTATGAATCCCTGTTGAAATACCCCCGGTTCCTCACACTTTTAATATGCTGCCCGGCGATCCCCACAAAAACATCCTTGAAGTTTATACCTGTTTGCTTTTTTACCTCTGTAACGGTCGAGTCAATGGCATTAACTGTTTCCTCAATATTCAAAACCACTCCGCGCTTAACGCCCTTGGAAGGGGATTTGCTCATTCCGAGGATTTCAAGTTTTTTGTTTTCTGTCTGTTTGCCTACAATAGCTACAATCTTGGTTGTCCCGATATCGATTGCTGCCAGAAGGTGTTCCT
Source organism: Bacteroides sp. (assembly GCA_011053095.1). Lineage (GTDB taxonomy): Bacteria > Bacteroidota > Bacteroidia > Bacteroidales > SM23-62 > SM23-62. Next base: position 22,302 of record DRHS01000238.1, read on the forward strand.
TTTTTGCCATGATATTATCTTTTAGTACAAATTACCTGGTTAGTATATTTTAAATTAATTATCTCGTACTGATTCCAGCCTGTGTGAGTAAATCCCTCCTGGTAAAGGGTTATTAGCTTAAAAAATTTATTTTCCATTCTCTCCGCACTCCCGAAATAGATGATTTGTGAACCCACCCTGGGAATCAGTTCAAACTCACCATTCTTCCTCACGTATATCTGCACAATCTGGGACCTCCAAAATGGATGCTCATGAATGTATCTGCCCATTTTCAAAACATCCCCCATCAGAGTGTGGCCATTTTCGCCCGGGCTTGCACCGGTCACCATTATCCTTTTTTCTTTCCGGTATTTACCTGGTATTTCACCGTTTATGTGAAGAACATGAGGTGTGTAATCAAAATTGGCGGGTATTACATAACCCTCGGCATCAAGATAATAGTGCTGGTGGTTTCTGTCCTCTATCCTTAAAACCGGACTTCTTTGTGACAATTCAACGATCAGCCTGCCCTGGACATTTGCATAAACCTGTGCGTTGGAAATGGCCGGAAAATCGTTCAGGGACTCCTCAATACCGGCCATATCGATTTCCGAAACAGGCATTCCTGCTGGTTCCGGATGATCAAGCCGGAGAAGATTTTTCACATCAGCTGAGGTTACAAGGACCCTTTCAAGACTGTCTCTCACTACGATCTCCATGCCATTACACAGGACTCCGTCGTATTGTTTCCTTACAAATCCCAGCACTACAACAAAGTAAGCAGTCAGGAACAACAGCATCAATATTTTGAATACAAGTTTCACTATACCTTTTTCTTTGAATACATCTCCACAATTGGTTCTACAAGCTGATCTATATCTCCGGCCCCCAGTGTAAGCAAAAGCTCGGGTTCTCTTTCACTCATCACGGTTATCAGCTGTTGCTTCTCTATCAGAATCTTTTTCTCAATTTCTACTTTATCGAATATCATTTTTGAACTTACCCCTTCAATCGGCTTTTCCCTTGCGGGATAAATGTCAAGCAATATGAGTTCATCAAGGGCAGACAGACTTTCTGCAAAACCATCTGCAAAATCCCTTGTCCTCGAATACAGATGCGGCTGGAATATGCCGGTGATCTTTTTTCCGGGGAAATTAGCCCTGACTGAGCTTATACAAGCCTCCAGTTCCCGTGGATGATGGGCATAATCATCAATATACACCATGTCATCCCGCTGGATCTGTACATCAAAACGCCGCTTCACGCCCAGGAAAGAGCTCATAGCCTCCCTGATTTGATCATCACTTACATCAAGTAGTTTACCAACACTCACTGCCGCAAGAGCATTTTCAATATTTATCATACCGGGTATACCCAGGTCAATGTCAGGAATAATCCCCTCAGGGGTAGTTACATCGAAACGATAGTATCCGCCACGGTTTCTTATATTTTTGGCAGAATAATCTGCATCTCCTTCGAGTAAATAGGTATGTTTATCAGGTCCGTTGTCCTCGAAGCAGGAAAGCTTTAGTCCACCTCTGTAAACAACCTGTCCCCCGGCATCCACCTGTCCGACAAAATCACAAAAGGCTTCTTCCAGTTTTTCTGCAGTACCGTAAATATCCAGGTGATCAGGATCACATGAGGATACAACGGCAATGCTGGGAAACAGGTGCAGAAAAGACCGGTCATATTCATCGGCTTCGAGGACCATCCAGGCTCCTTTCCCGTTAAGGATAGCATTGGTACGGTAATTTTTGGAAATACCACCTAAAAATGCATTGCATGGTATGCCGGACACCTTAAGGAGATGAGCGATCATTGTAGAAATGGTCGTCTTACCATGAGTGCCTGCCACTGCAATACACCTCTCCCCTCTGCTGAGTATTCCAAGCATTTCTGCCCTTTTCACGACCCGGTATCCCCCCTCGAGGAAGAATACAAGTTCAGAATGGTCATTGGGTACCGCAGGTGTATAGATGACAATAAGATTCCCGGGATCAGGAAAATTCTCTTTGATATATGCAAGATCTGCTGAAAAATGAATATCCGAACCTTCCCTTATAAGGTCGTCTGTGAGCCTGGTAGATACCCTGTCATACCCGGCTACCCTCTTTCCCTGGAGGAGAAAATATCTGGCCAGGGCAGACATACCTATTCCCCCGATCCCGATCAGATAGATATTTTCAACACTATGTATTTCTTCCCGGCTCATGTCTGCATTAATTCTATTACTTCATTTGCGATTCGTTCTGCTGAATCTGATATTGCCAGTCCAGAGATATTTATTGAAAGCTTCTGCATCCGTTCTCTATCCTTCAGAAGATCGAGAGCCTCGGGTATCATTCTTTCCCCGGCTTCCGCATCCGGTATATAAATGGCCGCTGATTTCCCTGAGAGGGATTCAGCATTTTTCGTCTGGTGATCTTCAGCAACATTTGGTGAGGGCACCAGTATAGCCGGTTTCCCGACCAGGCAGAGCTCTGAGATTGTAAGTGCCCCGGCCCTTGCAATAATGGCATCAGCTGCCATGTAGGCCTGGTCCATTCTGCTTATGAAATCTTTGAGCAGTATCCTGTCTCCTGGCAGGTCTTTTGTTGCAGCCATCAAATCCTCATAATAGTATTTTCCGCATTGCCAGATAACGACTACTCCGGATTCAAGCAGGAGATCGATTCCCTTCTCCACAGCCTGATTAATGGTCCGGGCCCCCAGGCTGCCGCCCAGGACCAGAATGACATCAGCGTCGCTCTCAATTCCAAGATAAGCCCTGGCTGCCGACCTTTCGCCTGAAGCTGCTGCCGGTTCACTGTGAGAAACTTCCAGTCCGGAAGGATTTCCCTCAGCACCTTCGGCTCTTCCAAGCTTCCGTATCTCATTTCGTACGGGGTTTCCAGTAATTACCAGCTTGTCAGCCGGAAAATATCTTTCCATGCCCTCATAGGCGACACATATCTTTAAAGCTCTTTTTGCAAGCAGGCGGTTTGTTACACCGGCATAGGAATTCTGTTCCTGGATCAGTGTTGGTATGCCCATTCCTGCTGCCTTACGAAGAACCGGTCCACTTGCATAACCACCAACGCCCACAACTACATCCGGAGAGAACTCCCTTAATATCTTTCCAGCAGCCCTGAGGCTGGTAAACAGTTTCAGGATGACCTTAATATTTGCCAGTGAAAGCTTTCGTTTGAAGCCTTCGATCTGAAGTCCGATGATATTGTACCCGGCTTCGGGTACCTTGTCCATTTCCATTCTGCCTTTTGCCCCTACAAAAAGTATCTCCGGATTGTCGAGTTGCTGGCTCAGAGCATCGGCTATGGCAATTGCCGGGAATACATGTCCCCCGGTACCACCTCCGCTGATTATGATCTTTTTATTTGCCAGCCTGTTTTCCATTACTCAATATCTCCTTCCGTAATTATATCCTCAGCAGCAACTCCCGCTTCCATTTGCAGCTTTTGTTGTTGTATCCCCCTGCTTACGCTAAGGATCATCCCCAGCGACAGGCTTGTTAGGATAAGGGAGGTCCCACCCATACTCACCAGCGGAAGTGGCTGACCCGTCACAGGGAAGAGGTTCACCGAAACGGCCATATGCACCATCGCCTGGAGTACGAGTCCTATGGTAAGTCCAACCGCCAGGAAGGCAGGAAAGGTCCGCGTACTTTTGCGGACCAGCACCCCGGCCCGGTACAGCAGGATCAGGTACATGAGCAGGATGGGGATTCCGCCCAGCAGAAGGCCGTACTCCTCGATAATTACGGCATAAATGAAATCAGAATAAGAGTGAGGGAGAACATTGCGCTGTGTACTGTTCCCCGGGAATTTGCCCAGGAATCCGCCTCGGGCTACGGCAATTTTAGCCTGTTCCACCTGGTAATTCTCAGAATCTTTATCCAGGTAGGACTCAATCCGGTTTTTCCAGGTACCCACCCTTCCCTGGTTATCCATAAGCATTGAGATACCGATATAGGATCCTATTATAATCGCCCCACCCAGGAGGAGTAAGAGAAGGTGCTGAGTATTAATTCGACCGATGTACATTAGAATGACGCTGGTGCCAAGCAGTATCATGGCAGTTGAGAGGTCTTCAGGAAGGATGAGCAGGCAGATGATTCCGACAGGAATGATCAGTGGAAGAAAAGATTTGTAGAAATCCTTGATCTCATCCTGGCGCTGGGATAAAAGCCTGGCAAGGTACATGATCAGAGCCAGTTTGGCGAAATCAGAGGGCTGAAAGGTTAGTCCGATGATGGGTACTTCGAGCCATCGGTTGGCTTCATTGATACTTTTACCGAAAAACAGTGTAATGATGAGAAGTGGTATGGCCATGACAACCATAAGCTGAGACAGACGGGAAAAATATTTATAGGGAACCAGGTGGGTAATATAAACCAGCAGGAAGCCGGCCATCAGGAACATGGCATGGCGGAAAATGAAATATGTGGGACTGCTGCCCGGATTTCTGTAAACCAATATTCCGGCTGTACTGTATACTGCGAGCAGTGAATACAAAGACAGCACGATGATCACCGCCCAGATGATCCGGTCCCCTCCAAAATATTTTCGAATGCTCAACACTTTCCTTATTTATATATATGGTGTGCTCAAATTACCTGCCTGATCAGAGTTTCCTGACCGCATCCTTAAACTGCCATCCACGATCCTCATAGTTTTCGAAAAAGTCAAAGCTTGCACAGGCCGGGGAAAGAAGTACGCTATCCCCTTTGCTGGCCATATAATAAGCCTTGTTTACAGCATCCTCCATGCTGTCTGCCTCTAAAATGTTCTTCACCCGCTTCCCAAAAGCCTTTTGCAGCTTGGAATTATCTTTACCCAGGCAAACCAGGGTGTGCACCTTGTCCTCAACCAGGTCGTGAAGTTCTTTATAGTCATTCCCCTTGTCAACTCCTCCTGCGATCCAAACTATCGGTGTGGTCATACTTTCAAGTGCATACCATGAAGAATTGACATTGGTTGCCTTACTGTCATTAATGAACTGGATCCCGTGTACCTTTAATGATTTCTCAAGGCGGTGTTCAACCCCCTGGAAGTCCATAAGACTTTCACGGATAAGTTCTTTTCTAATATTTAATACTTTCCCTGTAATGCCCGCCGCCATACTGTTATATCTGTTATGCTTGCCACTCAGGGCTAGGTCATCAGCTGGCATTATGAAGGAAGAGTCGCTGTAATCCACCCTTAGGTTATCATCCTCATCGATATAAGCAACCTCCCTGTTTTTCTTTCTGAGAGCAAAAGGAAGCTCCTTGGCCTTAAGGACAATCCTTTCAATCTCCCGGACGGTGATCTCATCATCGGAACAGAATACAAAGAATTCATCTTCAGAAAGGTTCTGTGTGATTCTGAATTTCGAATCCACATAATCCTGCATATTGCCATCATACCAGTCAAGGTGATCGGGTGTGATATTCAGCAGGATGGCAATATCGGCCTTAAATTCATACATTCCGTCGAGCTGAAAACTGCTTAACTCCAGGACATAGTAATCATATGTTTCTTCGGCTACCTGTAGTGCAAAGCTTTTCCCCACATTGCCAGCGATCCCGGCATTCATTCCTGCCTTCTTCAGCATATGATGGATAAGGGAGGTGGTAGTAGTCTTCCCGTTGCTCCCCGTGATACAGATCTTTTTGGCAACGGTATGCCTTCCGGCAAACTCGATCTCCGAAATAATGCGGATCTCATTTTTGCGTATTGTCTGTATGATTGGGGAACGTTCCGGTATCCCGGGACTTTTAATGATCTCTTCTGCATCGAGGATCAATTTTTCCGTATGCTTTTTCTCCTCCCAGGGAATATCATAGTTGTACAACATTTCCTTGTACTTGTCCTTTATGGGACCATTGTCGGAGAGAAATACCTCATAACCCTGCTTTTTAGCAAGGATTGCTGAACCTGTTCCACTTTCACCTCCACCGAGTATTACGATTCTGTTTGTCATAAGCATATTGAGAATTTGGGTTTATTATTATCTTATTTTTAGTGTCACTATTGTTATTACTGCCAGCATGATACCAACGATCCAGAAGCGGGTCACAATTTTTGCTTCCGGGTATCCCTTTTTCTGGTAATGGTGGTGAAGAGGAGCCATAAGGAATATCCTTCTTCCTTCACCGAACCGCTTCCTGGTATATTTAAAATATCCTACCTGCATGAGCACCGAAAGGCTTTCCATCAGGAATACTCCGCAGAGAATTGGTATAAGGAGTTCCTTCCGGATCATGATCGCGAACACTGCAATAATCCCCCCTATGGCCAAACTGCCCGTATCTCCCATAAAAACCTGGGCCGGATAAGAATTGTACCAGAGGAAGCCGATCATAGCGCCTATAAATGCACTCATGAAGATTACCAGCTCTCCCGAAAATGGGATATACATGATGTTGAGGTAATCAGCATAAAAAATATTGCCGCCAACATAGGCCAGCACACCCAGGGTAACCCCTATAATTGCGGAGGTACCTGTTGCAAGTCCATCGAGCCCATCCGTCACATTTGCCCCGTTCGAGACAGCAGTTATGATAATGATCACCGCTATGATCAGTACCACCCACGCGAATTTCGGGGCTTTGTCTCCTAAAAAGCCGATCAGGTCGGCATAGTCGAATTCATTGTTTTTCACAAAGGGAATGGTCGTAGTCGTAGATTTTACATCCCTTGTCACATACCTGCTTGTAGCTCCTTCGTTGCCCTCTTCCTGAATGACCTCCATTCTTGGCGCTCCTGTTTCAAGCAGAATCTTTTCCCTGACAATCACATCCTGGTCGAGATACAGGGTGAGTCCCACGACAATCCCCAGCACCACCTGGCCCAGGATCTTGAACTTCCCGGTCAGTCCTTTCTTATTTTTCCTGAAAACCTTTATATAGTCATCCGTAAAACCGACCAGTCCAAGCCAAACTGTTGTAAGGATCATTAACAGAACATAGGTGTTTTCCAAATCCCCGAAAAGGAGTACGGGTATCAGAATGGATGCCAGTATGATGATGCCACCCATTGTGGGTGTGCCCTCCTTCTGAACCTGTCCCTCAAGTCCAAGGTCCCGTATTCGCTCACCTATCTGTTTTCTTCTCAGGTAGTTAATAATACTTTTACCGAATAACATCGAGATAATCAACGAGGTAATTACAGCTGAGGCGGAGCGGAATGAAATGTACTGAAATACCCCTGCTCCGGGGAAACCGATACGATCAAGATATTCAAACAGGTATATCAGCATGAACTTTAACTTGGTTTTAATAATTCCTGCAGCACTTCCATATCATTGAAATGGTATCTCTTGCCTTCAATTTCCTGGTAGCTTTCATGTCCTTTCCCTGCAACCAGTATAATATCACCTTTGGATGCCAGCATAACTGCTGTTTTAATGGCTTCCCGGCGATCGGGTATTGACAGCACACCTTTCTGCTTTTTCTCAGGGATTCCCATCATCATTTGCCGTATGATCTCTTCGGGTTTTTCATCCCTCGGGTTGTCCGATGTAAGAATGAGCTTTTGGCTGAACTCCGCTGCCACAAGTCCCATTTTAGGTCTTTTTGAGGTATCACGGTCTCCCCCCGCACCTACTACTGTTATCAGCTGGGATTTCCCATTTCGCAACTGCATGATTGTGCTCATAACATTTTTCAGGGCATCCGGAGTATGGGCATAATCAACAATCGCTGTAATGCCATCACCGGATTGTACTGTTTCAAATCGTCCTCTCACAGCAGTCTGTCTGCTTAGTATGGTTAGCAGTTCATCCTTTTCAATTCCATTTAAAAGAGCAGCTCCATACACTGCGAGCAGGTTGCTTGCATTGAACTGTCCCACCAGCCTTACCCATATCTCCGTATCGTTGATCATCAATTGCATCCCGTCCATATGGCTTTCGAGGATCTTTCCTTTTACATCAGCCGGTCCGACCATTCCAAAGCTGCTGACATTCGCCCTGCAGTTCTGTACCATTATTTTCCCATTCCTGTCATCTCGGTTCACGAGTGCAAATGTGTCTGGTAGCAGATTATCGAAAAAGGCTTTCTTGGTTTTAATATATTCTTTGAAAGTTTTGTGATAGTCAAGATGTTCGTGTGTGATATTGGAAAAAATACCTCCGGCAAATTGTATCCCGGCTATGCGTTTCTGATGGATGGCATGCGAACTGACTTCCATAAAACAGTATTGGCAGCCGGCTTCAACCATTTCGTCGAACAGCTGGTTTATCTGCAGCGGATCAGGTGTGGTATGGGAAGCAAGGGTTTCTGTGTTTCCGATGAGGTATTTTACAGTAGACAGCAATCCCGAGGAATGTCCTGCTTCTGTAAAAACGCGGTGCAGCAGGGTGGCAATTGTGGTTTTGCCGTTTGTCCCGGTTACCCCTATTACCTTAATTTTCTTTGAAGGATTATTATAAAAGGATGCTGCTGCAAGTCCCAGTGTTTCAGCTGAGTCCTTCACCTGGACATAGGTAACATGATCGGCTTTTTCAGCCGGCATTCTTTCACATACAATAATATGTGCACCTGATTCCCTTGCCTTATCGATAAATTGGTGGCCGTCTGTCAGTGTTCCGGGGATTGCAAAAAAGGCTGACCCTTTCCCGGCTTTCCTTGAATCAAAGCAAAGGGATGTTATGGTTGGGTTCTCCGGACCGGTCTGGAGAACAACCCCTACATCATTTAATATGTCATTCAATTGTTTCACAGTTCAGCTGAAACTCATTGTCAGAATTATTTTTTGTCCTTTCTCAAACCTGCTTCCTGGGGGAATGGATTGTTCCAGCACCTTTCCCCTTCCCTGGACTGTTACTCTCAATCCTGCATTTTCGAGCAGGTAGACAGCGTCTGATACACCCATCTCCTTAACATTTGGTACCAGGTTTTCGTGCACAGTCAACGGTTCAAGTTGAATATGACCTTCCTCTTTTTTAGTTATTACCCAATCCTGTTCAGCTTCTCCTTTGAATGGAATCTGCAGAGCGCCCAGTACAGAATTGAGCTCTTGCATATGACCGTTCTTGGAGTAGGGAATCAGATCCGGTTTTTCCGCCGGCGGATCATGCTGTTTCTCAGAAGGTGTAGTGGTAGTCAGGGAGGATGCCCTGGCCATTTTTACATTAAGGCTCTCCTGAAGGTCTATGCTTGTCGCATATACTTTTTTGGCGATCTCCCGAAAAACCGGTCCCGCTACCAGGTTGCCATAGTATACATCACTGGAGGGAGAATTAACCACTACAATGCAGGAATATTTCGGATTCTCTGCAGGAAAATATCCGGCAAAAGAAGCCTGATAGCTAACCTTTGAATCTATTTTGTATCCATATTTTTCATTTGCAATCTGTGCAGTCCCGGTTTTCCCCGCAATCTTGAAATTCTCGTTGCTGAGGTTTTTTGCTGTCCCTCTTTCAACCACCCCTTCCAGCATTGCCTGTATTTTTTCAAGAGTCTGTTTTGAGCAGATCGACGGATCTATGATTTCTGTGTCAAACTGCCTAACAGTCCTTCCATAATAGTGTATCTTCTCAACGATCCTGGGTTTGACCATGCACCCGTCATTGGCTACGGCATTAAACAGGTTCAGCACCTGCAGTGGGGTCATTCTTACCTCGTATCCGTGAGACATCATAGGGAGGCTGATGCCGGACCAGAGTTCATCTCCCGGGTATTTTATCATAGGCTGGCCCTCTCCCCTTATTTCAATCCCCAGAGGTTCATTAAGATGCATCCTGTAGAGCCGCTCAATGAAAGCTTCTTCTTTTCCTTTGTAATTTTCATAGATAATTTTTGAGAGGGCAACGTTTGAAGATACCTCAAATGCTTCCTGCACTGAAATTCGTCCATGTCCACCCTTGCGGGTGTCCTTAATTACCTGGTCGTAATATCTAACGGATCCCTTGCCCGTATCGATGGTATCACCCGGCTCTACAAAACCATCCTCGAGTGCAGCTATAAGCGCAGCCAGTTTGAAAGTCGATCCGGGCTCAGTACTTTCTGCGATGGCATAATTATATGACTCATTATAACCCCCGTTTTCATCAATTGTCAGATTTGCAATTGCACGGATGCAACCTGTCTCCACTTCCATAAGGACGGCACATCCGTGATGGGCCTTATGCCTGGACAATTGTTTTAACAGTGCGTTCTCAGCAACATCCTGAATGTCAACATCAATTGTTGTTATAACATCGTATCCGTTCTTCGGGTCAACTTCATTGGCATCCCGTAAGGGAATCCAGAGGTTTCCTGCAGTTTTCTGCATCAGACGCACTCCCCGGACGCCGGAAAGGTAATGATCATATGCTCCTTCAATCCCTACTACATTTCCGCTCTCACCTTTACTAAGGTAGCCTATGGTCCTCGCTGCCAGCATCTGGTGTGGATGTACCCGGCGATTGCTCTGTATGGCAATCAATCCACCTTTATACTGTCCCATCCTGAAGATCGGGAACTCTTTCAGTTCCTGCAACTGCTGGTAGCTGACCTGGCGGCGGATCAGGTAATATCTTTTTGCATCCCGCCTGGCACGGGTCAGTTCCCTTTTCCAGGTAGCATGGGATTTATCACGAAAAAGTTTTGACAGACAAATACTTAGGGAATCAATGCCGGACCTGAACCGGGAATCATCCATGGCGCTGCTGTTCAGGTCCATGCGAATCTCGTAATAGGGCACCGAGGTGGCAAGGAGCCGTTTCCCACCGGTAGCATAAATATCACCCCGGTTTGGCTCAATGGTTATGTATTTCAGCATCAATTCCTCTGATTTTTGCCTCAGTTCCTCTCCCTGTACTATTTGCAGCTGCAGAATCCTGCCCACTATCAGCAGGGCCAGGATGAAGATGCCCAGGTAAAGACCGATCACCCGGTTTACAATGACCTTTTTAATCGTCTTCATTATTTTTCCTGCTTTTCGCAACTGTTATTTTTATAGGAGGTTCCACAGCCTCCTTCAATCCCAATCCCTTACTCTCTACCAGCTTGGCAACTTCTGACCGTCTGCTTATAAACTCCAGTTCGGAAGCAGTTGAGATGGCCTGCGCCCGCATTTCCTTCAGTTCGGTCTGCAATTCCATCGTCTGCCGTATCACTTTCTCGGAATGGTACCTGTTACCGATGTAGAGTATGATCAGAAAAGTTACATACAGCACAAATGGTAGTTGCCTCACCACCCTGTCTTTTGTCAATACTGATCCGTCGAAAATATCCCATACGGATCCCTTTCGGATCTCCTTCTGCTCAATCTTCTGGTCCACAAACTCAACATTGCTCTTCTTCTCTGCCATCAGTCTGTTTTTTCTGCAATCCGCAGTTTAGCGCTTCTAGCCCTCGGATTCTGTTCTAATTCCTCTGCACCCGGCAGGATGACATTTCTGTTTACCGGCTTAAACGGACTCTCCACATTCCCGTAAAAGTCTTTCTTAAGTACTCCATCCATGTTACCTGACCGGAAATAATTCTTTACGATTCTATCCTCCAGTGAATGGTATGTAATAACCACGAATCTTGATCCCTTCCTCATATATCCGCTCACTCCTTCCATCATTTCCTTAAGTGATTCCATTTCCTGATTAACCTCGATACGGAGAGCCTGGAAAACCCGGGCAAGGTATTTCTGCCTGTTTTTTTCCGGAATGCATTCGACAATTGCTTCCAGGAAACCGGTTGTAGTATCCAGTTTTTGTATTTGCCTCGATGAACAAATGACAGAAGCAAGCCTGCTGGCGTTTTTTACCTCGCCATACCTCCTGAACAGGTCCCTTAACTCTCCTTCAGAGTAGTTTTTCAGAATATCGGCAGCTTTAACTTCCGAATCCTGATTCATTCTCATATCCATTTCTGATTCATAACGGAAGGAGAATCCTCTCTCAGCCACATCGAACTGATGTGATGATACCCCAAGGTCTGCCAGGGCTCCGTCTATGGTTTTTATTCCGTGGAAGCGCAAATAGTTTTTAGCATATCTGAAATTGCCCCTTATAAATAAGAGGCGTTTATCTTTTAAAGCCTGATCCTCTGCTTCGGGATCCTGATCAAACGCGATCAGCCTGCCTTTACCAAGCCGCTCTAATATCCCTGCCGAATGGCCACCTCCCCCGTAGGTGAGATCTATATAAGTTCCACCCTCCTGAATGCTCAAACCATCCAGGCTTTCCTCCAGTAAAACAGGCCTATGATACATTTATTCGTTCTCCAGATCATTTAAAGCCCCACCCAGTATCTTTTCTGCCAGGGATGCAAAATCAGGTTCCTCATCGCTAACCTTTCCATATTGCTTCTCGGCCCATATTTCAATCTTACCATACTGTCCGGCGAGAACTGTTTCCTTACCTATCTCAGCAAAATCCATTAACCTTTTCGGAATAATGAACCGGCTGTTGGAATCGAGGATTAGTTCGGCCGTTCCCTGATAAAACATACGAAGAAAACGACTGTGCTCCTTATTGAAAGGATTTGTGTTCTTCCGAATGATCCGGTTCTGTCTTTCCCACTCTTCGATCGGATACATTACAAGACATTTTTCAAAGACATCGCGCTTTACCACGAACTTATCCAGGGCAGTAGCGGGTAATTGCCTTTTAAATGCCGATGGAAGCATGATTCTTCCCTTCGCATCTACTTTGCATGTATATTCCCCTATAAACGTTATCATTGCTGCATTTGCGGGTCAATGTGTAAAATTAACACAAATATTCCCACTTTTCACCACTTTCTCCCATTTTTTGACACTTTGTTAAAAACTTTTAGTCAATTAATGTATCTATCTGTTTTTCTGATACTTACGGCAGTTTTACTTTTCCAGTAAATGCCTTTGAAGTGTTTTTTACAATTTTTATTTACTTTGTATCTGCCTGACACGGGTATAATTCTGGAAAAAAAGATCTAAATGACTGAAAACCCCAAAAGCAAATCCAACCAGGCCAAAAAACAGGTTGTCGGGCCAGAATCCTCAAACGGACATGCTGAAAATGAGGTAAAGTCCTCTGAATCAAAACCCCTCCAGCAAATTGACATCCGGAAAGTTTTTCATGAAAAAAGCCCCGGTATTGCGAAATTCCTGCCTGGATTTGTATACCGCTACCTGAACAGTATTTTTCACCTGGATTGGTTCAATAAATTCATGGAGCAGCACGGTGACAAGGATGGAATGAGTTTTCTCAAAGCCCTTTTCGAAGAATTTAATGTAAAAATGACATTCGTTGGTGAGGAAAATCTGCCTGAAAACGGGCGGTTTCTTTTTGTCTCCAACCATCCCCTGGGTGGTTTTGACGGTGATATGCTTATTTATATGATCCGCCAGCATTACCCCAGGATAATAGTCCTCGTCAACGACGTCTTGATGAATATAAAAAACCTGGCTGAGTTCTTTGTGCCGATAAATAAGCACGGGGGACAGGCAAGGGATAATGTCAGGCTGCTCGATGAAACCTATCGTTCCGACGCTCAGATCCTGTCTTTTCCCTCGGGACTTGTATCCAGGAAAATAAAAGGAGTTGTACAGGATCTTGAATGGCAGAAAAGTTTTATTGTAAAAGCGGTGAAATATCAGAGAGACGTTATTCCCATTCATGTGAGCGGACACAACACCAAACGTTTTTACCGAGTGGCTAATTTTCGAAAATTTTTCAGGATTAAATGGAACCTTGAAATGTTCTTTTTGCCGGACGAATCCTACAAGCATCGTCACAAGAGTTTCACATTCACCATTGGAAAACCCATTCCGTATTCTACTTTTGACAGATCAAATAAGCCCATGGAATGGGCAGCTCTCGTTCGAGAACTGGTTTACCGGCTGCCAGTGGAAGATAATCCGACTTTACCCGGAGCAGAATAATTCTTAACTTTACTGAAAATCATAAGCCCCCTCATGAAGCCTATTGCCCACACCATTTCCAGGAAAGATATTGAAACGGAACTTACCGAAGACAAGTTTATACGCATGACCAATAAGGCGGACAATGAATTGTACATCATCACGGCGCATGATTCGCCGAAACTGATGCATGAGATTGGACGCCTCAGGGAGCTGACTTTTCGTGCAGCAGGAGGAGGAACCGGAAACGCCGTCGACATCGATGATTTTGACACTATGGAGGATCCCTACAAGCAGCTTATTGTTTGGGATCCGGACAAGGAAGAGATCCTGGGCGGATACCGTTTTTATCTCTGCGATGTTGATAAATCAAGGGAAGATTGTTCCAAGGTCACTCTGGCAACTGAAAAAATTTTCGACTTTTCAGACCGTTTCCGCACCGAATATCTGCCCGATATTATAGAACTCGGAAGATCTTTTGTACAGCCGGCATATCAGTCCACAAGCAGACAGAGCAAGGGAATATACGCCCTTGATAATCTCTGGGACGGCCTTGGCGCGCTGGTGATTGACAATCCGACGAAACAATTTTTTTTCGGGAAGGTTACCATGTATCCGAACTATAACCAGAGGGCAAGAAACCTTCTCCTGTATTTTCTTGAAAAGCATTTTCCGGATAAGGAAAATCTGGTCGTACCAAAATTTCCGCTGGATACAAAAATGAACCTGGAGGAAATGGTAAACATCTTTACAGGTCGAAACTACCTTGAAGATTATAAGATCCTCTCTCAGAAGGTCCGTGCTTTCGGAGAAAACATTCCACCTCTGATCAATGCCTACATGAGCCTGTCACCTTCCATGAAAACATTTGGCACGGTGATTAATCCGGCCTTCGGGGAGGTGGAAGAAACAGCCATAATAATCAACATGAATGATGTGTACAAGCAAAAAGTTGAAAGGCATATCTTAAGCTATTCCCCTCAGAGCAAGTACCAGATATTCAGGCTAATCAACCGAATTCGCCGAATGAGAAAAATCTACAGTTCTTCTAAAAAGAATGATTCAAAAGGAAAAAGATGATTCATCAAAGCCCGGTGCTGCTTGATCAGTAGGCCCGTATGTTTTTACCCTTGATGAAGTTAATAAAGGATTGGTTTACCACCAGGTTCCCTCCCGGTGTCGGATAGTCCCCTGTAAAATACCAGTCTCCCGAATGATCCGGGCAGGCTCTATGCAAATCGTCCACAGTCTGGTAAACAATCTTTACTTCAGCATTTATGCCTTTGGTGGTAAGCAGTTCGCCAATTTTTTCAGATATCTGTTCGTACGTGAAGGGCTCATAGATCCTTATCACCTGGTTTACGATCTTTTCCCATGGTTTTTCAAGTTCTGCAACCGCAGCGTTATAAACCTCATTAAGGACGGCTTCCTTACCATTTTCCTTCAGCAGGGCAATTGCGGCCTGAAATGCAACGAAATCTCCCAGCTTAGCCATATCAATTCCATAACAATCCGGGTAGCGTAACTGCGGAGAGGAAGAAACAATTACGATCCGTTTGGGTCCCAGGCGATCAAGGATCTTCAGAATGCTTTCCCTAAGTGTGGTTCCCCGTACAATGCTGTCATCGATTACTACCAGATTGTCCCGGTCATGTCGTACGGTTCCATAAGTAATATCGTAAACATGTCCAACAAGGTCATCCCGGCCGGCATCCTGTGAAATAAATGTGCGCAGCTTAACATCCTTGACCGCTATTTTTTCTATCCGGGGCCGGCGGCTGATAAGTTTTTCGATCTGTGCAGGCGTCATATTGCAGGCTTCCTTCACAAGGATATTTCTTTTCTCCCTGTTCATATGGTCTTCAATACCTGCTATCATACCATAGAAAGCAGTTTCAGCAGTATTGGGAATAAAGGAGAATACCGTTTGGTCTAAATCATTGTCAATTGCTTTGAGTATAGCGGGGGTCAGCAAATTACCCAGTTTTTTCCTTTCACGATATATATCTTTATCGCTTCCGCGGGAAAAGTAGATCCTCTCAAATGAGCATGATTTTTTCTCCTGGGGTTCCCGAATCATTTCCATAGACACCCGGCCATTTTTCTTTATGATCAAAGCGTGCCCGGGTTCAACCTCATAGATCTGCTCCGAGGGAACATTCATTACCGTCTGTATCACAGGACGCTCGGATGTCACTACCACTATCTCTTCATCGCGGTAAAAGAATCCCGGACGGATTCCCCAGGGGTCTCTATAGGCAAACGCATCACCATGTCCTATCAGTCCCGCGATCAAATGTCCCCCATCCCATCTCTTACTCGCCTCTTCCAGTATTTTTACCACATCGAGATTTTCACCAATAAGATCAGAAATCTCTATGTTCTCGTGTCCTTCCTTTTTAAACTTCTCGAACAGGCTCTGGTTCTCCTCGTCAAGAAAGTGGCCTATTTTCTCCAATATGGTGACCGTATCTGAGAAGTCCTTTGGATGCTGACCCAGTTCAACAAGTTTATTGAATTGTTCCTCCACATTGGTCAGGTTAAAATTCCCGGCCAGTACAAGGTTCCTGGATTTCCAATTGTTCTGTCGCATGACCGGATGAACATTGTCCAATTTATTCTTTCCGTAGGTACCGTAGCGCAGATGTCCCAGGTACAACTCCCCTGCAAAAGGCAAATGCTCTTTTGCCCAGTTTGCATCCTTAAAACGGTTAGGGTGCTTGCGCTCAGATTTTTTAAAATCGGAGGTAATTTTTCGGAAGACGTCGTCGATTGCGGCCTGTTCTGCTGAACGGTGACGGGAAATGAATTTGTTCCCCGGAAGGGTATCGAGATTAATACAGGCAACACCGGCACCATCCTGTCCCCTGTTATGCTGCTTTTCCATTAACAGGTAGAGCTTGTTGAGTCCGTACTTCCATGTGCCGTATTTGTACTGATAATATTCCAGCGGTTGAAGTAGCCGGATCAAGGCAACTCCACATTCATGTTTAATCAGTTCACTCATTCACCCCTTTTTGTAAATCCTCCAGCCATTTCACAAGAGAAAAGATTTAGTAATAGTCCGTTACTTTTTCTGGAAAATCGATTATATCGTAGACTATAAATGCAGTTGGGAAATCTCTTTTTATTGTATTCAGAAGTTTCAGGGTCTCGGATTTGCTCCTGTATCCTCCGGCATAAACTTTAAAATTAGGATCATCATAAATTACGTCATTTCGAATACCCTCATATTTCCTGAGGAAACGACCCTTGGTCTCGTAGGCCTCTTCCCGGGAATTATGGGCTGATCCTGAATAGATTCTGATCCAGTAACACGGTATTCCCTCAAGCTTCCTGTTTTGCTCGATGAAATTAAGCAGAATTTCATCGAGTTTCTGTTCCTGTATTACCTGAACCTCCCCACCCGGTGTAGTTTCATAAAACAGCTGACTAAAGATCTTAGATTCTGTTTCAGTCGGGGGATCTTCCTGTGCCCTCGCCATATGAGATAAGAGGCTCAAAATCAATGTGATATATAAGAATCTGTGCATATCAATGAATTCAACAACAAAAATAAGAAAAAAAATCAGGCGTAAAATATTTAAGGAAGTATGTACATATAACGTTCCAAAATGAATATTTTGTAAATTGTAGGACCATTTTGTACTGAAAAATACATCCCAACCCATGAATAATACTACCAGACCCTTTCTCCTGCCGTTGTTTTTCTTTGCTATCCTGATGTTATTTACTGAAGGATTAATGGCCTCAACGGTTGCAGGTGGAAAAATAATGACAGACCTGGATGATACGGCCCGAATTGAAGTAATTAAACATGAAACCGGTGAAATACCTCATGAAGAACCAGGCCCGGTCGATGCCCATGCTGAAGGTGGACATAAAAGCAATATGTTCCCGCTTTTATTTATCATTATAGCCCTGATAATTGGAGCAGGAACCCGGCACTGGCTGAGAAAGAGTCCCCTGCCATTCACCGTGTCATTGCTTATTATTGGATTGGGACTGGGAGCGGCCAACCGACTTGGATGGTTTGAGGTCTGGCATATCGGATCCCTGTCACTCAATATTGACTGGCTTGGACAATCACTTAACTGGGCGGGCAAAATAGATCCGCACCTGATACTGTACGTATTCCTTCCCACCCTTATTTTTGAGGCTGCCTTTGCCATGGACGTTCATACATTTAAGAAGTCAGTGACAAATGCAACTTTGCTTGCTGTACCCGGGATTATTATAGCACTTATTTTGACAGCTGCCATTGTAATTGGATTGAAGGGAGCAGGACTTGGTTTTGCAGGTTGGGGATGGCCAATGGCACTTCTTTTTGGAGCAGTGGTAAGTGCCACTGACCCAGTAGCCGTTGTAGCCTTGCTGAAAGATCTGGGTGCGAGTAAAAAACTAGGGACACTTATAGAGGGAGAATCCCTTCTGAATGACGGGACCGCCATCGTAATATTTATGGTTCTTCTGGCATCAATCACTGGAACTGCCTCCGATACCTCACCCATTGTTGTGTTTTTCAGAGTCGCAGTAGGCGGAGTCTTTGTCGGGATATTCTTCGGCTGGTTGACCATCCGCTGGGTAAAAAAGGTGTTTAACGATGCTCTGATCGAGATCACAGTAATCGTTGCTGCTGCTTACCTGACCTTTTTCGTGGCAGAGTATTTTCTGCATGTATCGGGTGTACTCGGACTTGTATCACTTGGACTGATGATGGCGGGTGTGGGAAGAACCCGGATAAGTCCCGAAGTAGAACACTTCCTCCACGAATTCTGGGAGCTGGCCGCATTCTTTGCCAACACATTGATCTTCGTGATTGTTGGTGTTGTAATTGCCAATAACTCCAAGTTTACCGGACATGATTTCCTGTTGCTGTTCATCATTTACATCGGGGTGCATGTGGTTCGTGCCATCGTAATTGTAGCATTGTACCCGCTCATGCGGAGGGCAGGTTATGGCCTGCCAAAAAAAGATGCCATTGTTGTCTGGTATGGTGCTTTGCGTGGTGCTATAGGTCTTGCACTTGCACTTATCGTTGCTGCCGAGGCCAGCATAGACCAGGAGATCCGGGATACTTTTCTGTTTCTTACCGCGGGAATGGTAACCCTGTTCTCGCTGATTAATGCAACAACTATTAAGTATGTGGTAAATGGATTGGGATTGACCAAAGTGGCACCTGCCAAAGCTCTTATGATGATAACTGCTAAAAGCTACCTGAGGCAGAGTACCGAAAACTCAATCAATAAATTTAAAAAAGACCGTTTTCTCAACAGGGCAGACTGGGAAATCGTTAACACTTTTCTTCCGGAGAAGGTGGATACTAAAAATAAGGAAGAACTTCATCTGGATTCTCAGATGGAAGAAACCCGCAGAAGGATTCTCGAACGTGAGAAAAGCAGCTACTGGAATCAGTTCCGCGAAGGTATGCTTGGGCCGACTGCTGTACGCAGGCTTACTGATGCAATTAATGAGATCATGGATGAAGGGGGACTCGTATCCCTGTCGAAGCGAAAAGACCTTGAACAGGAATGGAAAACTCCGAAGATCCTTGGAAAATTGCAAAGCATGCCCATCCTGGGAAAGGTATCCCAGCGATTTTTCTTTGAACGCCTTTCAACCAGTTATGATTCCGCTCGCGGATTTGTACAGGCCCAGGATGAAAGCCTTAAACTAATCGAGAATATGCTTATTGCCCAGGACGATGAGGGTGAAGGAATAGACCATAATAACCTCACAATCATCGAAGCAGAGATCAATGAAAACAAAATCCATGGACTAACCTTCCTTCGAAACCTCCGGAATTCTTACCCCGAGATTTACAATGCAATTGCCACCAGACAGGCAATACGATCTGTTCTGAATTATGAGAAACGGATGGTTGAACGATTGCTGAACAAGGGCCGTGTCGATTCAGGTGAGGCAGGCAAGATTATTTCAGGAATTGAAGAAAGGATGAAGAGGCTGATGGACCGTCCGCCGGCCCTGGAACTGCCTAAGCCTGTCGAATTGTTGCGAGATATTAGCTGGCTCGCCGGACTCGAGGAGACAACCTTTAACCGGGTTGTTAAGGAATTCCAGAATCGTGTATACGCGGTTGATGCAACTCTTGTCAAGGAAAAGGGACCTGGTGACGGACTTTTTGTAGTAGTAAGGGGACAGGTCAAGATATCCGTACAGGATAAGGTTGTGGATATCCTTGGTCCAGGATCCGTAATCGGTGAAATGGCTGTACTGACAGGATTGCAGAGGACTGCAACGGTTTCTGCAGAATCTCCGGTAACCGTCCTCTGGATGAGCACATCCAAAATGAAATCAATCATGAAGAACTCTAAGGATCTTGAAAACCGCCTTTGGAAATTTGCCTCTATGCGGTTTGCCATGAACCTACTGAGTCACAAGAAACCCTATGACCAATGGCAGCAGAATGAATTCAGGCTATGGCTTGCTGCAGGGGATATAATGTACCCGGATGAAAGTGGACATATAGACTTAAAGGGGAAAGTCGGTATACTTGTTACCGGGAAGGCCACAACAATGGATAAGGAACAAATACTTACAGCCCCCAATATTCTTGAAAATTCAGACTACACCTACAGTTCAAATTCAAGGGTGTTCATCCGGGAACAAAGATGATCACTGGACTTCCGGATAAAAAAAGAGGGGTAGAGAGACTGGCGGGATCATTAACCCTACTGATAGCATTCCTGGTCGTAGCTGCTATATTTACCAGCCTGGATATACTCCCCGAATTCATAAATATTCATGAAGACCTTTCCTATCTTGGAGAGAACCTTGAACGGCTTCGTCTGAATACCTGGATCTGGTTCCTGAATTCAATCCTGATCATTCTTCTGGGTCCCCTTCTGCTTATGAGCTTCCTTCCGTATGGCAGATCATCCTCTTACCTGGCTGCATTCCTTATCAGTACAACCGGGATCCTGTATGTGATCTTCGCCACAAATGGAAATGACCTGATTTTCATTGTTCAGGATTACCTGAAATCAGCAGGTGATGAAAGCGAAATCATGGCAAGCCTTGCATACCAGATTATGGTCCACAAAACCAATCTCCAGCTTGCTGCATATACTATGGCAGGACTGAGTTCTCTTATACTTGGACTGCTGATAGCCAGTACGGGACACCTGCCAAGGCCCATTGGTTGGCTGGCAATTTTCGGGGGACTCATTTACGCCAGTTTTGGATGGATCAGTACGGATAATATCCTGTTCACTATCGGTCGCCTGTCTTTATTGAGAATAGTGACTATATAAGGTAAGGCCCTTATGAGTTCTTTAATATATTCTACTGAACTGAGATCCTGGTAATCTTGTTCTACCTTTTCCTTTGATGCCCGGGCATAGGATGCAAAGTGGGTGTTCATTTC
>DRHS01000239.1 GCA_011053095.1 Bacteroides sp.
ATCTATAACAAAGATCCTCAGGGAGTTGTTAGATTGCAGGGTAAAAACCAACGACCTGTATATCACGGGGCAGGAATCCGTCAGCAAATCTCTCCTGCAAACAAGTTTTACTATGCAAAATTGACTTATGATGCCATCGACGAGTTCTTGTTGGATTTATCCTACAATGCTGACCGTTGGGGTGGAAATTATAATTTTATTGCGCTTACCGGTAAAATGGGTGTTCGGGAGTTTAACCGAGCCGTAATAGCCCGACAAAACGAATTAGGTGTCACAATTACCAATTCCGGAACTTTCATTACCGGAACCGGAGACAGTTTAACCTTGACGGGACACTTCAAAAAAGTTGAGTTCCTCAATGGTGTATCACTTACAGTTAAGGAGTTCTCTCCTTATGATGATAAGGTTCGTAACAGAACTTTGCACCCTGTATCCAAAAAGCCAATTGAATCTTATAGGTTCACTCTTTTAAATTTTGGTACGGTAAAAGGGAAAGCAAATATTCGTAAGGTTGCGAAGAAAAATTCTGAAAATGCAATGTGGCATGTATGTGGTTCTACCACTCCTTACGGAGATGTAGCCAGGAACATTGGTACAATGCGTTCTTCTGGTTTGGATGGATATGAAGTACACATGCTTGCCGAGGTAGGTATTCAACTTCAGGATCCGACCAGTTGTGGAGAAATGATTATGAGATTAAATTAATCTCGTAATTTGTCTGAAGTACACAAAGTGCTTTAATCCTTTTGTTGTTAAAGGGGTAGCTTTTAAACTGCCCCTTATAACAATGGAGGAATGAAATAACAACAAAGGAAAAATAACAACATTATGATAAAATCATTAGATAATCTGGACAGAGTTCGTGTAGTTAAATTAAAACAGATTCATGCGGATCCGCTCATTAAAATGAAAAAGTATGCTGAGGCATACACAAATTTAGGGCCGGCAATCGATAAACACGGATTTCCCGTTACAGGACTTACGGAAGACAGAATAGAAATTGGGAAAAACGGTAAGAAGATCCCGGTAAAAGGAACCAGATTGCAAATGGAGGTAATGCTCGATTTGACAGAAGGAACCCTTAAACAACAAAGTACATATTGGCTGGCATACAATATACGTATTGGATCTGAGCCAATTGAAATGGATCTGCAGGATCCACACGATCTTTTAAAATACATGTTTGCTCATGCCCAGTCTATCGTAGCTGATGGATTCAAGGCGATAAAGGATGATTCCGCAGTGGAATTTGTACTTTATTCAGAAGAGCAGGAAGCAGAGCAAAGAGTAGCGGAAAGAAGAACACTTCGGGAAGCTTATGTCTTGGCTGACAAACTTGATCCGGAAACCAAGGTCAATATACTTTCGGTATGCGGTATCATAGTGGATGCTTCAAGTATAAATACAATCGAAGACAAGATAGGGGAGAAAATTGAGGAAAACCCTAAAAAGTTTTTGGCAATGGTTGCTGATAAAGACCTGGTATTCAAGTCACTTGTAACAAAATGTCTTGACAAGGGAGTTCTCATTATGAAGGATGGGGCTATTTATCATGGAGAAATGAATGTTGGGTATGATAAAAACGCAGCTGCCCAGGTTGTTGGCAAAGATGCTACTCTGCAGGCTGTACTTAAAGCTAAGTTGTCCGGAGATATGGATCTGATAGCCAAAGCCATTACCAGCAAAGTTGCAGCCCAAAAGTAATAGTAAAAAATAATCAGTATGACAGGTGCACAGTTTATTACTTATATCAAGGCTAAGTTGAACAGGTTGGATACCAATGCTTATGAAGATGTAAGACCTGAAGAAGTTCTGATGTTTGCAAATGATGCTTACAAGAACCTGATCCTTAATTTCGATATAGGGAATTATTCACCGGCACTTGACAAGAATGTCATTTTGAATTATTTAGCCAAAATGACAGTCATCAGTGGAGAAATAGGTTTGACTAACAATGCTGTAACAATACCGGATCATCTTAAGATTAAGGACTTGAAGGTATTTGTAACCAAAGATAATGAGAGTGGCTGGATGCGTACACGGGATCTGGATAATATTGAAAGTTCTCAAAGAGAACACAATGAATTTACCAAATCGTATCCTGATGAACCTGTTTACAGATTGACAGATTCAAAAATAAAATTCGAGGTCAATGATTTTACTTGTGATAAGATCAAGTATGAATATATAAAAAGACCTGTGGAAATTACGGAAGTATCTGATATTGACTTTATCTATATGAAGGAACTGCAGGATGCAACCGTAACATCGTTACTAGAAACCTTAGAAAGCAGGCGGCTTCAAAGTCAGGCTGTTGTTTCTAAAACCTAAATAAATTATTAATTTAAATTTCGAATAATGAGAAATTATGTATCAAAAGTATTATTAGGAATAGACACTAAAAATGTGAAAACCACAGATGACATCGCTCTGGAAGCATTGACGGACAGACAGATAATTGCATTTGACTGGGATACACTATTAGGATTAGTGGCTGGGACTACCAACATTGGGTTTGCTAGAGGAACAGCGACTCTTGGAGAGGCTCTTGTAGTCGGACCTATTCCGAAAGCCGGAATAGTCTCTGCTATACTGAATCCTTACAAAGCTGCTATAAAGCAAAAAATAACTTTGACTGTAACCACAGTTCCGACTGTTGGGAAAACTGGTCTTTTCAAGATTTCCTACCATGACAATTTAAGTGTCATACCTAATCAGATCAAGCAAACCATTATTGCTCTGCAGGCTGATGCTACAAATACTGCTACTACCACTACCTGGGCTGCTGCCATAGCTGCTGAATTTGTTAAACAGGTTGTTGATGGAAATATGTTCGTTCTGGTAACTACTGCAACCAATGTTGTGACATTTGAGTCATTGACCATTCTTACTGCAAGTGCTTACAACAGAATTGACAGACCTGAAACTGTTATCTTTGAAATAGGTGCACCGGATGAATCCGGTTACGGAGTATATGCTGTTGCACAAACAGTGGCTCCTGCTCTCGGACAGGGAGATCCTGCCAAAATGGCCTGGATAGAAGACAATGCCATGGGACGTTTTGGACATTCTGACAGACGCAGATGGGACAATACCAGAAAGTATACTCCTCAGGTTGTTGCAGGGGAAACTTACGACACACTGGTAATCAGTGCCAATATAAAAGTTGAAGGAGATCTTCAGGGAGTCCGTGAGAATCCTATTGGTGTTGTGATCGGTGGAGAGAGTGATACTTTAGCTTTAATCTTAACTGATTTAGCTACTGCAGGAGTTGTACCGGTAACTGTTGCTGCCGGATAAAAAGAGAAGAATTTTTTCATAATTATAGAAAGCCCGTCAAATAGTCGGGCTTTTTTTATATCTTTACGTCATGATAGCTAAGAAGATAATAGATAATTTAAAAACTAACTTGGCTGAAGCAGGTAGTCAAATAGCAGGTTTTACTGACCACCATATAATGTTTATGCTCGACGAGGCCAGAGCTACTCTTGCATCCAGGAAGATGGATGCCAAGGTCAATGTTATACAAATGATACAACCGGTTGATGTTGTACCCATTGATGCAACCAGAACAGAAATGGGAACCATCGGGGACAAAAAAGTACTGAAGCTGGTTATACCGGATCCTATCGCTTATCTCAATGGAGGGGGCATTATGACTGTAGGCCCGACAGATGGAACGGAAAGTTATTCCCGCATTACCTATTCACAAATTCGCACAGCACTTTATCGTAAGTACACAGGCAAGGCCCCTAAATGGTTCTTCCATGAAAATGCTATTTATATAGTCAATGCTGACAGTGAAATGTTACAGAAAATACGGGTAAGGGGTATTTGGGATCAACCGTATCTGGTGGAGATTGCCATGAAGAGGTATAAGTATCTGGATCCTTTCAATTGGGAATATCCCCTTTCAATGAAAGACCTTAATACTGTATATCAACTGGCTATGGCAGGGGATCTTGGATGGGGTGATATAGCTACTCAAAGTATTCAGGCACAGAAGGTCAAACAGAAAAAGGATGGACAGTTATTACAGGCACTAAAAAGTTTAGGTAATGCCCAAACACAACAAGAACCAGTATAGTTTACAACAGGTATATCAGTGGTATAAAAACAGTGTAAACGACCCGGTAGATTACAAGACACATAAACTTGTACTGGAAGTATGGGGAACAGTTTTTTCGGAATACATACTTGCGGGAAAAGACATAAAATTACAACAGGGATTATCAGTACTGGGTGTACGCAAGAAAGAAAAACATACGTACGTTGACCGCCGGGCAAGCAAGCTGGCCGGTAAATTAGTACTCAAACCCAATACACATTCAGGATTCTACGGAGCCAATGTCTATTGGAGAAGACATTATACAGTCTGTAACAGTAAAGGATGGGTATTAAGACCTTGCCGGAAACTGTCACGGGCTTTGGGTGTAATTATGAAACAGCCTTATGGACATACACGTTATGTAAAACGGGCCATGGTATCCAGAAAGGAAGAACACAGAAAAGCATTTTATAATAAAAAAGTACTCAAATTATGAATTATGATGTTGTAGAAGTAACAATAGACAAACTGATAAGTACCTTCAGGCTCAGGGAATGGCAATATGATATTGAGGACATGGTGGAAGACATTGTTCAGGCTCTTCGTTTTATAGGGGCACAAAAAGTGTTTGCGGAACTGGCTATCCCCTTAACGGTAAATTCAAAAGTATTCAAGCTACCAAGGGATTGTCAGCATGTTATGTATATTGATGAAAAGAGTCAATATTACAGGGAATCGGGAAATTTCATTGAGATTGACAAAGATGACGGGACTGAGGTAATTTTGTATTATCAGGCTATTCCCGTGGATACCCGTGGGTATCCGCTTATACCCGATGCTCCCGAAGTTACGGAAGCTATCATGTGGTACCTGGCAAAAGTCCTTATCCTTCAGAAAGAGATCACCCATATTTCTTATGCTACTGCAGATGCAGAGTGGGACTGGAGATGTGGCTC
Source organism: Bacteroides sp. (assembly GCA_011053095.1). GTDB lineage: Bacteria > Bacteroidota > Bacteroidia > Bacteroidales > SM23-62 > SM23-62. The sequence continues at coordinate 5,005 of DRHS01000239.1, forward strand.
TGCAAGAGCTGCTTTGAACAGTCTGAATTTACAACAGGTAAATCAGATGTACCAGAACTTTGTGAGGTTGAATCCTGTGAAAGATGCACATGCTGCCAACTATGAAAATGTAAGTAAGGCAAATACATTGGACAGGAATAAACATAATGATGTATACAGGGACAGAACCAGTTAATAATGGAAACAGATTTCACCAAAGGCATACATACCAACACAGATCCCGTTAATACTCCCCCCGGTTACTATCGTGGTGCAAAAAACATGCGCATCTCAGGGAACAGCAAGCGTTCCGAAGAGGGTATGGTAAAAATGGAAAGTGTTCCCGCTAATTTTATCCAGTGGGGAAACTGTGCCATTGGGAATCAGACTATTTTACTTGGGCAGATTAACAGCAAGACAGTTATAGGTTCTTTGGATACTAATGATAATTGGGCTGTGGAAGTTCCCGCGCGTGCAGGAGTGGATGTTTTAGCTATCAATGAACCTGTACAGGTTGAAGGTAAAAAGAACTGGGCTGGTGAACGGGTGATTTATTTTGCAACCCCGGCAGGTGCCCGCAGAATAAATCTTGATAAGGACCTTCCATCCGGAGATACTGATTTTGATAAGGTTACTTCTCTGTTTTTGGAGTATGATCTGCCTAAAGTGGTATATCTTGGAGAGAACAATGCAGGAATATTGCTTTCAGGTTCTTACCAGTTGGCTGCCCGTTTGGTTACAGATTCGGGAGCTGAAACAGTATTTGGAATTCCTTCAGGGGTTATTCCCGTAGTTCCGACTTCTTTGCAATCATCTCGTGATGCTGTTGTAGGAGCACCACCACAGGAACAGACAACCAAGGCCTTTAGTCTGAGGGTGGAAAATATAGACGCTTCCTTTAAATACATTCAATTGGGTATCCTGACTTATGTAGGGCTTGCCAATATTCCTACTGTACATTATTCAACCCTTATACTTATAAACGGACAGACTTCTCTGGAAGTGACATACTCAGGAGAAAGAGATAACTTTGAACAGGGCTCTCTGGAAGAATTCATCATATCGGGAATCAGTTATGAAACAGGAAAATACCTGACACAAAAGGACGGTACTTTGCTTATGGCTGCACCGGTGGAAGCCAATCTGCTTCCTATTGACTGGTATCGGGTAGCCGAGAACATGACTGCTGAATTTATTGTAAAGAGAATCTCATTTCAGGAATCCCTGAAATTTGAAGGTGAATCCTATACACAGGATGAGGATGCTACGCCTGATATAAGGGAAACCTCATCACAACTTATGGATCAGGGGTATAAAAATCCTATAACCTGTGAACTTTTTAAGGGTTATAGAAGAGGGGAGGTCTATGGATTTACCCTTACGCCAGTATTCACTTCGGGTGTATACGGACCAACCGTACATATTCCTGCAGACCATTCTTCTCTTACCGAGGCATCCAATGCTACGGGAGATCCCAATGACGGGGGTACACTGGGTACTTACGTATCGGAACATACCTATCCTGATGACAGGTACCCCGGTATCGCTGCCGGACAGGGTGTAAGATTACACAAGTTTCCCACTGTTCAAAATCAGCCTTTGATAGAAGGGAATGTGGAAACCAGCACATGTTATATCAGGGTACTCGGAGTTAAGTTTACCGGTATTGCCCTGGATGCTTCCGAAACCCAATATGCTTCACAGATAGCGGGATTTATTATAGGTAGGCTGGATCGTAATGGGAATGAGACAAAACTTGCTCAGGGAATAGTTCGGCCCAATATTGACATCAGGTATTTGAACCAAAATGACTATACATACGGGCCAATGATAGGAGATGGATTCTTTTTCTGGCAAACAGCTCACGGACCTGACCTTGACTCAGATATGTGCCGTCCTTGGGGAGCACCCAAACTGGATGACTTCACCATGTTGGCACCTGATCTTATACATGGACTGTACTCAATAGATTCTGCTTCATATATACGACAGCATTCCATTTATCTGTGTGATCCTTATGTTTCACAATTTGAATTCCACAGAACTGCTTATCCCGGACGCGAGGATGGATGGGCACGTACGAAAGGGTTCTTTAAGAACATTACAGGAGAATCTTTGGATATAAAGAATTCGGATTTGAATATTACCGAAACACAACTTGCTGGAGAACGCCTTATGGTAGGTCCATTTGGTGTTCCCCGTGCTTCAAATTCCCAGGGAGGTAAGGAAACTTATTCTTTTGTGAAAGGAATCAAGGTTATTCAAATGTCATCCTCTGATGGATTTGCATGGCTCAGCACTCTTGGCGGAGGAAATATTCAATATTTAAGAGATGAATACTCACATTATTACGGGCACTCTCGCGTGCGCACAAGAAATGACCATGAATGGTTGTTCAATACAGTAATTGACAGTCATTCATCTCATATAGGTGAATTGGAAAGTGAAGGACATACCCGTCCTGCAGATCCTTACAGACCTCATTTTATTCTTCACGAACTTATACGCAGGAACACCAAGCAATACGGACCATTGGACCAAATGGTAGGAATGTTCACACATTATGAGATGTGGGATGGGTTCTCAGGTGAGGTGGAATTTTACAATGGGGATACATTCATAAACAAATACGGACTTACCATAAATGATGAAGGTTTTTATGCCTATTCTACAAGCGACAGTTCAAATGATCCTGATAAGATAGGATATTTGCGTGCACCGAATGCCTCGGGCATTGTTAATTTCTGGTTGGAATCCAACAATAATTATGCATACAGGCACTATATTCAGGCCACTTCTTTTTCGGCTGTGGATATAGCAGGCAATAGTGGTTCTGTTCCGTTCTATCCTGCATATAAACAATTGCTTGCCTCAGACACTCCATTCGGTCTTTTGTCAATGTATGGGGAAAACTGGGTTCGTCCCGGATATGCATCACAATACAACAATCAGTATTCGGCCCAACCTAATATTAAGCCGTATGCCGTAACACCAAAGGAAGATACCGAACGAAAGGCATCTCTTGTAAACAGGATCATTTATTCAGCTGCCGCTGTTCAGGGGGAGAAAACAGATGCGTACCAGATCTTCCTGCCTAATAATTTTTATGATGTTCCACAGGAATATGGTGAACTTACCGATATATATGTGTTCAATGAGCTCTTCGCATCTACAAATCAGGTGCAATGGCAGCTATATTTCAATACCCTGGCTGCCCAATTGTCAACTGTAGGTGAATTGGTACTTGGTACAGGGGGTGCTTTCAACCGTCCTGCAACACCTATGATAACTGTAGACGGGGGATACGGAGGAACATCACACTGGTTGCATGCGATCAACACCATATTCGGAAGAATATTCGTGGACAGGTTACAGGGAAAATTCTTCAGCCTGAATAAACAACTGGAATACTTCTCGGGAGATCTCAATGATCTTGACCGGATTGACATACAGCAACTTACCAATGATGACATACTTATAGGTTCTGAACCTCTCAGGGAAAGGGTATTTATCAAGGTTGGGGATATTATGTGGAGTTATAACATGGAAAGGAAGGTATTTGTCTCACAACATACCTACAAACCACGCTGGATGTTCTCCCATGGTTCCTTTATGTATTCAAATCAGTTGGATGCCGGTGAAGGGAATGTAGGAATGTTCAAACACAGTAAAGGTATTTCGGGAGAATTCTATGGTGTGGTGCATCCTGCAAGCATTACGATTGTACTGAATGCGGGTAAGGCACGAAGCAAACACCTTAAGACAATTGAGATACTGTCTGAACGTGTCACCGAAGCCGGATTGAACCTGCCTTTTGACACATTCAACCAGATAGCGGTTTTCAACAAGGAACGTTATACAGGTCTTTTGGATATTACCCCGAAGACAAATGCATTCCAGATACCGTTGCCTATGGAGGTTTTGGCTGCCAAGGTCAAGGACTCTTTCAGGATGGTTGTATCAAGAGATATTGTTATTGATCCAAAAGTTGATATATTTGCATTAAGTAACCATGCTCAACTTAGGGGAGACACAGTACTTACAAAATGGCTTCCCAAGATACGGGGAACCTATATAGAGATAAAATTAATCACCGATAACTCACAGGGACCAATATTTTTGTTTGATGTTCTTGTAAGCTTATCGGAAAATATCAGATAATTATG
>DRHS01000240.1 GCA_011053095.1 Bacteroides sp.
GAAAACGGAGCGGTTTTAAGCATCTATGAACTGCCACTCGTGTACGGATTCAATGAATCCCTTGCCCGGACCATCGAACCACTCATAGAACTCGGTCCCCCGCAACGAGCCATGCCCGCCAAACGCAAAAGCTCCCACCAGCTTTTTATGCGTGTATCCTCGGTGCTTGAAGAACAGCAGGGTTATTCAGACATTCCGGATTCAATCATGGCCGCAAAACCCAATTCCGCTTACCCGGGCAACAGGCTGCGGCTTATGACAAAATACCGCTATAAATGGGGAAATAAAATTCTGATCGGCTACAATGGTGACAAGGATGCAGGAGAACAATTCTTCAGCGGTGACAACACTCAGGGCTTCGATTTTAATTCCGCATATATCCGGATCAATGATGTCTGGAAATTCAAGAGCATCATGCTTGGCGATTACCAGGTGAAGACCGGTCAGGGACTTTCTCTATGGTCCGGCCTTGCTTTCGGAAAATCACCGGATATACTTAATATCCGAAAAAAAGGCAAGGCCCTGAATCATTACAATTCCGTTGATGAAAACCGCTTTATGAGGGGTGTTTCGGCTACTGTGGGACTCGGTGATTTTGATTTAACGGGATTCATTTCCTACAAGAATATAGATGCGAATATGCTGGATGATACCCTTACGGGAAACCGTATGTTCAGTTCCTTTCAATCATCCGGTTATCACAGAACTGCAGCTGAGATTGCCGATCAGGATGCTGTCAGGGAAACCATTGCCGGGGGAAATGTTATCTGGAACACTGACCGTCTTAGGCTCGGCGCAACATTCCTGCACTATTTCTATGATGCTGAATATAACCGGAATTACAGTACTGGTTCGATGCCTGGCGGGGGAATGAAATCCAATACGAATATAGGTGCGGACTATAGTGTGGGACTACAGCGCCTCAGTCTTTTCGGGGAGGTGTCATACAGTGTGAACTCGGCAGTAAATCACTTTACAGATAAGTGGGCCATCCTGAATGGTGCCAGCTTCCAGCTCCATCCACAGGTCTCTATGTCGGTGCTGCACAGGTACCTGGGAGCCGGTTTTTATGCCCGATATGGAAATGCTTTCAGGGAGAATTCCCGTAACTCAAATGAGAACGGGATTTATACAGGAATTGAAGTCCTTCCCCTGCCGCACTGGAAGATCACTGCATACCTTGATGCCTACAGCTTCCCCTTTCTGGCAAAATTAATTGCTGATGGTCATTCAGGATTCGATTACCATATCCAGGCTGATTACACAGAACGTGACCAGTTGAGCGGATACCTCCGATATCGGTACAAAACCCGGCCTTCCAGGATCAATAGCGGAGGGTCGATGGGTCCAGACCTGGCAAAACCCAGGAGATCTCAGCTGCGCTTTCATATATCCTACACCATTACCGAAGCTCTGGTTTTTCAGAACCGGATCGAACTGTCCTTCTACGATGAAACTGTCAAAGAAAGCGGCTGGCTCGCCTACCATGATATCATCTACAAACCCCCTTCATTTCCACTGAGTTTCTCATTCAGGTATGCCATGTTTGATACCGAAAGTTATGACACCAGGATCTACACCTACGAACATGATGTCCTCTATGCCTTCGCCATCCCGTCATGGTACGGACGCGGCATCCGGACCTATCTAAACACCCGCCTCAAACTAGGCCGCCATGTCGATATCTGGTTCAAATACGCTCTCAGCTGGTATCCCGAACGGGAAACCATAAGCAGTGGACTGAATGAAATTGTGGGCCATCACAAGCAGGATATCAATGTACAATTGAGGCTGAAATTCTGACCACTTTTAATCCAATGACTGCAACATATGGTTTCTATCCGTAAGTATCACTCCTTTGTTATTTATGCTAAGCCATCTAGACCACAAAATTCAATTCTGTTGCAAGGATGCTTGTCAGGGATCCCTCCTGTAATGCCAGGTACTGTAAATTTTTACTTTCAATGCTAACCAATCCAACTTGTTCAGATTTTGGATTTCTTATTTTATACCTAAAAATTGTATATTTTACTGCTATTGGCAGTAGAATACATGTTCTATGCACTATAATAATTGATGGTAACACCCAGAAGGTACGTATATTTAGAAGTTTAGCCCTAATTTTAAAAAGTACACGCTTAATTAGGGTTTCCTGTTTAATAGGTTAAATGTTTGTAAATCAGTAACTATTGTTAATAATTGCATCGAAAATAAATTGGTAAGTGCTTAGCAATGTTTTATTATTGCAAATATACTTTGCACCTATGTACAGCTATATCTCTGAAAATCAACAAAAGATCGAAGAATTCAAGACTGATTTTGAAATGACC
>DRHS01000241.1 GCA_011053095.1 Bacteroides sp.
TGGTTTTGTTAGGTTAGTTAATGGGTTAATGTGACACTTGTAATACATATTGCAGGAAGCGGTGGATTTCAAAACTGAAAATTAACTGAATGCAGGATATTAAAGGTCCTGGAACGAAAGGTAATTGTAAACTATTAGTCTTTACTTTTCAACGTGTAATCAACAATCATAGAACTTGCTCCGACCATTGATTTTACATATGTTTCAGCTGAATGGCCAGAGGTTTTTAACATATTTGGATCATCCAGAAACCCATCCATGGCAGATTTGAATTCCTCGTACCCGGAAATTGGGAATGCCGCCTTGCGGTCAGCAAGGTCAATGGCTTCCTGGAACCTGGAATAATTGGGACCAAAAATCACCGGGTTTCCGAAAGTTGCGGCTTCCAGGGTATTATGAATACCTTTTCCAAAACCACCTCCGATATATGTAATATGGGCATACTGGTACAATGAGGATAACAGTCCGATACTATCTATGATCAGTACCCTGGTTTCCCGGAGTTCATCTACGTTCAGTTTTGTAAATCGCTGGGTTTTGTGTTTGATCTTCTTTGCAAGCTTTTCTATTTCGGATTCATGAATTTCATGAGGTGCAATGATCCACTTGCAGGAATGCCGGGATTCATTTATATAGTGCAACAGTATCTCCTCATCCGGTGGCCAGGTGCTTCCGGCAACAATGATTTTTGAATCCCCGCAGAAAGAAAGAAACCGCTCATCATCATTTATTTTCCGGCTAATATCATAAACCCTGTCAAACCGGGTATCCCCGCTTACGGTGGAATGTTTAATGCCTATTGATTTAAGCAATTCCAGTGATGTTTTCTGCTGAACAAACAGATGATCAAATTTCTTAAGGATCCTTCGGTACCATCCCCCATACCAGCTGAAGAAGACCTGGCTTTTCCTGAATATCCCCGAGATAAGGTATAAAGGGATGTTACGATCATGCAGTCCTGCAACGAAATGGTACCAGAACTCGTATTTCACAAAATATGCCTGTTCTATTGATAACAGGTCCAGGAATCTTTTCACATTCTTTCGTGTATCCAGGGGCAGGTAGAAAACATGATCGGCACCTTCATAATTTTTTCGAATTTCATAGCCGGAGGGGGAATAGAAAGTCAATAGTATCTTTTTATCCGGGGACTGATCACGGATTTTCTCGATCACAGGACGACCCTGTTCAAATTCTCCAAGGGAGGAGCAATGGAACCAGATCAGGGATGAGGCCGGATCAACTTCTTCGGCAATCCTGTGCAATAGCCCCTTTCTCCCTTTTATCCACAGCTTTGCTTTCTCATTGAAAGGGGAAACAAGCAGGATCAGTAAATAATATATCCGGATACCCAGGTCGTATGCAAGTCTCATTGTGATGGATTTGATCCCTAAAATTAGTGCTTTTATTCTCTTGCTAAACGGTCGGGCAACATCTTTAGGGTGTTTTTCAAGTAAAAAATTTCGTTACCGATTTTATATCTTTGCCAAAATTTGTGATTATGGGCGACAGGAAGGTTAGGGTGAGATTTGCACCGAGTCCGACAGGACCACTGCACATAGGCGGTGTCAGGACAGCACTTTTCAATTATTTATTTGCAAAAAAGAGCGGGGGTAAATTTATCCTTCGGATTGAGGACACAGACCAGTCCCGTTATGTTAAGAAAGCAGAAGATCACATAGTTAAGTCACTTGAATGGTGTGGGATTGAATTCGATGAAGGTGTCACGGCCGGTGGTCCCCATGAACCCTATCGCCAATCAGAAAGAAGGAAGATCTACAGGAAGTATGCGGATATCCTTGTTGAAAAGGGACTGGCATACCTGGCATTTGATACCCCCGAAGAGCTCGATAGGTTGAGAGAGGAAGCAGAAAAGACACACAGGACCTTCACGTACAATGCACTGAATAGGAATGATTTGAATAATTCTATTGCACTTTCGCAGGAAGAGGCAGATGAGAAAATTGAGAAAGGAATTCCATATGTTATCCGTTTTCGCATGCCGGATGACCATTGGATTGAATTTGATGATTTAGTCAGGGATAGAGTAGAAGTTAATGCAAGGACCCTGGATGACAAAGTCCTGCTGAAAGCGGACGGAATGCCAACCTATCACCTTGCCAATGTGGTGGACGATCACCTGATGGAGATCAGCCATGTGATAAGGGGAGAGGAGTGGCTGCCTTCAACACCGCTGCATGTATTGCTTTATGAGGGATTAGGATGGAAGGAGAGCATGCCTGTTTTTGCCCATATGCCGCTTACCCTAAAGCCTGACGGACAGGGTAAATTGAGCAAACGCGACGGGGATCGCCTCGGATTTCCTGTATTCCCAATGCAGTGGACCCAGCCCGACGGTGAGATATCAAGTGGATACAAGGAAGCGGGATATTTCCCTGAGGCATTAATTAATATCCTTGCCCTGCAGGGATGGAATCCCGGAACAGAGCAGGAAATATTTTCAATGAATGAATTGATCGAAGCCTTCAGCCTGGAACGAATTGTCAAGGCAGGATCACGCTTTGATCCGGAAAAAGCCAAGTGGTTCAATCATCAGTACCTTATTAAAAAGTCAGACAAAGAACTTGCTGAATGGTTCATGGGGGAACTTGAAGAACGGAATTTGTCCTTCTCTCAGGATTATACCTCCAGGGTATTGTCAATTGTCAAGGAAAGGGCCTTCCTTTTGCCGGACCTCTGGAAGCAATCCTGGTTTTTCTTTGAAGCTCCCAGGGAATACGATGAAAAAGTTGCCCGCAAGGCCTGGAAGGAAGATACAACAGGCTTAATCAGGGATATCCATGATTTACTCAACTCGCTTGAATCCTTTACCTCCCCTGTGATTGAAGTTGCCATAAAGGAATTGGTCAGCAGCCGGGAGATCGGATTTGGCAAGGTTATGAATCCTCTTCGCCTGATACTTGTTGGATCAAACATAGGTCCCGGATTAATGGACACAATGGAAGTCCTCGGAAAAGAGGAGGTACTGAATCGCCTTGAAAAGGGACTTCACTCAATTCCTGAAATGTTGTCCCGATAAGCTGATCAAATCTCAGCAAGCTTTTCGGAAAGCATTTCCATATCCTGTGTCACCTGGGAGGTTATCTCACTCATCATGGATTTGGAATAATCCACTGCCTGGATCGATTTCTTTGTATTGCTTGTGGATGCCTTTACATTCGCAACGGTCACATCACGGGTTCCCTCGGCATATCCATTGATGTCTGTCTTGATCTTCGCATAGTTGTCATCCGTCTTTAAAAGTTCATGGAGAAGGTTGAAGGAGGAATTTTTGAATTCATCATAATCTGTAATCCCACATAGTTTTTTATGATTGTAGTTTATGGGTTTCCTTATAAAGTTACGGCATTTTGAGTAAATTTGAATTATGATAAAAAGGATATTCCCAGTTGTTCTTCTACTCCTTGCATTGGTTGCCTGAGAAAATGAGGATCCACAAAAGAAGGAGCGTGGCTTAGTTATCAGCACAAAACAATTCCGAACCTACACACCCCAGGACATTCAGGACTTCCTGAATGCCAATAGGTTCCAGGTACCATTTACCCTCACCCACAATGTCCGGGCAGTAAAGATCAGTTACATAACAATTGATCCGGATGGCAATTTTACAGAGGCAACAGGAGCCGTTTACCTGCCCGAGACCACCGGTGAGTTTCCAATCATTTGTTTTCAACACGGGACCCAGACCCAGAGGTACCTTGTACCATCTATCGGGGCCGGGAATTCTGACGCGGGACTCGCAGGCGCCGTAGCGGCATCCATGGGTTATATTTGTGTTGCGGCTGACTATCTTGGACTGGGAGATTCATATATCGTTCCCCCTTTCCTGCTGGCAGAAAATTCAGCAATAACGGTGATCGATATGCTGAGAGCCAGCGACAAGTACTTTGAATCACAGGGTATAGCAACCGATGGCAGCCTGTATCTGACAGGTTACTCCCAGGGAGGACATGTTACCCTTGCTACACACAGGGAGATCGAACAGAACTATTCAGACGAATTTCAGGTTACGGCCTCGGCCCCCCTTGCCGGCCCGTATGACCTGGCCTCAACAATTGATACAGTTATGGAATGGGGAACTTACAATCAGCCCATTCTGTTTACCTACCTGATGAATTCATACAACCATTATTACGGATGGGACCGCCTCAACGAAATCTTCCAAGAACCCTATGCATCCGAAATACCCGGATATTTTGACGGATCACAAGCAATGGCATCTATTAACCTCAAGCTCCCTCAATCACTTGAGTCCCTTCTTCAGGAAAAGTTTATTGCCGATTATAAATCCGGTGCAGAAGAAGATCTGAAAAAGGCTCTTCTGGACAACTCCCTGATGAATTTCATTCCAACCGCACCGATGCTTTTGATTCACGGGGACCAAGACAAGACTGTCCCCCATTTCAATGCCCTTAATCTGATGAATTATTATGAATCAAGTGGCAAGACAAACATGGAGCTTATGATTGTTGAGGGTGACCATGTGAGTGCGGCCGAAGCAGCCATCGTCGGCGCAATGGCATGGTTCGAAACACTAAGAAATAAATAAGGAATAACCCTCAGATATCCCTTCCGGACTTTGCGGTCTCAACTTTCAGCATCAGGTATTTTGCTATTCGAGGGCCCTTATCCTCACCTCAATATTCTTCTCATCTTTTAAAAGCTCAACAAGCTTCTCAGGATCCGTCTGGCCAAAATGGTAGGGGTACAGAATCACCGGCTGCATTGCCCTGGCCGCATCTGCAACCATCTCAGGGGTCATGGTATAGGGGAGGTTCATCGGAAGAAAGGCAATATCGATATCCTTCAATGCCTTAATCTCGGGGACATTCTCAGTATCCCCCCCGATCAGAACACGCTTGCCTCCCAAAGTCAAAACATATCCATTGCCTTCACCTTTCGGATGAAATGCATTGCCGTTAGACCTGGTATGCTCGATATTATATGCAGCGACCGCTTCGACCGGGATGCCTGAAACAGTCTCATTATCACCATTTTTCATAATTATTCCACCTTCAAAATTCTCAAGTTGATCCATGCAGGTCTGGGTCATTACAACCGGACAGTCAGCTTTTCGAATATGCTTGATGGCCGCCATGTCAAGATGGTCTCCATGCTGATGGGTCACAAGGATCAGGTCCGCATCCGGCAATTCAGCATAATCCGCTTCACGCATCGTCGGGTCAATATGAATCACCTTCCCGTCAAACTCAAACATCAGAGTCCCATGCCCCACAAATACAATCTTCAGATCTCCTGCAGAAGTCTCAAAAACATCGGATGTAAAATCATTTCCGGCCGGGTTCAGGCCAATTATCCCCAATAGAAGAATCACAGATAAAGTTTTCATTTGGTTTTGGATTGGTTAATTATCTCGCCCGCTTTTGCGGAGCTCGTAATATGTCGTCAAGTTCTTTTTTTTTCAATTTATGGGAGTTTTTTGATTTTATCAAATTAAGCCTTTTCAAATAATGTTGTAATTTTAGCAGGAATGAAGTTAAACAGCTTACTGATAACAGCCCTTACCGTGGGAATAGTTCTGGGCTCCTGCTCCGGAAAAACGAAAGAATCTATAGACCCAAACCCTGCAGCTTACAGGCTTGTAAGATTGCATTATGAGAATTCCGGGGGAGAAAAAGCAATTACCCGTTTCCACTACGACCGGGCTGATCAAAATTACATGGCCATCTGGTATCTGGATGACAGTTCAAGGAGTTCCCTGAATTATCATACACTCGACTCCGCCGGAAGGCTGCAGGTCAAATCTCGCGAATACAGTGATGGTATTACAAGCGCACAGCATTTCAAATACAATGGTGACGGGAACCTGGCCTTTGAAGATTTCAGTCGTTCGGATGGAGTCAGGGGGGAGGTGGACTATGTATACACTGAAGACGGAAAACTTTGGTATGCGGATTGCAGGGGACTCAACGGCTGGTTTCACGGGAAGATAATCTATACCTGGGAAGATGGAAAGAAAACAGCGGCAGAAATAATGAAAGATTCGGTAAAAACAGGCAGTATAATCTATGAATACGAGGGTGAGCGGCTGGTTCTGGAGAAATGGGATTTTCCCGGCAACTGGACCCAGGTGTTCCGGTATGAGTATCAGGAAGCTACCCCTCAAACCTTTACCTCTGCAAATGTTTTTATTCGGGAGAGCAGGTGGTTCAGGGTGGCTTCAGAAAACTATGAATATAACGGTGAATCCGGTGGACCCTCCTGGTATACCTATGATGAAAGGGGCAAATTGACTGCCAAGGAGTTTCAGCGCAGCGAGGGACTGACGACAATGAGCACCTATGAGTATGATACGGCGGGACTCCTGGATGCATCCTTGAGGGAGTACGGGGATGGACGAACCACGGATTTTCTGTACTGGTATTCTGTTGATAGGAACTTACTTGTCAAGACATTTCAATGGTCTGACGGGACTTCAGGATCCGAAACCTACAGGTATAAGGATGGAATCCTTTCCCGGGGTGAATATGTGAACATGGATGGATGGTTGAACGGAATACTGGACTTTGAATTCGACGAACAGAACATATTGAGGATTGTAAATTATAAAGACCAGGATGGATTTGATGCCCATGTGAACTTTAGCTATGATCTGGATTTTAATCTTGTTAAGATCCACTGGGAATTAAGTTCAGGCCAGACTCAGACGTATTATTATAAATATAAACCATTAATATTATAGCCATGAGAATGAGATCACTTGTAACAATTATTGTACTCTCGATTTCTGTTCTTGCATTGCAGGCGCAGGAATTGGAAGATATGGAAAAACTGGTTGAATCCGGAAATTTTCTTTTTATTGCTGACCGGGCATTTCCAAGCGGCGGATCAAGCGTTGATTTGATGAACAGGCCCAATGAGGTCGAATTTAGCGGGAAAAATGCTAAGGGCCACCTTGCCTATTTCGGCAGATCCCACAATGCTGCCTCTGCCTATACCCAGGATGGCGGAGGTATCAGGTTTGACGGAGAGATGATGAAAAAGGATATTAAGACCAAAAAGAAAAAGATTATGCTGAGCTTTACCATCAAGGGAGACAGAGACCAGTATAGCTGTTATCTCTCAATAACTGCTTCGGGATCAGCAACACTGTCAATAAACAGCAATAACCAGAGCTCGATAAATTACAATGGGGTAATTACTCCCAAAAAAGAGGAGAAGTAATTCTGAGCCATATCTGTGTGATTCTGAGTCGGATTCCAATCTATCCGGATCGCCAGGCTGAAACTATTCTTCCTTCTCTTTTAGAGCTTCGGCTTCCTTATCGGCCTGTTTCTTTGATTTTTTAGAAAATGCCCTGACCATGCCGCTGTGCTGAAGGGCTTCGGAGGCCTTTCGAACCTCAATCAGAGTTTCATTGAGATTACGCAGGGCAACATCCAGGCTGTCGGCGAATACCGAGTCAACCAGCATTTTATTAAAAGCGCCCTGACCTTCATTCATAGTTTCAGTAAGAGTGATCAGGTTCGCAGTTACATCTTCCAGGTTGTGTGTGCTGGCATTGAGGTTTTCGCTGGCCTGGTAAATATTCACTGTAAAAGCAGTATCGGTAAATAGTTTTCCTATGACTCCTTCCCCCCGGTTTACCTTGTCTGTTATTCCTTCGAGGTTTGATGATATTGCTGCAATAGAACTGGCTGTGGAATCAAGGCTACTTGCAAAGTCAGGATCGGCCAGGAGCTTGCCAATAAAACCTTCGCCCTTGTTAATTCGATCCGAAAGAATACGGAGGTTTTCACTTGTTTTGGCAAGATTGGCAGCAAAGGCGGTATCGGTAAAGATCTTACCAAATATTCCCTGTCCCTGGTTCATTTTCCGGGTAATTTCGATCAGGTTTCCAGATACGACGGAGATCCTTTCGCTGGAGACTTTTATTTCTTTAAGAATCTCGTCTGCTTCAACTGGTGGAATTGAAGGCAATTGATCTCCCTGTTCGATTGAACCCTGATCGGGGCTTCCCGGGAGGAGGATAATTAACCTGGACCCCATGAGTCCCTGGGAACCAATCGTAGCTGTGGAATTTTTCTTAATGAAGGGAGTAACTTTCTTGTCGATTGCCATTTCAACAAGTACCATAGAATCGGAAAGGATGGTCAGTTTACTAACTGCACCCACATCTATTCCAGTGAATCGAACATTGGCGCCCTGCCTAAGTCCCACAACATCGCTGAAAGTGGTTGTTACTTTCACATTTGTACTGAACATATTCTGTTTACTTCCGATCAGGTAAATAATCAGGATGAACAGCACCATGCCTCCGGTGATATACATGCCGAGCTTTATGTTTGCCAGTCTTGAGCTTTTCATTTATATATTTTTATATAAAGTAATTTCTTACAATTTCATCCTCATGGTTTTCCAGTTCCTCGAATGTACCTCTTGCAATAAAATTCCCATTATGAAGGATAACGATCCGATCGGAAACCCGCTTTGCACATTTCATATCATGGGTCACAACCATTGATGACACGTTGTAAATCTCCTGAATCCGTACGATCAGTTCATTAATATCACGTGCGGTGTAGGGATCCAGTCCCGTGGTAGGCTCATCATAAAGTATGATCTCAGGTTGCAGCACGAGGGTCCTGGCAAGCCCTGCTCTCTTTCTCATCCCACCAGAAAGTTCGGATGGCATTTTTTCGATATCGTCGAGAAGGTCCACGCTCCGAAGTGTCGTCTCAACCAGCTCCTGTTTCTCCGATTCAGACAGACCGGGTTTATTCCTCTTAAGCGGGAAGAGAAGGTTCTCAGCCAAAGTCATGGAGTCGTACAGGGCTCCTTCCTGGAACAGGTATCCAACCCTTGTCCGTATCTGATTCAACTCATCATCTTTTAATTTCAGAATATCTTGTTCAAGCACCTCAATGTACCCGGAATCGGGGGTTATAAGGCGGACGATGCATTTTATCATAACGGATTTTCCCTGACCGGACCGACCGAGAATACTCATCGTTTCACCTCTGTACAGATTCATAGATACCCCCTCTAATACCTTCTTGGTATCGAAGGTCTTATACAGATCCGTAACCTCTATAACAGATTTGTTATTTTTTACCTTATTCGTCATATAAAGATTTCGGTAAGCTGAACTGCTAGTAGATCGATGATAAAAATAGCCAGAGAAGATGCTACAACCGCTGTATTTGCAGCAACACCAACACCTTGGGTTCCCCCGGTGGTATTGTAGCCCTTATAACAACTGATAACACCAATGGCGAATCCGAAGAAAAATGTTTTAATCGTAGCTGGGATAATATCAAAGTACCAGAGCAGGTCAAGGGCTTGCTGGACATAGAGCTTAATGGAAATGGGACCTCCCAGATTCACACCTACGTAAGAACCCAGAAAGGCTACTCCATCTGCATAAAAGACCAGGATAGGAACCATCAGAGTTGTAGCAAGCACCCGTGTTGAAACAAGGAATTTCATGGGGTTTGTACCTGAAACTTCCATCGCATCGATCTGGTCCGTCACCCTCATGGAGCCCAGTTCGGCTCCGATCCCTGAGCCAACTTTCCCGGCAAAAATCAATGCTGTGATAACGGGAGCGATTTCACGCAAAACAGCCACCATAATTATTCCCGGGAGCCATGCATCAGCTCCAAGGTCTGCAAGCACCGGCCGGGTCTGAATGGTGAGCACCAGTCCCATAATAAAGGCCGTGATACTTATCAGTCCCAGAGTCTTCAGTCCAATGACATAACATTGCCTGTAGAATTCACCCCACTCAAAAGGGCCACGGAAGGTTTCCCGTATTACCCGGCCGGCAAACCTGACAGTATCCCCCAGCTCCCAAAAAAATTGCTGGAGCCTGTCTTCAAACCTGTTATTCGTATTTTGCTTCGCCATATAAATGAGATGATCAAAAGGAAGATTTATTCTTTATCTGCAGCGATATATACATCCCCGCAATATAAAATTACGAAAAATACCTTCGTAGAAAAAATAGACAGTAATCTAAATCGTTGCGTATCAGTAATTAGTTCACCCTGAGGATAAATCCCACTCCCCTGATGGTATCAAGGGAGATTGATTCGTCGGGTTTGAGGTATTTGCGGAGGCGGGTGACAAAGACGTCCATAGAGCGCCCGAGGAAGTAATCGTTTTCTCCCCAGAGGTCTTCGAGGATTTGTTCCCGTTTTATGACCTGATTGCTGTTTTCGACCAGATACTTCAGGAATTCAGCTTCCTTGAGGGTCATCTGGTGCTGATGATCAAAGCCTGCAAGAGTCAGTTCATCGAAGCGGAATTCAAAATTTCCTACGGGAACAGGTCTGGCGCCTACATGTCCGGAGCGACGAAGAATATTCTGAATGCGAAGAATCAGCTCCTCTACCTCGAAGGGCTTTGTGATATAGTCATCTGCACCGAGTTTGAGTCCCTTGATCCGGTCTTCTTTCTGGTTCCTTGCTGTAAGAAAAACTACCGGCATATCCTTGTCAGCCTTACGAATCTGCCGGGCCAGTTCCCATCCGTCCATCACGGGCATCATTATATCAAGAATACAGAAATCCACATGTTCACTGCGAAAGGTTTCGAGTCCCACCTTACCATTCTCCGCCTGCAGCACAGTGAAACCATTGATTTCGAGGTATTGTGAGAGGATACTCCTCAAATCTGTATCGTCTTCGGCCAGCAGTATATTCATCTCTTTATTGGTTGAAAGTTATTTGCTTTATCAGGTAATTCATTCCTTTTCGGTCGGAATGGTAATGGTAAAGGTACTGCCTTTTCCCGGATGACTTTGAAGCTCAATCTCACCACCATGAGCGGTAACGATCTGTTTTACATAGTATAATCCGAGTCCGAGTCCCTTTACGGTTTTAAAATCCCCTTTTCCTGCACGGTAAAACTTATCGTATACATGCTTTTGCTCTTCCTTTCTCATCCCAATGCCGTTATCACGGACACGTATTAGGAGCTTTGCGTTGAGGCTGACCTTCATTTCTATCCGGGGATTCCCCTCACAATATTTTACAGCATTGCTCCAGAGGTTGTTCAGCACGGTGGTCATATGAATATCGTCAAGCATGACGAAATCTTTATCGAGGTTGTAATCAGCTGTGATGTTTACACCATTCCCGTTATTCTCAAGCTGGAATAATTTGATCTTTTCTTCCATGAATTCATAGATATGAACCTCTTTTCTTTTCAGCCTGATCTGGTCCTTCTCCCAGATACTTATATCCAGAATACGGTCGATCAGCTGGGTCAGATGTTTGTTCTGCTTATTAATCATGCCTGAGATCTGCTTAACCTTTTCCTGGTCTTTTTGCATGCTTTCGTCGCTCAGTGTGGAGGAAGCAACTGCTATGGTGGAAAGGGGCGTTTTCAACTCATGGGTCATATTATTGATGAAATCGGTTTTCATATCCGAGAGCCGTTTCTGAATGAGCATGTTCCGCATGGTCAGGATAAATACAATCAGTACGATTACAATGGTTAGTACCGCAAGTACCAAAGTGATCATCATATCGCGGTAGATAATTGCAGTCCGGTCCGTAAAATCGATGAGATACTCATACCGTATCCTGTAAAAATTACCTTCAACTGCATGGGAATAAGCGCTGAGCGACCATTTGAAGCCGGTGGGCAATTCCCCGGTGGTATCTCTGAAAACAGGGATCAGAAGGTCAAAATCCAGGAGGGATAATTCCGTGATGTGGTATCCGGACCGAAAGTCCGGGTTAAAACCGGCTTTCTCAAGGTAATCCCTCAGAAAAACATCCGGCATGGTATTTCCATGGAGGATCCTGAGGTATATGTTCAGAAGATTATGTTTCAGTGAATCCCTGTCTTCCCCCGGAAGGGCGTCCTGAATCTTATATATAAAATCCTCCGCATAATAATCGAAAAGGATAAACACCGAATCGGGCTGGAAATCCGAATTTATGGTCTGGTATTCGTAAAGGGCCTTCCTGGCCGCATCACCGTATTGGGTATTGAAAACTTCGAATTTGGTGTCGAAGGTGACTGAAATATTGTATAGCTGGACAATCAGGAGGATGACCAGGGCTACAGTGCTTAGTATTATATAGAAGCGTGGCTTCATACGGTTCTTTTACAGGATCAAATATCTGAATCTATTTTCTTTTTTCGAGTGTGTAGCAGGTCATTAACCAGGCATTAACAAAGCGTTAACCCGGCCCGGTTGATTTCTGCTGTACTTTTGACACTGAAAGAAATTCTGAAATCTTAATTCAATACGATCATGAAAAACAAAATTCTATTCAGCTTTGCGATTATTCTGGGAGTATTTCTAATGATGGATACTCCGCTGCTGGCTCAGTCAACGGGAGTGACCAGTTCCTCATCAAAGGAGTCATCAAGGGAGTACAGCCGGGCAGCGACTTATTATGTAACCCCGGATGTTGAACTCCATGATATCTCAGTTGGAGACTATAGTTTTGCCTATACAACCGGTTCCTCATCCGAAAAGAATTCCAAGCTGTCACTGTCAAAGCGATACAGCGGACAATCGGCAGACAAGACGGGTACATTCAATATCGAAGATGGGGTATCAAAGATCCGCCTGTCAATTTCAGGGAGTGTGGTAGTTGGCAAGATCAATCTGGAACTCTATATGCCTGGGAAAAAGGAATTAAAAAGGCTTACCATCGATGATTCAGCCGATATTTCCTGGTCTCAGTCAATCAATGTGCAGGAAGGTGATACAAAGTACTACGGGGAATGGACTTATGTGATAAAAGCCGTGTCTGTCGAGGGAAGGTACAATATGTCGATCAGCACCTACTAAAAAGTACCCCAATTATACTCATTTCCTGATCCCTGCGTTTACCTTTGTGTATTCGCAGGGATTTTTTTGTTACGCAGACTTCACATATTGATTTTATTGATTCTGGGTCTTGCCGCTTCGGCGCAGGAGCAGGCATCCCGGAATGGATTTGTTTTTTCCTTTGAAAATGACATGTTCAACCGGATGGACTGGTATTTTTCGAACGGGATCAATATCGCTTTATACCATGAGGTGCTGGGTAAATCACCTTTAAACCGGATTTTGCTGCCTCTGCGGATCCGGGAAACAGACAGGGTTTATTACGGCCTGAGGTTGAGGCAGGAGATTTATACACCACGTGACATCAGCCAGGATGAAATCCAGCCAGGTGATCATCCCTATGCAGCTACCCTGAGTTTGTCTTCGGAGAAAATTGTTATGCGCCCGGCTTCGCATATGAGATTTACTTCCGGTTTGCAACTGGGTGTTCTTGGTCCCGCAGCCCTGGGATTCCATGCCCAGAAACTTATCCACAATATTACTCCCTCGGATCCTCCCCAGGGATGGGATAACCAGGTCGGTAATGACCTGATGCTTAATTACAATGTTACTGTTGACAAAGGAGTTGTGGAAGATGAGTACTCACAGTTTATTTTACATGGGCGGGCTCGTCTGGGGACGGTTTATACGGACGCTACTGCTGGATTTCTGGTCAGGATGGAGTACCAGCCGAAATACTTCAGTTTTATAGATCCTGATCCGGCACGCAGGTTTAATATCTATGTGGAGTTCGGGGGAAACCTGAGGTTTGTCGGCTACGATGCCAGTCTACAGGGGGGAATGTTCAACCGTACGAGTCCCTATACAATACCTTCAGAATCTGTCAGCAGGATAGTTGCTGAAGGCAGGATTAACATTGTACTAGAATTGCCCAAACATCAGCTTGTATTTTACGAGAACGTTGTAAGTCCCCGGTTCGATGCATCAGAATGGCATGCCTGGCTTGGGATTTCTTACCGTTACTGGTGGTAGGCTCCGGAACATATTTGACCTAATAGTGTTGAATTACAGTTCCTGTGTGAGTATCTATTTATCTGAATTATAGACATATAACCGATCATTAATAGTATTACAAATCAAGCATTTATTGTATCTTTATAGTAAAGTTTGAAGGAATATGGATTCAATGGAAATTCCAAAAATATTATTGACTGATGGAGATCATGATCTCAGTTTCAGGAAAAGTCTGTTTTGGGATGTTCCCGTTAAAGATTTAAATCTTATGACTCACCGGCGTCTGATTATAGAGAGAGTATTCGCCAGGGGGAATCTGGATGAGTATATTCAGCTTGTTAATTATTATTCTGAACAGGAGATCAAGAAGGTGATAGTAAGAGTTGAAACCTTTGATAAAAAAACACTAAATTTTATATCGAGTACTTATAACATTAATCCGAAAGAACTAAATGCTTCGAAAGGAATCAGTCGATGAGACAACCTTAGGTCTGATCCGGCAGCTTCAAGGGAAAGAATATCTTAAGGGTTTTATCCTTGTTGGTGGTACTGGATTAGCGTTGCAGATCGGGCACCGAAAATCCATTGATATTGACCTGTTTTCCATATCCGATTTTGATCAGGTGAGCATTTTGGAGAATCTTGAAAAAGATTTTGGATTTCAAGTAGACTATCTTGAGAAGAACACCTTGAAGGGGGCTATTCGCGGAGTTAAGGTTGACCTGCTTACCCACCCTTACACATCAATTAAGCCACCGCTGAATATTGATAATTTACAAATAGCATCTATAGAGGATATTTGTGCAATGAAAATCAATGCCATATCTAATGACGGCACAAGGGTGAAGGATTTTATTGATATTTATTATTTATTCAACTCATATGATCTTGATAAGATGCTGGGGTTTTATCAGGAGAAATATCAACTCAGAAATAGATTCCATGCATTGAAAAGTCTTAACTATTTTTCAGAGGTTGAATCAGATGACTGGCCGGAACTAATTGCCGATAAAAAGCTTACATGGAAGGTAATAATGAGAAAGATTGACGAAAATTGTAAGGAATTCACCGCATCATTGACCGGAAAGCAAAAGAATAGGTAGATATACTCAGGCTCAGGACGATTTCCTACATCTTTACCTGTTTTGCCCAGCTGTCACGCAGGGTGGTGGTGCGGTTAAAAACCGGCATATCGGATGTACTGTCCGGGTCGACGCAAAAATATCCCAGGCGCTGGAACTGGACATTGGTTCCGTGTGCGGATCCTTTCAGTCCCGGTTCAACAAATCCTTTCAGCACCTTTAATGAATCAGGATTCAGGTTTGACCTGAAATCCTCACCTTCGGGAGCATCGTCAGGCACCTCTATTTTGAAAAGCCGGTCGTAAAGCCGGATCTCAGCCTCCAGGGCATGCCTTGCGGATACCCAGTGCAATGTTCCTTTGACCTTCCTGTTGCTCTGTGGTCCACCGCTTTTTGTCTCCGGATCATAGCTGCAATGCAGTTCGGTAATCTTACCTTCAGTATTCTTTATGACCTCCTCGCATTTGATGATGTATGCGCTTTTCAGTCGAACTTCCCTGCCAGGTGCAAGTCGGAAATATTTACCGGGTGGATCTTCCATGAAATCATCCTGCTCAATATATATCTCACGGCTGAAGGGGATCTCCCGATTTCCCATGCTTTCATCTTCCGGATTATTTACCGTTTCCAACCATTCTTCTTGGTCTTCAGGGTAATTGGTGATGACCAGTTTCAATGGGCTCAGAACCCCCATTACCCTGGGGGCCTTTTTGTTCAGATCCTCCCTGAGGTTATGTTCAAGGACCCCCATATCAATAATCCCGTCGACTTTGGTAACGCCAATATTATCTGCGAAGTTCCGGATTGATTCCGGGGTATATCCCCTGCGTCTCAATCCAGAGATCGTAGGCAGACGAGGATCATCCCAGCCACTGACGAGTTTTTCCTGAACCAGTTGTAATAGCTTTCGCTTGCTCATAACCGTATAGCTCAGATTCAGCCTGGCGAATTCGATCTGCCGGGGACGATATTCTCCTTCAGCAAGCTGGTCGGTTAACCAATCGTACAGGGGCCGGTGATTTTCAAATTCCAGGGTGCATACCGAATGTGTGATCCCTTCAAAATAGTCACTCTGTCCATGGGCAAAATCATACATGGGATAAATACACCATTCATTTCCGGTACGGTGATGTTCGGCATGCTTGATACGGTAGAGTACAGGATCCCTCATGTGCATATTAGGGGAGGCCATATCGATCTTTGCACGCAGTACATGAGAACCTTCCTCAAAATCCCCCTTCCTCATCTTTTCAAAAAGCTCAAGGTTTTCCTCTGCTGTACGGTTTCTGAATGGACTTTCATCTCCCGGTTTTGTAGGATTGCCCCTCTGCCCGCTAATGGCTTCCACGCTCTGGTCATCAATATAGGCCTTTTCCTCCCTGATCAGCTTAACTGCATACTCGTACAACTTCTGGAAATAATCAGATGCATAGAACAGGCGGTCTTTCCAGTCAAAGCCCAACCATTTTACATCTTCCTGTATCGATTCGACATACTCAATGTCTTCCTTAACGGGATTGGTATCATCAAACCTCAGGTTGCATTTGCCACCGTATTTTTCCGCCAATCCGAAATTCAGGCAGATAGATTTGGCATGACCGATGTGGAGATAGCCGTTGGGTTCAGGCGGGAAGCGGGTATGTACACGCTTATCGTTTTTACCTTCCGCAAGGTCCTCATCTATAAATACTTCAATAAAGTTCTTTTCATCTGCCATGTGCTCGGTAATTTGGAGAGCTACAAAATTAGAAAAAATCATCAACCCCGATCCGATATGCGGTTAAATATTCCTGAACGTCCATGAGCGCCCGAACAGGCTTTACCAGGCTATTGAATCGGCAATCCTTTCGAATGTCTCCTTTTTTTAGGATATTGCGCGATCAATTATCTCATCATGAAAACCGGACGCTTTTTCCTTACCCTGTCATTTATTATTGTTGCATGTCTGGGCGGATGTTCGACGAAGTTAAATCCAAATCTTGGTTTTGAAATTCTGGATTCAACCGGGGTGGGACCGATCCACTGGGATCTGTATGCAAGTGTAACCAACCCTGAACAAAACAGCATTCGTCTAGATACTCTTGTTGTGAGATCCGGCAGTTACTCCCTGCGAATTGATGAGGGAACATGCACCTATGTTTTACCCGCCAATTACAGTGGTGACACATTGGAACTTAGAGGCTTTCTGAGAACGGAGAGCCTGGCAGAGATCAGTTCAAGGGGATTTTTTCTGAATACTGAAGATGGTGTCGGGGAGCTTAATTCGCTCTACACCAAAAACAGTAAGATACATACCGATGATCAGTGGCACGAGTACATTATTAAAATACCCTTTCACAACTATGCTAAAAAAATAGTTTTCGGGGCTTATCTCTACGGAGCCGGAAATATATGGATAGATGATTTTCAAATATTGGTTGATGGTAAACCTCTGGAGGAAATCCGTAAAAGAAAAGTACTGGATTATCCTGCACTTCAGGATTCCGGTTTTTATTCAGGTTCAGGTATTTCTATTGAGAAGCTTGACCAGGGCATGATCGGCTCGCTTACTCTTGCAGGGAAAATATGGGGATTTGTGAAATACTATCATCCCTCTGTGGCTCAGGGTAATGTTAATATGGACTCTGAGCTGTTCAGGTTACTGCCAGGTATTCTGCAGAACCAGAGTCAGGATGAATTGGAGGGTTTGCTGGCGGATTGGTTGAAAAGCCTTGGGGATATTCCTGAATGCAGCGAGTGCAAGGTGGAGATTGAGGGGGATCATAAATTATTGCCGGACCTTGAGTGGATCGCTGATGAAGCCCTGGGAGAGGATCTGAGGACTGAACTTATGAATATTCTGGAAAACAGGAACCAATCCACAAATTACTATGTATCTGTCAACGCCGGAATAGGCAATCCGATTTTCAAACATGAGAACAGGTACCCGGAGATGTTATACCCGGACGATGGATACAGGCTGCTTGCCCTTTTCAGGTACTGGAACATGATACAGTACTTTTTTCCGTACAAAAACCTGATTGGGGAGGACTGGAATGGCATATTGCCAGAGTATATCCCGGTATTCCTTGATGCTGGTGATGAACTTGAATACCGGCTGGCCTCCCTGCATCTGACAGGAAGGATTCATGACACCCATGCCAATATAAGGGGCAGGGATTCTATACTGGAGGACTATCACGGCCGGTATTACGCCCCCGTCCAGCTTAAATTTGTAGAGGACAAGGCAGTAGTTACGGGTTATTACCACAATGAACTCGGGCCCTGGTCGGGACTTCAGCCCGGTGATTTAATCTCTTCCATTGACGGGGAGAATGTGGAGCAGATCATCTCAGAGAGGCTTCCCTATTATCCTGCCTCAAATCATCCAACGAAACTACGTGACATTGCCATGAACCTTCTCAGGGGTTCAACTGCGAGTGTTATGGTAGAATATACACGCGATGGCATCCCGGGCAAAGCCACTCTGAGTCGTTATCCTGCTAAACAGCTCGACCGGTCAGCAGATTGGGCTGTGAATCAACCGGAGAGCTGCTATTCTCTGATCAATGAATCAATAGGGTATATTTATCTTGGGAACATAAAAAATGAGCTGCTCGAGGATATCTTTAATCAACTCAGTGATACCCGGGGAATAATCATTGACATTCGTAATTATCCTTCCGAATTTGTAGTATTTACCATGGGAAAATATCTCATGCCGGAACCTGTGGAATTTGTAAAATTTTCCAACCCGGATATAACCTACCCGGGCTTGTTCAGTTTGAATGATCCACCGGCCGTGGGAGAGGATTATCCGGATTACTATAAAGGCAAGGTAGTTATACTGGTCAATGAAATCTCACAGAGCCAGGCCGAATATACCGCCATGGCCCTTCGACAGGCTCCGCGTGCCACAGTTCTGGGCAGTACAACAGCCGGGGCAGACGGGAATGTTTCCGGAATCTATCTGCCGGGAAATATTTACACCATGATCAGCGGTATAGGGGTATATTATCCAGATGGGACGGAGACCCAACGGGTCGGAATTATACCGGATATAGAACTTCGGCCTACCATCCGTGGGATCAGGGAAGGGCGGGACGAAATCCTGGAAAAGGCAATCGAATTGATTGAAAATGATGATATTTGAAGTGTAAATAGTATGTCATGGGACTCATCAAGATTGAAAATATGGAGTTTTATGCTTTCCACGGTCATTACCGTGAAGAGCAGATCGTAGGGAACAAGTTCCTGGTTGACCTTCACATCGAATCTGATCTGGCAACGCCGGCCGCATCTGATGATCTGAAGGACGCCATCAATTACCAGCTGGCCTACAGGCTGCTCAAAGAGGAGATGGAAAAAAAATCAAAACTCCTTGAGAACATAGCTAAAAGAATCCTCGATGTGATCTATGATAATTTCGAGGGACTTCAGAAGGTTACGGTAAAGGTCTCCAAAATGAACCCGCCAATGGGAGGCGGAAGAATTGAAAAAGTCAGTGTAACACTAACAAGGTGAGGGGGATGGATCCAAACAATATTAAGATTGCCCCTAAGAATAAAACCTGTCCCAAATGCGGAGCCGGTTTTGAGTGTCAGGGAGAAGAAGATTGCTGGTGTGAAAGCTACCAGATCCTGCAAAAAGATTTTCTGCGCATTACCCAGAGTTACAGCGACTGTCTTTGTTCCTCATGCCTGAAAGAATACACATCCGATTGAGATAATATTTGCAATCCCAGGTATCCAATGATACGCTCAAGGCTTTTCATGGTTTTTCTTCTGGCGGCTTTATCCGGCAGCTTGATGGCAGCCGACCCATTTCTGGGGTATATCTCCTTTGCATGGGAGAACGATATGTATTTCAGGAGGGATTATTACTATTCCAACGGTTTCCAGCTGGAATTTTTTCATAAAAAAATCGAAGTTTCCCCCTTCAGCCGCCTACTCCTTCCTCCGGGGCGGAAGCAAACCGGGGATTCTTATCATGGACTTCAGCTACGACAGGAAATATATACACCGAAGGATTTGTCGGCAGACACAATTGCAGCGGGAGATCATCCGTATTCATCGACACTGACCCTATCACAGGTAAAAATCACCGACAATGCTGAACTGGGTATACGATATATCTCTGAACTACGTCTGGGCATTTTAGGTCCCGCAGCCCTTGGTTTCAAGACACAGGAACTGGCACACCAGGTTTCCAATCCATCGAGACCTCCCCAGGGATGGGATAACCAGGTACAAAATGATCTCATCCTTAATTATAATTTCCAGTTCGAAAAACGTCTGCTATAGAACAGGTTATTAATGTATGGAGTTCAGGGCCGTTCCCGCCTCGGAACACTCCACACGGATCTGTCGGCAGGGATGTGGTTCAGGCTGGATGGGCGGAGCGGGTATTTTAAAAGGCTGGGACCCTCAGGGGAGGAGGGGTTAAATTTTTTAATGCACTTTTCTGCTACCGTCAGTCGTGTATTCTATGATGCAACACTTCAGGGAGGGATGTTCAATAACACCAGCACTTACTATATATCAGATGAAAATATGATTCGATGGCTGGGACAACTAAATATTTCTGCCACTTTCGAAATGTGGAAACACCAACTGCTTATATATTCTCAAATGTCATCTCCCCGGTTTATGAATTCCTCCGCGCATGCATGGACTGGCATTGCCTATAAATACTGGTTTTAAATTCCGGATTATTTATTATTTACTAAATTTGCAGGCACAAAATGCAGAATGGAATCAAAATCAAGGTTCCCTTCACAGACATTATGGTCGGTTTGCCGAGTGGTTAGGCGCTGGTCTGCAAAACCAGTTACAGCGGTTCGAATCCGCTACCGACCTCCTAAGACAGCTAATACGCTACATAACAGCGTATTAGCTGTAATTGTTTGGGGAAAATCCTGAAGCCTGCAGCTTATTTCAATACTCAAATACAATTTTTTGATTAGAACTTCACATTCCGGAATCTGGTTCTTAGTGCTGTGATCTGGTTAATGAGATCCTTAAAGGGCAAGGAATCTCCATAAATCATACTTTCCTGCATGCGCTTGTAGTCCTTTTCATATTTGTTAAGGATAGGGTCTGGTGGGACGAAATCTATCCTATCTGGCAGGTGAGTGGTATAATCAACCTCTTGCAGTTTTGTGAATGTCGAACGGTGCTGAATAATCGAGTTATAGAGGTCTTTATCTTTAAGGGCTTCCAAGTTTTAACGAGGGTTAAGACTGGACCCACTCAAGGGTAAAAAATGATACCACCCCTCTGAAATCAATCAGTCATTTCTCCATTATCCTTTCTGAAATGAAGATAGAGCAAATAATGAACCTGTCAAGGTTTTACAAAGCTCCACTTCGTTACTGTATATACCGGTTGAAAACCATACCATATTTCAGTTGAAAACCATACCACTTATCGATGCATATCTTCACTCATTTTTTGCAAATGAGAGGAGAATAAAAAATGATAGGTATGAGTACAAAACAAAAAATTATTCTACGCAGATACCGGGATGGTGATTCAGAACGTAAAATTTCCCGTGAGTTAAAAATAAACAGGGAGACAGTTCGGCGGTATTTGGCAGAATATGAACAAGGCAGGCAAAAATTATCCAACACGGAGAAAGAAGACGAGGTTCTAATTGAGGAACTTGTCAAGATCCCCAAGTACGATAGCAGCAATCGCAGCAATCAGAAGTTCCTGGATGAGATTAGCCAGGAGGTCGATCGGTTATTGCAGATAAATGAAGAAAAGCGTAGTCGCGGGCTTCATAAGCAGGTAATGAAGAAGATCGATATTTTGGAACATCTTCAGGATATGGGTCATGATATTGGCTATACAACAGTATGTCATCACATCAACAGGAAGCTAATCCAAAGAAATGAAGCTTTTATTCGTCAAGTGTATAATCCCGGTGATGTTTGTGAGTTTGACTGGGGTGAAGTCAAGCTTGAGATAGACGGTCAGATGCGGACACTCTATATGGCAGTTTTTACACCAGCCATGAGTAATTACCGCTATGCTGTGTTATTTCACCGCCAGGATACTGCTTCGTTTCTGCAGGCCCACGTACTATTTTTCGAACATGTTGGTGGAGTTTTTCATACCATGGTTTATGATAATATGCGAGTTGTCATACGCAAATTTGTTGGTCCGTCGGAAAAGGAGCCAACTGAGGCATTGCTAAAACTGTCAATGTACTATCAGTTTCATTTTCGATTTTGCAATGTGAGGCGTGGCAATGAAAAAGGTCATGTTGAACGTAATGTTGAGTTTATCCGCCGCAAGGCATTTTGCAAAAGAGACCGCTTTCCAACTCTTGATGGATCAAATGTTTGGTTATTAGGTACCTGTAACCGTCTGAACACTCGTTATAACCGGGATAATCAGGGAAAGAGACCCATTGACCTGCTGGAAATTGAGAAGAAGCAACTATACCCGGTACCTCCCAGCTTTGATTGTGGTCAGATGGAACAAGGCAAAGTTGATAAATACTCTGTAATCACATATGCCACGAACCGATACAGTGTACCGGATCATCTGGTGGGTAAGATGGTGGATGTAAAAGTATATCCGGAGAGATTGTATTGTTACCATGAGAACCAGAAGATATGCGAGCATGAGCGCCAATACAGCCGGCATGGGTGGTATATCAACCTGGACCATTACCTGTATACCCTGAAGAGGAAGTCCGGGGCACTGGCTGGTTCTCAGGCTCTGGCATCCGCACCAGAAGATGTGAAGCATATCTTCGAGAAGTATTTTGCACACGCGGCAAAGGATTTTGTTGAACTGTTGATCTTTCTTCAAGATCACAACTATGCCTTCGATAAGGTACATGAAGCCATACAGACACTCAAGCGTACCTGCCCTCATGATATATCACTTGACAAGATACAAGCGCTGTGCATGCAGAAAAACATCGTATATACACCCAAGGAAAATCATGATGATCAGATACTACAGCAATCACTTGCACAGCTTAAGGAACTAAGCTTATTACTGGACTATTAGAATAGAATTAATCAATAAAACACAAAAATAATGATACCAACAAATACAAAAGAGAAAATTATTGCATATACCAAAGAACTGAGGCTTCCGGCCATACGGAATAACTACACTACTCTGGCTCAGAGGGCCATGAAAGAGAAGACCGGTTATGAAGATTATTTACAGACACTCCTGAAAGATGAATTTGAAACCAGGCTAAAAAACCGCAAGTTGTCCAGGGTTCGTCAGGCCAACTTTCCCTATAAAAAGTATTTGCAGGATCTTCAACGGGAAGCACTCCCTAAGAATGCCCAGGAAAAGATTGATGTTCTGGAGAGTTTTGAGTTCATAAAAAACGGCCAAAATGTGATACTAGCTGGGAACGCAGGCACAGGAAATGTAAACTATATGATAATGTAAACTAAGAGCACAAAGCCCTTTCAAATAGCACCATTTATTCAGTTTAACTTTACATTATTTATTATCTCAACAAGGGCAATATTGCCAGATAACAAATAATTAAAGTAATGGAAAATCAAAAACAAACAATTGACAATCTGATGAATGAGATGTTTGATTATATGAGGGACATCCATCGCTGTGAAGGAACTATTTATCGGTATCGTTGCAGATGGAAAAAAGTAAAAGACTTTATGCAGGACAATAAGATCAAATACTATGATACCGATGTGGAGCTGGCCTATCTAACTTCTGTACTTGGTGATTTTGACTACCATCAACTCAATCGGAAAGATAAGGAACTGGTAAATGTAATAGAAGTCCTCTCCGAGTATCAAAAGACAGGCCGTATCCTGCTGGGACAGAGGAAGCACCAACCAAAGGTATTCAAAGGGGATACAGGACGTATCATTAGTGAATTTATTTCGTACAGGGAAAACACACTAAAACTATCAGAGAATACGATCCAATCTTACGTCTTTCACTTGTATCTATTTTACTGTCATATGAACAATATTGGAGTAAAACTAATTGGTGATCTCAAAGCCTCTGAAATACTATCCTATATTGAACAAATGGATCCGAATGCTTCAGCTAATAAGCATGTTTCCTTGAACATCCTTAAAATCTTCTTTAGGTATCTGCATGAACATCAAATCTTATCGGTTGATTACTCTCGGATTATACCAAAAGATAATTACACAAAACAACCTAAACTACCATCTACATTCACCGATGGAGAAATAAATGCCCTGTTAAGGGCGGTTGATAGAGGAAGCCCGAGAGGCAAACGTGACTATGCTATTTTATTGCTGGCCACAAAATTAGGGCTAAGAGCATCTGACATATGTGAGCTTAAATTTGAGAATATCAACTGGGAGCGCAATGTCATTACTATTAATCAGAAAAAGACCGGGAAGGCGTTAGAACTTCCACTTCTGCCTGAAATAGGTAATGCAATAATAGCTTACCTCAAGCATGGTCGTCCGGTCTCGAAGGAAAGTCGCTATTTCCTTCAAAAAGTGTCCCCATATAACAGAATACATACCACTGATCTGGGAAATATGATTCGTAAATATATTACCCTGGCAGGAATAAATTGCTCCAATAGGAGACACGGTCCTCATGCCCTCAGACACAGTTTTGCTGGCGCCCTGTTAAAAGCCAAGGCTCCACTACCTGTAATATCGGAAGCTTTAGGGCATAAAAGCATGACATCTAGCATGTCCTATTTACGTATTGATATCAACTCATTGAGGAAATGTGCTCTGGAAGTACCACCGGTTCCTCCATCATTTTACAAACAGAAAGGAGGGTACTTCCATGAATAGGATCTATTATAGCGTCTTTGGGCCCTACATTTTGAAATTTATTGAACTTAAAAACAGTCTCGGTTACAAATATCAGGATGCTGGTTGGGCTCTTGCTTCGTTTGATCACATAGCTATGGAAAAGGATGTGTTTGAAATTGCAGTAACAAAAGAGTTAGCTGATGAATATTGCAAAAAAAGGCCAAACGAATCCGATAAAACCAGATATAACCGTATTCAAATTCTTTCACAATTTGCCCGGTACTTATCTGATCTTGGTTTTATATCATTCATTCCAAAGCTGCCACAATTTAAGAGTACTTTTACGCCTTACATCTTTTCAAGGGATCAGATGCAGACGATTTTCAAGGTCTGCGATGAGTTGGCTCCTTCACCTTGTAACCATAATACGACAGTATACGCTATACCGATATTGATTAGACTTCTGTATAGTACTGGAATAAGAATTAATGAAGCCCTGTATTTAACATGCAATGATATCAACCTTCATGAGAAATACCTGGTACTGAGAAATTGCAAAAACGGAAAGGACAGGATGGTTCCTTTATCAGACTCTTTAGCAAAAGCGTGTGAGGAGTACTTTATGTACAGGAACCAATTCCCTTCGATAAGAAAGGAAAATTGGTTCTTTATTAAACCAGACGGTTCTCAGATGAATCGGGGCTCCGCATATAGATGGTTCAGAAGAATCCTTTTTTTCGCTAATATCTCTCATGGTGGAAGAGGCCATGGACCCCGTTTACACGATCTAAGTTATCCCAACCTAAATAAAATCCAAACCTTTTAGGAAAACTACTGAATCAATGCGCATTCTACTGAAAAAAGGTTTGGATTATTTATCATGTTGTATGCTTATCTTATCAATTTTTAAAAGGAGGTATACACA